>CAVOCV010000023.1:0-19103 GCA_963694325.1 Candidatus Thalassarchaeaceae archaeon | reverse complement strand
CACCATTGGGGATTCGACGAGAGCAGCGGCGATGTCGCGGCGGATTCCGTCGGCGATGCCGACCTCAACTTCACCGGTACGAACGGTTCACAGTGGCGCAATTGCATCACTGGGAACTGCGCTTTCTTCGATGGTGTTGACGATGTCGCTCACGTCGATGTCAACGACACGGTCGGCGATTTCACCGTCAGCCTGTGGGTGAAGGCGAATCACACGGCTCAGGGCGATTTCTCATCGGTGATCGCCGTCAATGACGTGGCGGGGGATTCGGAATCTTTCCAGATCATGTCGAGCGGTGGCACGCCGGGGAATTGGCAACTTTACCATGACAATCGCTACGACTTCGGCCCTGTCGACGATGCGCGCTGGCAGCACCTGCTGGTCGCCTTCACCAACAACACGGCCATCCAGTATCTCGATGGGGAACTGGTTCGCACGACCAACGTCTCAAACAACACCATCAACAGCATCGAATTGTACAAATTCGGTGTGAACCGGGCTGGAAGCACCTACTTCACCGGCGTCATCGATGAGGTGCAAATCTGGGATCAAGCGCTGACGCCGACCGAGATCGCTGCGGTCAGCGACGAGGTCGTCTGGACCTGTGCACCGTTCAATGTGACCGCCAATCCCGAGACATCGGTCGAGCAGGTGTGGAACATCGGGGAGGGCATGGAGGGTCACGCGTGGATTCTCTACGGCTATGCAAACTCGGCCGAGGATGTCTACGGTGAGTGGTGGCTTGAGGTCGAGGCCTTCGATACCAACGGGACCCTGTTGTCGACAAACGTCTCTTCGAGCCGGGCCCTGTCCAACAGCTGGGAGTCACGTACCGTCCGCTTCCGTCCGCATGAGAATGCGACGACCTTCCACGTCCGTGCGATCGCCCAATTACAGGAGGGCACGCGGAATGGCTCGGTCTACTTCGACACGCTGAATCTGCGCGCCATCCGCCCCCACTTCACCTGGGTCGACGGCGCCATCGCCGAGACCGCGGTCAGCACCGGCGGGCGCACCTTCGCCTGGGGTGCGGACTATGGGCAGAGTCTGGTGGCGGATCTACTGGAGGATGGCGTCTCCGGGGTCAAGGGCTACGTCTACGAACCCTATCTCAGCGCCATCGCCAATCCCGATCAATTGTTCCAGTGCTATGCGGGTGGCTACACATTGGCCGAGTGCTACGCTGCCTCCAACGTCCTCCTCTCGTGGATGGGCACGGTGGTCGGCGACCCGAAAATGGCCGCCTATGCGGACCGATTGCACGATGTCAACGTCTCAGAGGTGCGCGCACCGGAGACCTTGTCCCGAGATGTCGAAGGCCAACTCGAAGTGCTCCTCGAAAACCTCGCACCGGGCATGGCCAGTGGACATCTCGAGGTGCGCGAGCGGCAAAACAACCTGCTTCTCGCCTCCAAGACGATCACCTTGCCCGGCGGCAATGATGCCGGCAGTCGGCGCATCGTCAGCGTCGACGTGACGCCATCGCGGTCCGGCTATGTCGAGTTCCTCGTCCGCTGGGTCGCGGATGATTCGAGCCAGCCCGAGCGCATCGTCGACAACAATCAGGCCAGTCTCAACATCCAGGTCAACCATGGGCCGACCATCGAGGACCGAACCTGTTCGACCACGCTGGCGACCCGGGGTGGCGTCGTCACCTGTGAGGTGGTGGGCCTCGATGACTTCGGCATCACGGATGCGACGCTCTCTTGGCGCTACAATGGGAGCATCGTCGATGACTGGACCGTGCTCAACGCCGCTTCGCCTGATGGGGGTTCGCGCTGGGTGGCTTCGATCACACTGCCGGCCGATGCACCCCTCAGTACGGTCGACCTGTATTGGGGCATCTCCGATGGTCAGAACCTCTCGGCTGAGATCTTCTGGTTCAACGCGTTCAACATCACCGATGCGACGGCGACGTGGTACGGTGTTCACGTCGAGGGTGCAGACCTCTTGCCCTGGCTTGGCATCGACCCACCGGTGGACGGTGGCCAGGGTTGGATTCGAGGTCAACCGCATGCGATGACCGCCTGCGTCATCGATTTGGATCACGACTCGGCCGAGGAATCGCCTTCGATCCTCGTCGATGGCACGGCATTGTCGGGCGTTAGCGTGTCCAGCACTAGCGGTTCTCAAACCTGCTACCAGACGGAGTGGCGTCCGCCGGCTGGCGGAGCGCTCGACCCCATTCAGGTCCGCCTTGTGGCGGATGGGATCGAGTGGAGCAATCGTTCCCTCGACCCGACCGACCTGCCACCCACAGCCGCCTTGTCCACACCCCCATTCCTTGCGGGTGTTGCCGACCCGATGGCCGTCAGCCTCACCGATGAGGATGACCCCACAGCAAGCCATTCGGTTCGAATCGAGGTCCTCTGGCCCGGGGCGGGCCTGCAGAATATGACGGGCTCCACGATCACCGCCCCACCCGGATTGGAACAGGGCGATGCGACCATCCGCGCGTGGATCGATGAGGGCATCTGGGCGAATCGCAGTTGGAACTGGACCCGCCCCGTTCTCCTGACCCCACCCATCCTATCCTCGCCGGTCCTCTGTGAGAACGGTTCGGCCGTCACCCATCTGACCCGAGGCGAGGGGGGCGAGGTCTGGGTCGCCCTGCTCTCTGGCCGTCAGATCACCACCTCGACGGTACAGTTGAGCGATGGGGACAGCACCCGGACCCGTTCAGGTGCTTGGTTTGAGGCGGCAACACCCACCGCCTCCTGCACGCCCGGTGCGCAGGGTGAGGAGCGATTCCTCCGCCTTCGAATCCATGACTTCGATGCGCTGGATCTCGATGTCGGATCAATCACCATGCGCATCTCGCTGATCGACGTGGATGGATTGATCGGCACGTCCCCGACGATGCTTGTCGAATTGCTTGGGTCGGTGCCGCGCTTGGATTTCTCTGCCATGCCGACCGATTTGGTGTCGGGCGAAGAGACGATGCTCATCGTCGGCGTGCTCGATTCGGATGGAAACGCCGGCACCGAGTGCTCGATCTTGTTGAAGACCGATGATGGCATCACCCACCTCTCGGCGGTTTTCCACCCGGTTGCCGACGGCGTATGGGCCCAGACTTGGTCGCCCCCGGGCCGCATCGCCGCCGGTCATACCCTCTCATTCTCTTGCATCGACGCCGCGGGCAATCAGGTGACAGAAAGTACGCGCCTGCTCGCGCGCGAGGCACCACCCCTCATCGAGGAGGAAGAGAATGCCACCGGACAGGGAGAACAGCGGGGCCTCGGCACCATCGTGTCCGCGGCGATCTCTGTGGTGCTCCTGCTTATCCTGGCATTCTCTGTTATCGTCAGCCGCCGAAAGTCGGAGGAAGAAGAGGAATCCGTCGAGGATGAAGTCCTGCCCGAAGAGGCCTGGTCAAAATCCGAGGATGACCTGACCGATGAGATTCTGGCCGAGATGGCGGGGCTGGAATCCGACCCAGATCGGGAATGGACCGATGTGGATTTACTCGAGGCAGGTTGGAGTCAGGACCAGATCGACGCCCATCGAGCCGAGGGCGACGAATCGAACCCTTGAAGTGCGGAATGCCGTGCCTAGAAATGGTTCACATGGCGGTCGGATATATTCTCATCAACGTCAGCCCTGGCAAGGAGTTCGATGTCTACACCGAGTCCCAGACGTTGGACACCGTGGTCGACGCAACGCTTCTGTTCGGCGATTATGATCTGATTCTCAAGTTGGAGGCCGAAACGCTGTCCGGCATCGCTGCTGCCGTGGTCGAGAACATCCGTCAAATTCCCGGTGTCGTCGACACCAAGACCCTGGCCGGCGCTGAACTCTGAACCGTTCGCCTCGCATCCATTCGATGCACTGCGCCACCGTCGAGTAGATGGTCCTCCGAGGGGTCCGAATTCCAGTTGAAATCGCTCAGATTCGCACCCGTAGCGACCCATTGCGCCGGGTGTCGGTCTTTCCGAAAAACTACCGAATGGGGCGCAGCAGTGCGTTTAGACGGAGGAACCCTTAAGGTGGCCCGGAAGCGCGTCTCCTTCAGAGGTGAAACTCAATGGGAGAAAAGAAGTATTTCGTTCTGATGAAGGGCGGAAAGGACACAAGCCAGGTCTTCGCAAGCCGCCAGCCTCGTGGCGCGGCGCTGAAGGCAGCCACTCGTGGCGCGACTGAAATCAACCTGCGTGAGCGCGGCACCAAGCGCGTGCACGTGTTCAAGGGTTGGACAGAGAATGTGAAGCCCCCGGCATCAGCGCCGGCGTGGCTCAAGTCGAAGGGTACCATCAAGAAGGCCAACGTGAAGAAGCTCCGCGTCGACCATCTTTGATTCGGATCTGATCGAGTAGACTTGCACAACACATGATGACACACCGGCCCGCACGAGGCGCTTCGGCGCCTCGTGTGGGCCCTTTTTTAATTTCAATCATTGATTGAACAGTCACTCACTTTCGAAGGCCGACCTTCTTGGCGAGGATGGCGATCGGATCGTAGTATTCCGTCACCACTCTCTCCTTCAGTGGAATGATTGCATTGTCCGTGATGTTGATGCCCGCTGGGCAGACCTCTGTGCAACATCGGGTGATGTTGCAATAACCCAGGCCGAAGTCATCCTTGATCATCTCGAGCCGGTCATCCTGATCCATCGGATGCATCTCGAGATTGGCGAGTCGAACGAAGAAGCGGGGTCCGGCAAACTCCTCGAACATCTGATGCTCGCGCATCACGTGGCAGGTGTTGACACACAGCATGCACTCGATGCAAGAACGGAATTCCTGGACGCGATCCGCCTCGTTCTGGGAGAACTTCCAATCCATTTCTTCGGGGCCCTTGAGAGCGGGGATCTTCTTGTTGAGCTCATACGCCCAAGAGACGTCGGACACGAGATCCTTGATCAGCGGGAAGGCCTGCATCGGCTTGACGACGACGGGCTCACCCGTGGGGGTATCCTCCATGATGTCCTCCATGCGGGTCATGCACATCAGGCGGGGCTTGCCATTGACCTCGGCACTGCATGAGCCGCACTTCCCGGCCTTGCAGTTCCAGCGACAGGCCAAGTCGGGCGCATGCTCAGCTTGGATGCTGTGGATCACATCGAGCACGACCATGCCCTCGTCCATCGGCACGGTATAGTCGACCATCTCGCCCATCGGGCTGCCGTCTGGGCCATTCTCGCCTCGGAAGACGCGGAAGGTGACATCGTCCGCCATGTTCACTCCTCCTCCTCGTGCAGGTCATCTGCATCCAACCATTCCTTCAAGCGATCCGGAATCGGAGGGTAGGTGATGTGTGAAAGTTCCATGTCGCCATTCGCCGCCTGGACGATGACGCTGTTGATTTTTCCCCAATGGCTGTGGTCGGGCACGGGGAAATCGTCGCGGGTGTGACCGCCCCGACTCTCCTCTCGTGCCAAGGCGGCGAGGGCGCACATCTGGCTGATGTCGATCATCGCGCCGATTTCCAGCGCTTGATGCCAGCCGGGATTGTAGATGCGAGTGCCACCGGGAGCGGTCGTCGCTTCGCGGGCGCGGAAGGCGTCGAGTTCCTCCATCGCTTGCGAAAGAAGTGCGCCGGTTCGGATGATGCCGACCTTCTCCTGCATCATCTCGCGCAGGTCTTCGACCACCTTGGCCGGGTTCTCGCCCTCTTCGCGCAGGAGCGGGGCGAGGGTCTCCTCGATGATTCGCTGAATCTCAGCGCCATCGATCTCGGGGAATGTGTCGATCTCTGCAGCGGCTTCAGCGGCGTGTTGTCCCGCCCGCTTGCCAAAGGTCAGCAGGTCGGACAGCGAATTGCCGCCGAGGCGATTCGCCCCGTGCAAGCCGGTCGCGGCCTCGCCAGCCGCATAGAGACCGGCCACGGTCGATTCCTGTGTGATGGGGTCGACCTTGACGCCACCCATGACGTAATGCGCGGTAGGGCCGAACTCCATCGGCTCCTTCGTGATGTCCACAGCAGCCAATTCCATGAATTGATGATACATGCCGGGCAACTTGCGCCTGACCTGATCCTCGGGTCGCCACGAGATGTCCAGATAGGCACCGCCGTGCACACTGGCACGTCCGGCTTCTTTCTCTGCATTGATCGCCTTGGCGACGACGTCGCGGGTCAGCAACTCGGGCGGTCGGCGCGCGGTCGGCGTCTCATCCGCAACGATCGAGGATACCCATTCCATCGCTTCGTCCTCGGTATCGGCGAACTCATCGCGGTACATCTCGGGAACATAGTCGAACATGAATCGCTTGCCCTCTGCATTGGTCAACAGACCACCTTCACCACGCACGCCTTCGGTGACCAGAATCCCGCGCACAGAGGGCGGCCAGATCATCCCGGTCGGGTGGAATTGAACGAACTCCATGTCGCCCATCTGAGCCCCGGCCCAGTAGGCCAGCGCATGACCCTCTCCGGTGTATTCCCAAGACCCTGAACAGACGGCCCAGCAGCGGGTGATGCCGCCGGTCGCAAGGACAGTGGTCTTGGCCTTGAAGACATGCAGTGAACCGTCGACGCGGTTGTAGGCAAAGCAGCCGGACACCCGTCCATCGGTCTTGAACAGATGGCGCACGGTGTATTCCATGAAGACCTCCATGCCGGTGTGAATGCCGCGTTCCTGCAGGGTTCGAATCAACTCGAGCCCGGTCGCATCGCCAATGTGGGCAAGGCGCGGGTAGGTGTGTCCACCGAAGTTGCGCTGGTTGGTCAGCCCCTCTGGGGTGCGGTCGAAGATGGCGCCCCACTGCTCCAACTCGCGGATGCGGTCGGGGCTCTCCTTGGCGTGAATCTCTGCCATGCGCCAATCGTTGAGGTATTTGCCGCCCTTCATGGTGTCACGGAAGTGGGTCTGCCAATTGTCGCGATCATCCTTGTTCGCCAAGGCCGCAGCTGCGCCACCCTCGGCCATCACGGTGTGGGCCTTGCCGAGCATCGACTTGCAGATGACGGCGACAGATGCGCCCTGCCGGGTCGCTTCGATGGCGGCGCGCAGCCCAGCGCCACCGGCGCCGATGATGACCACATCATATTCGTGAACGGTAAAATTTTCAGACATTTCAGAGACCTCCCCAGAGAACAACATCATTCCACCAGCCCATCGTGCAGGCATAGACATAGAAGTCGGCAAACATCACCCAAAACAAAGAGTAGAGCGCCCAGTCCTTGTGGCGCTCATTCAATTTCGTGCTGAATGACCAAAGTTTGTACTTCAGCCGGGCCATCGGCGTCGAGGTCCAGTCATTGGCCCCGCCACCAACCAGGTGACGGAAGGCGTGACAGCCGAGTGTGTAGCCACCGAGCATGATCACATTTAGCGCGAGCACCAGCGTGCCGACGGAGATTCCCCATGCTTGGTTTCCATCGTGATGGAAATCCATCGCGAGATAGACATCGAACGACAGAATCGGCAGATAGGCGAGCGCGGCATACATGAAGTAGCGATGCAAATTCTGCACGATGAGAATCCCCGTCTCCCCCTCATAGGCATTCCACGGCTTGGACACCGCACAGGCCGTCGGGGATTGGAAGAAGGCGCGGTAGTAGGCCTTGCGATAGTAGTAGCAAGTGGCGCGGAAGCCGGCCGGGAAGATGAGAATGAACATCGCCGGCGACAACCACCAGAATGCCTCGGGCATCCACGAATGGGAGTCGGGGACGATCAACGGACTGAACAGTGGGCTGAGCACATGGCTGCCCTCCGATTCAATCGCCATGGTCTGGGTGCCCGCACTGCGACCGTATTCCTCAAAGATCCAAAAGTCGGCCTCCATGAAACCGCGCCAGGTCGCATAGACGACCATGAATCCGAGATAGGACGCCATCGCTGTCGGGCCCTTCCACCAGGCATCGACGCGGTCGGTGGCACCGAAGCCTTTCTTCATCGGCAGGGGTATGGTATCGCCCATCATCACACGCTCCGCTGATTCTCCGCCTCAGCCTGCCCTCCATTAACTTCGCTGAGAACCCCGTAGGGGTTCAAAGAGGACGAAGGGGGTGGAGGATCGATGTGGGAAGATGCCCTGTCGATCTGTCCGGTGTGCGGCTTCATGCCCGGGGCCTTCATTCCCGGGATGAAATGCCCCGAGTGCGGCGCGACCATCCTGTGAGAGAGGCCTTGATAGGCGGAGTGTCCATGGCGGCGCCATGAAGCACACCCTCTTCGCCATGATTCTGGTCGCCATGATGCTGCTCGCCGGTTGTGTCGGCAGTGTCGACAACGATGATGAATACGACGAGGATGGCACACCACCGCCCCCTGTCTTCGATGGCGAGACCCCCGCCGAAATTGTCGCAGTCCCACATACGGAAGGCTGCGACAGCCTCTCATCGGTGCACTGCATGCTGCCCTTCCCGTCCGATGCCTTCCTGCGCGCGGATGAATCGACTGAAACCGGTTGGCGGGTCAATTATTCGGCCAATACCCTGCCCGCCTCTGGCAGTGTCGACATCGTCGAGATCCCCGCCCTCAACCGGCTCGACGGGATGAGCCCCTCGACCGAGATCATGACCGCGTTCGCCCAAGCACCGGTCCTGACCGATGTGGCGAACCAGCACAGCATCGCCACCTCGCTGGAGGATGGTCACCCGACCATCCTGCTCAACCTCAACACGGGAGAGCGCGTGGCCCACTGGGTCGAATTGGATGCGCGAGCGGACTCTCCCGAGGACACGATCGTCTTCATCCGCACCCTCGGACCGCTCGATGCCAACACCGCCTATGGCGTCGGCATGTCGGGCATGGGATTGACGCCGAGCACCGCCTTCGCCGCTTTCCTTGCGGGCAACATCACCGATGCGCCCGACATCGAGGCGCGACGCGATTCCCTCGGAGATCTGGTCACAGCCCTCGATGCAGAAGGCCATGACGAGTCGAATCTGAAGGCGGCTTGGATGTTCCGCACCGCCTCGCTGGATTCGATGCTCGGCGGCATCCTCTCGATGCGCGCCGACGCCCTCGACCGGCTCGGAGAGGATGGCATCAACTGCACCATCACCAGCGTACAATCGGACTGGTTGTCCGACACCGAGAACGATTTCCGCCTCATCAAGGGCACCTATACCGTCCCGCAATATCTCGAATGGCAGAATCCGCCCTCGCGCATCAGCCGAGATGACAATGGCACGCCGCAGTTCGTGGAAAACGCAGAGATCCCCTTCACGATGATGATCCCGCAGAGCCTTGCAGACGCCAACGAGAGTGGGCCGTTGACGATCTTCGGCCACGGCTTCCTCGGGCAGGGCGAATACTACGGAGAGAATCTGGTCCACGGCTGGGCCCAAGCCTACAATGTGCCCTTCATCGCCACCGATCTGCTCGGTTGGTCCTACACCGATGTCGATACCATCGCCTTCGGGCTGTTCGACCCCTCTTACTTCGAGCACCAGGCCGACCGTTTGCAACAGATGTTGGTCAACCATTTGGCATTGGCGCGCACATTCGGTGGCGTCTGTGCGAACCTTGAGGAGTACGAGAACGATGAAGGAACAATGCTCGTCGATTCACGGGACATCCTCTACATGGGCTACAGTTTGGGCGGCATCTACGGGGCGAGCATCACCGCGTTCAGCCCCGACATCGACCGTGCCGCCCTGTGGGTCGGTGGGTCCGGATTCTCCTCCTTCATCGAGCGCAGCACGAATTACGAGCGCTTCGACGAGGGCTTCGCTCACAGCACGGCCTACCCGGCGCGCAACGACCGGGCCGTGTTGATTGCGGTGTGCCAGCAGATGTGGGATGCGAGTGACCCCGAGACCTGGCTGCAGTTCGCCGAACTCGGCGACGGCGACACAGTCACGCCGTTCAGGTTCCTCTCGACCATCTCAATCAACGATGCGCAGGTGCCGGGCATTTCCGCGGACCGTTCCGCCCGCGCTTCCGGCGCATTCGTCCTCTCCAATTCGAGCCATCTGCCCTATGGCGTGCCGATCACCGAGGGCAACTTCAGTGAGGGGTCCGTCATCGTCTATTGGGACGGCGGCTATGATGCGATGCCCGAGACCAATGCAGCGCCGCCGATGGCTGATTCGGGCAAGGCCCACAACGAGATCGGACCGATCGCACAGGTCAACGCGATGGTCGAACACTTCCTCCATACCGGGACGATCATCGACACCTGCGATGGGCCGTGTGTCTTCGACTACGACACCGATCAGGCCGAGTGGTGAACCCACTCAATCCGTCGTATAACCGATGGTCGCAGTGCCGTCATCCACGGACATCACGTAGAGGCTGCGCAGGTTGACCTCGCTCTCGGCCAGGCCGCGGGTGAAGGCGGCCAGAGAACCGGGTTTGTGTTCCAGGGTCGCTGTCTTCAGGTCGGCCACCGCGAAATTCGCCCCCATATCAGCCAGGGCTGTTTGGGTCGCGTCGGGGTTGTCGGTCAGCATTGCGGCGGATGCGCCGGAATCGCCAATGCCGGCGATTGCCAAGATATTCACGCCCGCAGCGGCGATGGTATCACAGTGGTCGGCCAGCGAGCCGGGCTCATCATTCAGGTAGATACGAAACTCCTTCATGGAGACCGAATCGGGGCCTGCGGCCTTGAATATGCCGTCTCACGCGAGGGCACTGTAATCGACGTCGGCCTCTTCGATGTCGATTTCGTCGACATCCATCTGGGCCAATTGCAGTTTGCCACTGAGTTCATCGTTGACCGCGTGCCAATAGGAGTAGGCCTCGATCACCCAGATGCCGGACTCTCGGGTG
Source organism: Candidatus Thalassarchaeaceae archaeon (assembly GCA_963694325.1). GTDB lineage: Archaea > Thermoplasmatota > Poseidoniia > Poseidoniales > Thalassarchaeaceae > MGIIb-P. The sequence goes on along the minus strand of CAVOCV010000023.1, from coordinate 8,440 downwards.
CCGTTGCCGGACCCCTTGACCCCGCCGAAGGGCAGGTGGGCTTCCGCGCCGGTGGTCGAGTTGTTGATGCCGGTCATGCCGGCCTTGATGCCGGTCTTGAAGCGGTAGGCCTCGAGGCGGTCGTTGGTGTAGATGGCCGAAGAGAGGCCGTAGGGGGAGGCGTTGGCGAGGTGCAGCGCATGGTCAAAATCCGTGGCCTTGACAATCGTGATGCCCGGGCCGAAAATCTCCTCGTGGAAGCACTCCATGTCCTCGGTGACATCCGCATAGACGTGCGGCCACATGTAGACGCCTTCGGAGGCATCGCCTCGGAAGCCCGCGGGCTTGTTGTCATTGGTGATGCGACCCTTGCCGAACAGCTTGGTCGCGCCACTGCGTTCGCACATCTCGACATCGCGCAGGAAGTCGACCGCGTACTTCTCGGACAGCATCGGACCGTAGAGGACGCCCTCGTTGCGCAGCGAATCACCGATGACGGTGGATTCGACCTTGGCCATGAGTTTGGCCATGAATTCGTCGTAGATCTCCTCGTGAATGATGAGATTTCCGAGGCTGGTGCAGCGCTGTCCCGCGGTTCCGAATCCGGACCAGTAGGCGCCTTCGACAGCGTTGTCCATGTCGGCTGAAGGCATGATGACGAGCGGATTCTTGCCGCCGAGTTCGAGGCTTGCACTGACGAGGTTGCGTCCGCAGATCTCGCCGATCATCTTGCCCACCGCGGTGCTGCCGGTGAAGGAGATCTTGTCGATCATGCCCTTGTCGACCGCGTCGACAAGATTCTGACCCGCGCCGCTGCCCTTGCCGTGGATCAAATTGATGACGCCATCTGGCAGGCCGGACTCGTGCATGATTCGCGCGAGCGCGAAGGAGAGGAGTGGCGCGTCCTGAGGGGACTTCCACACGCAGGTATTGCCGCACATGATGGCGGGGATCATCTTCCAGAAGGGGACGGCTGCGGGGAAGTTGCAGGCGTTGATGATGCCACAGACCCCGAGCGGACGTCGGTAGGTGAACAGTTCCTTGTCGGGCAATTCGGAGTTGACGGTCTGTCCGTAGAGACGGCGACCTTCGGACTGGAAGAAGAGGCAGGTGTCGATGGCTTCCTGCACACTGCCCGCGCTCTCTTTGAGCGTCTTGCCGATCTCACGGGTCTCGATGGCGACGATGGCGTCTTTGTGCTCCATCAGGAGTCGACCCATGTTGCCGATGATTTGTCCGCGCGTGGGCGCGGGGGTTGCAGCCCAGCCGGGAAAGGCGGTGCGGGCTGCGGCGAGCGCATCGTGAACATCCGCTTCGGTCGACAGCGGGAACTCGCCGAGGCAGTCATCCAACCACGCAGGGTTGTGGGACTGGAAGGTACCACCGTCACTGGCCAAGGTCAACTGGCCATTGATGATGTTGTAACCCTTGACGCACGGGGAGCCGTTGGGGTTGGTGTTGTCGAGGAACTCGAGACCGGTCGCAAGGACATGTGCCATGGCCGGGCGTCCCGCCTTCCCGTCTTGAATCCTCCCGTTTCGGCGTTGTTGTCGACCGGCGTGGACCGGCTTCGTGAGGAGAGGTTGAACTGGAGGGGTTTTAGGGGGATGTGCGAATCCCCACTCTGTCTGGAGGACCCACCATGGCTGATGACGAAGACAAGACCCTTTCCCTGCGCGTTGCCAAGGCCATCCCCAGCGATGTCGGTCATGGCCGCGCGCGCGTGCCGTTCGACAACGATTTGAATCTCAAACCCGGGGATGTCATCGAGATTAACGGCGAGCGCAGCACAGCGGCGATCGTCTGGCGCTGCCGACCCGAGGATGCGAACCTCGGCGTCATCCGAATCGACGGCATCATCCGTAAGAATGCGGGTGTCAGCCTTGGCGACCGGGTGACGATCACCAAGGTCGAGACCAAGCCGTGCACCCGTCTGGTGCTCTCTCCGGTGATGGCCAAGCAGCAGAAGGTCCGCTTCGGGCCGGGCATCGAGGGCTTCGCACGTCGCGGGCTCAACAAGCGCCCGGTCGTGGCCGGAGACCGCATCTTCATCCCGGGCATGACCCTGTTCGCAGAGGCCTTGCCCTTCGCCATCGTCTCGACCACGCCGAAGGGCATCGTCCAGGTGTTGCCCGACTCCGAGATCGTCATCAAAGAGGATGTCGTCGACGACGAGGAAGGCAGCGGCGAGATATCCTCGATCATGTACGAGGACATCGGTGGACTTGGCAACCAGTTGCAGAAGGTCCGCGAGATGATTGAACTCCCGCTGAAGCATCCGATTCTATTCCGTCGGTTGGGCATCGACCCACCGAAGGGCGTGCTCTTGCACGGGCCACCAGGCACGGGCAAGACGATGATCGCGAAGGCGGTCGCCAGTGAGACAAATGCCCACTTCACCAGCATCAACGGACCCGAGATCATCTCGAAGTATTACGGTGAGTCCGAGAAGCAGTTGCGCGAAATCTTCGACGAGGCCGCAGCCAATGCGCCGGCCATCGTCTTCATCGATGAACTCGACAGCATCGCGCCGAAGCGCGAAGACGTTTCGGGCGAGGTCGAGCGCCGCGTTGTCGCCCAATTGCTGACCTTGATGGACGGCATGCAAGGACGCGACAATGTCGTCGTCATCGGGGCGACCAATCGCCGCGATGCCATCGATCAGGCCCTGCGACGACCGGGCCGATTCGACCGCGAACTCGAGATCGGCGTCCCCGACAAGAATGGGCGCCGCGAAATCGTCAACATCCACACCCGCGGCATGCCGATCGCCGATGACTTTGACATGGATTGGATCCTCGAAAATTCCTATGGATTCGTCGGTGCTGACATCTCTTCTCTGACCCGAGAAGCCGCGATGAAGGCCTTGCGACGCTACCTGCCCGAGATCGACTTGGATGAGGATGAGATTCCTCCGGAAGTGCTCGAGAAGATGGAGGTTCAGATGAACGACTTCCGCCTCGCTATGCGTGACATCGAGCCCTCCGCTCTGCGTGAAATTTACGTCGAAATCCCCGAGGTATCTTGGTCCGACGTCGGTGGCCTCGAGGAGGTCAAGGAACGACTCAAGGAGAGCGTCGAATGGCCACTCACCATGCCGGATCGCTTCGAGCACTTCGGCATCAAGCCACCTCGTGGCATCGTTATGTTCGGTGCCCCGGGCACGGGCAAAACCCTGCTCGCAAAGGCGATCGCAAACGAGGCCAAGGCCAATTTCATCACCGTCAAGGGACCGGAACTCATCTCCAAATGGGTCGGTGAGTCCGAGAAGGCGATTCGTGAGATCTTCAAGAAGGCCAAGCAGGCCAGCCCCTCGATCATCTTCCTCGATGAGTTCGAATCCATCGCAGGCGTCCGAACACCGAATTCCGGCGAGGGCTCCGATGTCTCCAACCGCGTCGTCAATCAGATGCTATCGAGCATGGATGGTGTCGAGGCGATGGAGGGCGTCATCGTCATCGCAGCGACCAACCGGCCCGAGATGATCGACCCCGCCCTGCTGCGCAGTGGCCGCTTTGAGCGGGTCATGCACATCCCGCCACCCGACCTAGCCGGCTTGCGAAAGATTCTCTCCATCCATGTCAAGGACATGCCGCTCGGTAAGTTCGACCTCGAATCTCTTGCCGACAAGATGACCAATTTCACCGGTGCAGATGTCGAGGCCGTGTGCAGAGAGGCAGCGCTCATCGCCATGCGAGCAGATCGCAAATCGGTCTCCAAGAAGCACTTCGATGAAGCGATCGGACGCGTCCGCCCGACCATCACGCCGGCGATGTTGGAATACTACACCAAGCTCGAGGGCGAACTCACGAGTGGCCTGAAGACCATCCGAAGTTCATCGGACACTCTCATGGGCATCGAAAGCGTCTGACCTCGGACGAAAATCCCCATTCAGGGGGGGAATCCGTTTCCCCCACAAGATGGGTGGGTGGACACTTGAACTCACCCTGGGGAGAGGGTGCATTCGGTGAATGTGAATGTGAACGGCCGTGGATTGAATCTCCTTGGCAGAGTATTGATGGGAGGCGCCGTGTGCCATGGCCTCATGCCCGCGACGTTCAGTGCTGAATTGGCTGGTCGTCGGGTCGTCGATAGCCGCGGTGATCTGTTGGGCGTCGTGGCCGACCTGTTGATCGATTCCACCAGTGGAAACGTACTCGGTCTGCTGCTCGATCTCGATGCGGGGCTCGACGCTGGGTTGTTGCCCTGGCCGGTGCACGGGACGCATCTCTTGGTGCCGACCGATGAGGTCGCTGCCATCGATGAGGACATCCATCTCTTGCGCTGAACGCGATGCGTCGGGGATGCAGGCTGCTTCCACCACCCCCAAACCGTCTTAAGGCTAAGTTGAGCGTCTCGCGGCTGCACATCCTATGGATGTGGTGGAGGTGATGAAAGTGAAGTTTGGCTCGGTCGACATTCAGACTGTGCTGCGCTCTCGCAAGACGCGCCGAGCCGGACTGATGTTCGCCTTCTATGGCGTTCTCTTCCTGCTGCTGTTCAGCATCGTCAGCACCTATCTGGTCGACTCCGACCCTCACCTGTCCGCTTACGACGATGATTGGGATGATCTGTCCGCCTTCCGCCAGGACCTCAAGGACATGGGTGTCGACACCCGTTCGCTGGTCTCAAGCCCGGTGTTGTTGAATGAGATCGACAACCCTGAGGACACCGTTTTCATCGTGACTGGTGTCGAGCAGGACACCATTTCATTGCCTCGATTCACCGGGGATGCCGACGTGGTTCAGTTCTCTGAATCCGAGGGTTATACGACGACTGAAATCGAGGCCATTCTGCAGTATGTCGCATCGGGTGGCACGCTCATCGTGATGGATGACTTCGGCTTTGCCAGCGGTCTTGCATCCGCGTTTGATTTGGGGTATAGCGGCCATCGCTTGTACGATGCTGAGAACTGGGCGCGGGAACTGGATCACAATTACATCTGGATGAATCGCACCAATCCCTACATCTACACCGGCGAGGACATGTCGCCCTACCACCCCTGCTTTGCGGATGCGGACTCGGATGGCATCATCGATCGTCTGGATTCGATTCCCGACAGCCCGGTCAACCAACACGACACGCCTTCGGTGGCTGAAGCCGGGCTCTGTGCCCACCATGTCGAGCCGGGTGACACCTGGAATTTCACCGTCGATTATGACGTACTGCTCAACAGTCCTTCAGCCTTTGACAAGAACGCGGGCGATCTCAAGACGAAGAATCGGTACGAGTGGGGCCGGTCCAGTCAGGATTCCTATCTGGATACCAATGACGATGGCAACCTCACTGTCGGCTTCGAGGGCGGCGGCATCGAGTCCGACGAGCAAGGCCCCTTCACCCTCGTCGTCAAGGTCTGTGAGAACCGGGACTGCAATGAGCGCCCAGGTGCACCGATGGGACGCGCCATCTTCGTCACCGATGGCAGTGCGCTGATCAATGCCGTCTACGATCACGAGGGCGCCAATGCCGGTGATTATGGAGATTTCAATGGCAAGGTCGTGCCGGCCAATGACAATCGCCGGTGGATCCTCGACATCGTCGCGGAATCTCTGCTGATGCACACCGGCGATGCCAACGGAACCAGTGGTGCGGGCAAGCAGGTCATCTTCGATGAGAGTCGGCACCAACAACCCAGTGCGATGGGCGATACGTACAATCTGATCTACTACATCCTGGTCTACTTCACCAACGATTGGATGGCGATGCTCTTCCTCTTCCTCGCGCTCTTCATCGCCTTTGAAGCGGTCATCATCAAGAAGGTCGACCCCGAACCGTGGCGCCACGTTTTCAGCATCATCTACTACGGCTTCGGAGATGCCAGACGATACGGATATTATGGCCGCGCCAACAAGGTCAAGCAGGTTCTTCTCAGCCGCGTTCGGAATCTAAATTCATTGACCCGCTCCGAGTTTGATGCCTTGCCGGCTCGCGAATTGCAGAAGATGATCGCCGATCCGGTGCTCGTCAAATTCGTCTTCGAAGACCGCAATTATAGCCTTGAACAGCTGGTCGCAGTCGTCAAACGTGTCAAGATGTGGGGACGCAAGTAAGGGGAGGTGATGTGACATGTGGACACGAAAGGCTTCGCTCATGTTGACCAGTGGCATTTCATTGGTGCTCATCGGCATGATGATCGCCAATTTCCAGCTGATGATTCTCGGCCTGCTCTTCTGTGCCTTCCTCGCCGTCAACTCCTGGGTCGGTGGCCATGGAGAACTGGAGGTTGTGCGAACCCTCTCCGCGGACAACCTGTACAAGGGAGATGATCTCTATATCGAGTTGGCAATCACGAATTCCTCCTTCCGCAGGACCCAGCAATTGGAGATTTTCGACAATGTGCCGCACGAGATGAAATTGCGCAGTGGCCTGAACTACATGCGGGTCAATCTCGGTCCGGGTGAGACCACGCGCATCCGATACGTGCTGCGCTGTCCGCTGCGCGGTCACTACTCCTTCGGCCCGGTCTCGCTGCGATTCCGCAACACGTTCAACCTGTTCAGCCAAGAGATGTTTATCGATCACCGCAGTGGACTGATCGTCTTCCCGCAAGTGAAGGATGTGGAAGAGGCCATGATCCGGTCGCGCACACCGAAGATGTACACCGGCGCGACCACCTTGCGTACACCGGGCCCGGGCACCGAGTTCTTCTCACTGCGCGAATATGTGCCCGGCGATCCGTTCAAGATCATCAATTGGAAGGCCTTTGCACGCACGGGCATCATGATGGTCAACGAAAAGTGTCGCGATGCGGTCACCGACGTGTTCCTCCTGCTGGATTCTCGGGACGTCAGTCGCATCGGCACCGTGCTGAAGAATCCGCTCGAAATGGGCACGGTCGCCGCGGCCAGCCTCGCCGCCTACTTCCTCCAGCGACGCGATTCAATCGCCCTCGCCGTCTATGACGATACGTTGTCCTATCTGCCCGCAGACGGCGGCGATAAGCAGCACTTCAAGATCCTCTCGAGCCTTGCGGGCGTGGCACCGAGGGGTGACATGCCCCTGCAGGCTGTGACCAATGCATTGGCACCTCGCTTCAGTCGAGGCAGCCCGGTCTTCGTCATCAGCAGCCTTGAGGGAGACGGCACGGTCCCGCACGCGGTGCGCGACCTCGCAGGACGCGGCCACGAAGTCGTCGTCCTGAGCCCGTCGAGCATCGATTATGAGCGGCTCGTCAGCCGCATCCCACGCATGTCGTACGAGGTCATGAAACTCGAGCGACAGAATCGCCTGTCCGCGGTCGCGGGATACGGCGCACGCGTCATCGATTGGATGCCCGATGTGGAATTGAGTCAGGCCCTGCTACAGGTCAAGATGTGAGAGGAGGTGAGAGAAGATGGCCGATGATGTTTCACTACAAGAGGAAGGTCTGACCACCTTGCACCTGCGCACCTTGCGCAAGGAATGGCGCGTCGTCTGCCTCCAACTGGTCGCGTCTTTGGCATTGATTTGGCTCTTCCTGACGATGACACAAGTCTTCGGTCACTGCCATCCCTACTACGAGGCGAACGATGCCTGGTGTCCCGCTTTGGACCACACGCTAACCCTCGATGAGATCGAGATTCGCTTCGTCGAGAGTGGTGCCTTTGATGACTTGCCTATTCCCGATTGGATGACCGGTCAAGGCAATGAGGGAGATGGCCGATACCTGATGCCACTGATGTTCACCGTGCTCATCGCCGGTGCGTGGGTCGCGCTCAATTTCCAACCGCCTCAATTGCGTCGAAAGATCACCCTCGGTCTGCTCGGCGGCATGATTCTCTTCCTCGCGGGCATGTTCCTGTTGACGTGGACCTTCGGGATGATCCTTCGATTCGATCTCTATCTGCCGTTCGGCCATGCCGACATGTCGATGAATCATGCGAATCATCTGATCTGGCCTTTATCGGTCTACATCCAAATCATCGTCGTCCTGCTCGTCATGGCACCCGTATTGTTCGGTTTGATGGGCATCTGGGGCTTGTCAAAGCGGATGATCAACTGGTCGATGGCCTTCATGTTGGTCTTCCTCGGCTTGTATGCCCTGCTCTCCTACGAGGGTGTGGTCAGTCAGTTGGCGAGTGCCAATGACCCCTACAGTCCCGGATTGAATCCATTGCCGACCCAGATTGGAGAAGCCGATACCCTCGGCGGTCTGATTTCGGGCGAGGTGTGGGAGTTGCTCTTGGTCGCCATCCTCTTGATGGTGTATTCCGAGACCGCTCACGCGACGATTCGATTCCTTGAGTATGCATTCCGCCTGCCCGAATCGTGCAAGAAAGACCCCGAGTATGTGCGCCAGTTCCAAAACATCCTCAACACCCACATGCAGCACACGGTCGTGATCGTCATGGCTGTCGCATTCGTGACGATGATGGCGTTGAAGTTCGACGATCTGATCATCGATATTGTTTCATGGGCGGGCAATGGCCAATGGTCTGGACAGGTGAGGGAATCCCTTGAGTTGCGGCTGACCTATGGCAAG
>CAVOCV010000022.1:0-19242 GCA_963694325.1 Candidatus Thalassarchaeaceae archaeon | reverse complement strand
GCATCGAACCGCCGGGCCCGACCAGGCGAACCGTCTCCGCTTGTTGCAGGAATGTCTGTCCGGATGTTTCGCCGGATTCGTCTTGGAATCTGAGCAGAAGGAAAGGGCGGGATTCAATCTTTATTCGACCGACTACGGCGCTTCGAAGCAAGCCTTCAGCATTGCAAACCGCGACATCGTCACCGGCTCGAATCTCACTCAGATACTTCGTCGTGCCATCCGCCATGAGCGCATATGCATGCACGGCGCCGGCATTGACGCGGAACGGTCGGGGGGGAACAAAATCACTCTCGAGCGTCTCACCGTGGACCAAGGCCATCGCCGCCGCCGAGGAGCCGATCAAGAGCCCCTCTCCGACCTCGAGCATCGAGGTCAGATCGACGCAGGCTCGGTCGCCCACCCCACCATCCTCGATGGCGGTGATCTCGACCTCGACGAGGGTTGAATCTTCGATTTCATCGGCCTCGGATCGCCGCGACAAACGTTCGGCGGCAACGGTCTGGGCATGGGCCCAAATCTCCGCCTCACCGTGGGGAAGAAGAAGGGCATCGACACCTGTATCCAAGGCGAAGGCTGCCCCACGTACCGCCTGTTCAGAATCGATTCGTGCGACGATTGACGTTCCGCTATTCTGGGCTGCTGCGACCAAATTTTCGAGTGGAATCATCTGCCATTCACCGGTCGAGAGGACGAGATAGCGAACCATGCCGACCATCGCACGGGCAGCATCCTGGCCCTCGGCATCGGTCACATCGATGTGGACGCCGACAGGTTTCGTGTTCCCGTCGAGTACCTGCCCATCCACACAGGCGAAGAAAGGCCCATCGACCCAATCAGGGACCTCGTCGCCACTGGCGAGCAGTACGCGGTCCGCCGGATGTTGCATCAGCGCATCCGACGTGCTCGCCGCATCCAACCAGAGCTCCATCACCTCAACCTCCGTGTACGACCGTTCTCAAGGCCTCAACCGACGCCTGGGGGTCTTCTGAGCCGAAGATTTGTCGGCCCATGCAAACCCCTGCTCCGCCGGCTTGTATCGCCGATCGGACCATCTCGAGCGTGTCGGAAAAATCGCCACCTTTGGGACCGCCGGCGATCAGCACCGGAATCGGCACCGCTCGACATACCTCTGCGAAGGAATCGACGCAGCCGGTCCAGGGTACCTTGACGACATGGCAGCCCAGTTCGTAGCCGACGCGGGCCGCATGGGCCACGCCACCGGTGATGTCATCGGGGATTTCGACGAGATTCGGACCACGGGGATAGACCATGCCGAGCACGGGCATGCCCAATGCGTGGGCCTCTTCGGTCAGCGTTCCCATGTCGATGATCATCTCAGGTTCAGTCGCCGCGCCGAGATTGATTTGGCCAGACACGGCCATCGCGCCACGGGATTGACATTCTGCAGCGCTCGCCACCTTGACCTTGGTCAGCATTTCAGGTCCGGCGTGCGCGGTAGAGACCGAGACATGGGCCACGAAAGAGCCCCAGCCGGTGCGGTCAGACTGATGACTGACCACGCCCTTTTGGGCGACGATGGCATCGGCACCACCAGCGATGATGGCATCGATGACAGCATCCATGTCATCCAAACCAGATTCAGGGTAGGAAGAGATGCCGTGGTCCATCGGAATCCAGACACCTCTGCCCGATGGCAGGAGCCGCTCCAACCGGCCCGCAAGACCCCCGCTCATGGCCCCGACCAAGGGCTCCTCCATTTCAATCCTGTTCGACCCTATGGGTCGAATTAAAGGTCGAGATCAACGATCACCGGCGCATGGTCGCTGACGACCAATCCACCCTCTCGGAGCACAGAAGCACGCTGCAATAAAGGCAAGGCGGCGGCATTCCCGAGGACGTAATCGATGCGCCATCCCCGATCGAGAATTCGCGCCTGACCTCGGTTGGACCACCATGAATACGGGCCTTTTCCGGGCCCGACATCGATGCGCAGAAGATCGTGCCAGCCGCTCGCCAACAATCGATCGAACCAGGACCGTTCCTGTGGCAGGAATCCGCTCGTCCGCCGGTTCCCAGTCGGGTTCCAGATGTCATCTTCGGTGTGGGCGATGTTCAAATCCCCGCACAGGACAACCGGCGCATCCATCTCGGTGAAAGGACGTGCCCACTCGAGCAGGTCCTCCATCCAGCCCTCCTTCCAAATCTGTCGTTCCGCTTTGTTTGAACCGCTGGGAAGATAGCAGTTTAAGCAATGTAAATCGCCGTGTTGAGTATGGAGCATTCGCCCCTCTGAATCGGCGGGGTCAAGGCGGGTGTCAATGCCGGTTCCTACGACTTCGAAATCATCCATAGACCAAGTGGCTACGCCCGAATATCCTTTCTTTTCAGCCGGGTGTAAATGGGTGTGTTCCAGGCCCGGATACCACCCTTTGGGGAGTTGTTCTTCGAGCGCACGGGTCTCTTGGAGAAGCAGGATCGAGGGGTCGATTCGCGTGACGAATTCATCGAGTCCTTTTCGGATGGCGGCGCGGATGCCATTGACGTTCCACGTGACGATTCGCATGGCGATATCACTCCGCATATTCCTTTGCCGTCTCGACCAGATCCATGCGCCAAACGCGCCACAATCCAATCGGGGTGATGCAGACGGAGAAGAGGACAATCATGCCGATAATCTGGGCGACGATGAACGGGTCGATGATGACGGGGAAGGTCCACATCCAGGTGGTGAAGGCCTCGGCCATCATGACGGCGGTGGCGATCGAGGCGAGCGCGCCAATCGTCCCTCCGATCAATCCGATGACCAGTGATTCGACGAGCAGGATACCCGAGAGTCGCAGTGAGGAGGCGCCGAGCACTCTGAGAGTGGCGAATTCATTGTCGTGTTCGGTGAGGTTGATCATCAGCGTGTTGATGAGCACGGCCAGGGCGATCAGCCAGCCGATGGCGAGGAAGATGTACATCCCCGCACTCTGCCGCTTCCAGGCCTCGTTGAAGGTCTCAATCGTCTCTTCACGGTCGGTGAGTATCAGCCCGTCGATCTCGTGTAATCCGCTGTCTTTCAGGTTCTCACCTCGGATGTGAACCGTGTTGTTCAATTCCAGGTCGAGCTCGTGAATGATGGGGCCGAATCGCTCCTCGACCTCTGACAACACATCGCTATGATGCACCCAAACGCTACGGGTCATCTCATCGACGGTGCCGACAATCTTGACGCGGATGGCACCGTTGGCTGTCAACTGAAGGTCCATCTCATCGCCGATCTCGACGCTGAGGAATTTGGCTGCTCCTTGGTCGAGGACCGCCTCATGGACCGGTTGACCTGGCCGCGGTAAATCCCCCTCCACCAACCGCATCACATGCATACTCGATTCACCATCCGTCCCGAAAGATTCGACCATGTGGAGCAATAATTCACGCTCGTCATCGTCGGGGTTGACCGGGTAGATGAAACTCCACTCATATTCATTCTCAGGATGGGCGTCGGTCCACGCGAGCAACTCGTCATCATCTCGAATGTCGTAGGTTGCTCGCACATCCCACGTGTCATCCTCACCGAGGTTTTCGCGGAACCAGTCCTGCATCGAACCGAACATGATCATCGTCCCGCCGACCATGACCAGTGCCATGCCGAGTGCGACCACAGTCGTGCCCAGGCGAACCGGGCGGCGGAAGGTGGATCGGATGCCCAATCCAATGGTCGTCGGCAACCAGCCCGTGAGGACTTGCATCACCGCGGTGGGCTTGCGCGCGGTGGCGCCTCGCATCACATCCAGTGGTTTGAGTCGGGTGGCCCGCCAAGCGGGGAAGAAGCCAGCTATGACCGTGATCAGGAAGACCGATGCGAAGGTGATGAGCGCGTAATCCGTGTGGTGGTGGATGGTCGTCACCGGGACGCCAACCATGTCGTTGAAGTACCAACTGGTGAGAAGGACGGAGCCTGCGCGCCCGGCGAAAACAGCGAGGACGCCACCGATCGTTCCGAAGGCGAGCGGGACGCTGAGGTAAGAGAGAAGAATCTGGTTTGAGGGGGTGCCGAGTGAGGTCAGCACGGCGATCTCTCGGCTCTGTTTGCGCACGAGTCTGTCCTGACTGATGGCGATCACCAGCGCGCTGACTCCGACGAGAATGCCGGTGAACAATGGCAGAGATTTGCGATTCCCTTCGATGTCGAGGCGCAGCAATTCAACGCTCCACATCGCGCTGCGGTCATCGACGGTCATCGCCGAGGCATTGTTTCGGCCGAGGGCAGCGCTGATGTCCTTGGCCATCGCCGTCAGGACTTCACCCTCGACCTCGTCGGTATCCTGCAGGTCGTAATCTGGCGTGCCCTCGACATCGATGAGCATCACTGTGCGGTTGTTCGGCGCTTGGTCGAGGGCGTCCAGCAGGGCTTCGATCGGCATGTAGACCACTGCGAAATCCCCTTCACCGGGCAGCATCACAGCCTGATCGGCCACATACCACAGGTGACCCGGGTGATTGCCATAGCCCACGACGGTCTTGGTGACGGTATTCCCATTCAGAATGAGATCGACCTCTTCACCGAGTGTGATGCCGAGTTCATCGACCATGTGGCGGTCGATCACAACCTCATCGAGGTTGTTCGGAGTTCGGCCTTCTCCGTCCTGGATCCAGACCGTCGAAATCGAACCGAATGCCCCGTCGACGGTCTCGATGCCATGGTAGGCGGCTGGAATCTGGTCTCCATCCGACAAGGCGAACTTCTCCCGATGGATATAGCGGGTCTCACAGGCGAGAATTGGGTGGGTCTCCATCTCTTCTGCACAGGCTGCGAGCATGTCCTCCGCCGGATAGGGCCATTGATCCACAGACGCGGATAGATCGGCGAGATTCGTGTTCTCGTAGAAGTCGTCGTAGACCACATCCGCATTGCGAGTATGCTCCATCATGGCCAGTGAAAGCCCCCCGCCGAAGACGAGCAGTAGCACGAATAGACTGGCGAGAACATTGGGCACAGGGATGCCGTATGGCCGCGCCAATTGGGTGCGGAGCATCCGCTTGATGAGCAGTCGCATCCGATCGCCTCACTCATCCGAACCCGAGATCATCTGTCCGACTTTTTCGATGACAGAACCGACCGCACTGGCCGCTTTGTTGACCACGGACTCATCGGATACCAGACGGCCCGAATCGATGCGGATGACGCGGGTTGCATACTTCGTCAGAGCCGGGTCGTGGGTGACGATAATCGCGGTCACGCCCAGCGTTCGACAGGCTTCGGCGAGGACGGTCATGACCTGTGCACTGGTCTTTGAATCGAGGTTGCCCGTCGGCTCATCACCGAGCAGCAACTTGGGATTCTTGGCCAATGACCGGGCGATGGCGACGCGTTGTTGCTGGCCACCGGACAGTTCGGATGGGAATCGGTTATCCAGACCTTCGAGACCGACCGAAGCCAGCGCGGCGAGGGCAGCATCGCGGTCACGCTTGCCGGCGATTTCCTGCACGAGCATGACGTTCTCAACCGCGGTGAGGTCGCCGAGGAGGTTGAAGAATTGGAAGACATAACCGACGTTCTCGCGGCGAAATGTCGTCATCGCTTCGACCCGACCCGACGGCACAGCCGTACCATCGAATGCATAGGTGCCAGCGGTGGGAGAATCCAATGCGGAGATCACATTGAGCAGGGTGGTTTTTCCAGACCCGGAGGGCCCGAGCAGCATCACCAACTCGCCCGCCTCGATCTCAAGACTCACACCGTCGAGGGCGTGGACGACCTCGCCACCGGTCGAATAGGTGCGGCGGACATCCTTCAACTCGATGAGGGCCATGCGGCGGGGTTGCAAGCGACGGCTTATACGGCCTTCGACGGAGTGCCCTATGGGCACATGAACGGGAACGCATTCAAATGCGAACCCATCTCCATGGCGTGCTCGGAGGCGATGCTGAATGCGAGAGGTGACCATCTTCTGGCGTAGAGAGCGCCTTCATCTCGCCAACCTCGGACCGCTTGACGAGATTTTTGAATGGGCCATGCACATGGGCTATCTCGAACGCAATCCTCAGCGGATTCGTTTGCTTCTCCGCATCATCTTCCGGGAAGGATACGGGCCTGAGGATCTTGCTGAAGCGGTTGATTTCATCGAACTTGACGAAGTGCTCGCAACGCCGACCGGCGGCGATCCAGCACACATCCTCATCATCAGTCTGAGCCACCCGCTCACCCAACTCAGTGCGCGCGTCGGCAAGTTGACCATCAAGCCCGGCAGCCGTTGGGATTCAGAGGGCATGCACTACACCATGCGCGGCAGTGCCCTGTCGATTCGCATCGTCGTCACAGCCGCCCGTCTGATGTTGCGTCCCGACCGCATCAGTACGACCAACGTCAGCCCAGACGACATGCTCGATGAGGGCTTACTCAGCGAACGACAGATGGAGGTGCTCGCCGCAGCGCTCCAGCTCGGATGGTACGAGGTGCCCCGGCGCATCACTTTGGCCGACCTCGCCAAGCATCTGGACCTCGGTCGGTCGACTGTCAGCGAACACCTCGTTCGCGCAGAGGGCTCGATCATCCGCCAATTCCTCGAAGGCGACCCAATCTGGATGGCCGATTGAGGTTCACTCGGCGTCAGACGCGCCACCGAAGAATAGCTGCGTCTCCTTGAATAGTGCTTCCAGGCGACGACGCTTGCTCGTGCGCAGGTGGACCACAGCGAAGATGATGACCACGGCGATCAGCCAAGGAATCAGCGCCTCCGCATGGTAGCGTTCCATCACCTCGATGATACCGCGTGCCGTATAGGCCCACGTGATCGAGGCGGCGAAGCCACCGATGCTGCAAGCGATGAGCACACGCAGGAAGTTCATGCGACTGAGCAGACCGAGCATCGCGCCCACAAGCACACCCGATGCCATGAACGGAATCCAGACGAAGACGATGAGTCCCCAGAATCCCCAACGATTGATGAAATCGCGCTTCTCGTGCGCGACGAATTCGACCGTGGACAGCACATCGCCCATGATCTGATTCTGCAGAATCGTGCCGACCAGACCTTCCTGTTTGGCGACCAAGGCCTGTTGATGTCCCTCGCCTCCCGTTTCGACGCGCCCCGCCGCAGAACGATCGGCCAGGGTCTGCACCTCATTTCGCGCGCTGACGATCAAATCTCGGTCCGACAAGATGTCCTGCATGGCGAGCCGCATGTGATTCTCAATATCGGCCTCCAAATCGACGAAGGAGCGTTTGAAGCGGAAGAAGGCGAAGCGTTGGTTCGGCCGGTAGATGACCCGCACATAGAGCGCCTGATCATCTGAGTAGACCCGGGAGCCACGGTCTCTCAGGCCGGTCTTCACGAACCACTTTTTCACCGCTTTAATGGCCCGGTCCTCGACACCCGCAAGGGTGCCGACCGTCTCGAAGAACTTCGAATAATCCTCGACCAATGCCTCGCGCTCGCCATGCGTCTCCAACGTAATCTGAGCCTTGTCCAGACCCTGTCCGAGCACTTGGAAAATGCCCTGTGTGCTGTCGGTGGCACGGGCCTGCAGATGCAGGGGCTTCATCAGCCCAAAGGCCTTGAATTCAGACAGGACGGTGCTGACCAACTCCCACCGGACATCCTTGGCATCGACGTGGGTCTCCATCGTCGTTCGATACGGCACCAGCACATCGATGCTGATGTCCCGTTCCTGAATTTTCCACGCATCCCAATCGACCTCGATCCGACATTTCTTCTCGGCTTTCTGAATCGCTTTTTGCACCAGTCGTTCAACCTGATCCAAATTGAGTTCATCGTCTTCTTCACGATGGTAGAATCGGTACATCAACGGGTACTGCACGAAGAGGAAACAGACCGACATCGACAGAGATACGAAGCCCATCCACCACGGTGGTACACCGGCTGAACCACCCGCGAGCATCGCCGTCTCGCGACCGCCACCCCACTCCGCAGTCATCAGAATCCAAGCCCAGCCGCCGAGTTCAGATGTCGTCCAACAGGCGCGCGGTCCATCATCGATGATCTCTGCCTCCTTGGTGGGTGAATCGTCCACCCAAGGCAGCCAGGCCATGCTCGGTGCCCGGGAAGCGATCTCGATTTCAAGTCCCATTCGCTCGGCGAGGGTGCCGTTCGCCGCGGTATGGTTGGCGGGGTCCTCGCTCTGCACATATGCCGTGTGATTGGTGAAGGATATGTCGAGGTGATAGGCGCCGTCGGGCCAATTCGAGTAATCGATTTTAATCGTCGTGGAATTCACTTCGGAGATCCAATTCCCTTCGCTTCCTTTCCAACGTATGTCGGTATTCTTCGCAGCGGTGGGGACGTTGTATGCATCGATCCGAATATTGTGGGAATCGTCGATCCAAGCGTTGAGCCAGACCTGGTCTCCAGGGTCCTCACACTCATCAAAATCCAACGTGGTGGCCGAAAGGTTGGCATCCAAATCGACCCCTTGGCCGAAGACGCCAGCACTCATCAGCAGCATGCCACCGAAAAACATCAGGCAATAGGCCAATCCGGCCAAGAGGACGAAATCCTCAACACCTCGAGGGAATCGACGCTGTGTGCCATCTCTTCGGGAACGAATCTTGTCCAATTCCTTGTCGATTGTATCACGTTCGTTGAATTCATCCGATTCGATCCAACCCGAACCGTCCGTGTCGAGCTCATCGAGCAATTCCATGGCCGACATCAGTCCATCCCCGTCCTCTACGGGAATGTCGTCATCGCTCATGTGTCGACCAAGCAAGGCCCGCCTTTTGACACCTTGGCCGGCCGGGGGTCTATGACCCCCGAGGAATCGAGGGCAGGGTTCATGACATCGACGGTCACACCCGAGTCTAATGAGACCCCAGCGATTGTGTATCCTCGTCACCATCCTCGTCCTCCTCTCCGTCCAACTGCCCGACGGGGCCTCTCGTCCAGGTGGAATTGATAACGTTCCGAACGGTTGCAATTGCCACAGTGTAAGCCCGAGTCCCGAGGTCGAAATCACCCTCGAGGGCATGCCGACCCGCTTCGTGGCGAACACCAATTACACGCTGACGATCACAGCGACAGGTGGGGCGGCATCGGTTGAAGACCCGGCGAATCTCGCTGGATTCAATCTGTGGATTGAGCGCGGCACGCTCAGCAGCCTGGACGATGCGGTCCGGATCTTCTCCGCAAACGAGGCGGGGCACACCACCGAAGGCAATGACCAACGGAGCTGGACGCTGAATTGGACCGCGCCGGCGGATGACAGTCTCAACGCCGATTATCGCCTCCATGTCAATACCGTGAATGGCGATGGGTCGGCTTCGGATGCCGACATGTGGAATCGAAAACTTGGGGCGACTGTGGGTGTCAATGGAACGGTGCCAGAACCTGTCTCTGCTCTGTTCCTTTACGGGGTGCCGATTCTGCTGATCGGGTTTTCTGGATGGGTCTATGTGACGCTGATGAAGAAGAAGCGGCCTGGGTCTGATTGTGAAGAGTGATTTCACTCAGGTCTGAGCGCGGGGCACTGCGTGGTCGTTCTGGGTTCTTAGTGACGTCGATTTTGCGGGTGTTGGGTGCCGAAGTGATGGGTCTCGCCGCGGCGGAGCCGCGGCTCATTGGACTTTCGCATTGCGAAAGTCCAAACCACGTGACTCGCGGCCGTAATGATTGGTAATAATCAGCGAGTCTCTGGTTCAAATCCGACTCCCTGCGATATTTATTGATAGGTGCAGGGAGTAGGATTTGAACCTACGAACCACTGAGGACGGGGACCTAAACCCCGCGCCGTTGACCAAGCTTGGCAATCCCTGCTATGGGTCCCGCTCATCAACGACCCGTCAAGAACGTGGCGCTCGGCGTCGAGCGCGCGGCAATGGTCAAATGCTCTTGCGCACGGCTTCGCATCAGATGTCCCGAATCGCTGTTCTTGGATTGGGAAATTGGGGCTCAGCATTGGCCTTGTCATGGTCGGAAGACTCGCATCGCGTGATCGGCTGGACGGTCGAAGATGAGGTCTATGCATCGATTCTTGAACAGGGTGAGAACACAAAATATCTGCCTGGGATTCCCTTGTCGATCGATGTGACAATGGACATCGGTGAAGCGATTGCGGAGAGCGAATTACTGGTGCTCGCCCTGCCGTCCAGCGTCATTCTCTCGGTGGTGGATCTGGTGATTCCGCACCTTCGCCCCTCCCATGTTTTGCTCGATCTTGCGAAGGGATTGGCGCCACCTGAGGTCGGAGGTTCCGGCCTGATTTCCGAGGCCATCGATGCCAAACTCAAGGCGGCGGGTTGCTCAAATCCCGTGGTGGTGCTGACCGGACCGACGATCGCCCCCGAGGTGGCGCGAGGGGTGATCACGACCGCGATGGTGGCGGGACACGATATCTCGGTCGCGCGTCGCATCTGCGACCGCTTGTCGACCGATTCCATCGTCTTGGTACCGGGCGAAGATGCGGTCGGCTGCGAATTGTGGGGGGCGTACAAGAATACCGTCGCCCTCGCTTGTGGTGTCGTCGATGGGCTGCGCGATGGCATCGGCGGAGACAATCTCAAGGCGGCGCTCGTCACCGTCGGATTTGCCGAGGGCCAACGGTTGCTCCCGATGATGGGGGCACAGCCTGAAACCGCCTTTGGTCCGGCTGGACTGGGCGACCTCTACGTGACGAGCACCAGTCCGCGCTCGCGCAATCGCACCTTGGGTGAGAAACTCGGTTCAGGTCTCTCATTGGAGGCGGCACTGGAGGAGATGGTGATGGTCGCCGAAGGCGTCCGCGCCGCCCGCATGTTTGCCGATCGAGCTGTCGAGGTCGGCTGTCCCGTGCCATTCATCGATGCCTTGTGCGCCCTGCTCGATGGGCTTCATTCGGCCGAGGAATGCGTTCGCACGATGGCCGAATCGCTGGTGTGAAAGCCTCAAGGTCTGCTAGGGGTTGGACCGGGCATGGGATTCGAGGATCTAACCGAATTCGAGACCCGTCTCTTTGAATGGATTCGTCAATCCGATTTTGAGGAGGTCGCCTGGAAGGCCGCCCGCGCTGCAAAGGCGTTCAAAGTCAGCGTCGATGAGGTCAACGAAGGCCTCGCTGCGCTGACAGCCAAAGTCCCCGCCAACATCTACGTCCATTATGAGAACGGCGCGATTCGCATCAGCGCCGACCGATGAACGGAATGACCTCGCGCCAACGTGCGCGCGGGGCGTGCACCTCGCTATCCATGAATCGATGTCGCAGCATCAGCGAGATTTGATCGATGATGACCACGGCGACGAAGATGATCAGAATCATCGCCAGCGCGCGGTCGTATCGACTGAACTTTGAGAGGTAATTGTTGAGATACCAACCGATGCCACCCGCACCGACCAGCCCGATGATCGAGCCGTGACGAATATTGTACTCGAACATGAAGAGGACCTGACTCAACAGGGCGTTTGCGGCCTCGGGCAGGGCGAAGAATCGTGCCACCTGCCACCGCGCTAGGCCCATCGCCTTGGCTGCTTCCAACGGGTGACGGCTGACCCCTTCGAGGGCTTCGTACTGCAGTTTCCCAAGGTAACCGATGGTGTACAGGGTCATGGCGAGCACGCCGGCCAATGGACCCGGACCGAACAGGATGACAAGGAAAAGCGCCCACACGAGCGAGGGCAATACGCGCAGGCCCGCCAACACGAATCGCATGATGGTGGACAACCAGACAGGGGAGAGATTGTGGGCGGCCATCATCGATAGCGGCAATGAGATGAGCATCCCGAACACGGTGGCGAGGAAGGCGATCTCGATGGTCTCGGTCAGTCCATGCACCGCCGGGCTACACATCCAATCCGCTTCCCAAGTGCATTCGGAGAAGGTGTAGGGCGCGCGCTCGGTCAACACCGACCAGTCCGGCGGGAAGAGTTCGGGCCACAGGATGCCGAATCGCTCACCGGCGGCCGAGAGGTTGTACAGATTGAGTCCGAGCCGATTGGCGGTGAATCCGGCGAGAATCAGCACGCAGATGTAGAGTAAAATGCGCGGTCGCTTCTTCAGAAGATGGATCACACTCATACATCTACCTCCTCGAGACGGGTGCCGCGAATCTGGAAGACGCGGTCGCAAAATGTGCTCGCCCGAACGGGGTTGTGGTCGACGATGAGAATCGCTGTGCCCTGTTCTTTGGACAATCGGACGAGTAGATCGATGATCTCCTTGGCCGTCTCCGCATCCAATTCCCCTAGGCATTCATCTGCGAGAAGTAGGTTCGGCCTCTGAACCATAGAACGGGCGATAGCGACGCGTCGCTGTTGTCCACCAGAGAGCAGGCTGATGGGTTCGAGCGCCTTTTCCGAGAGGCCGACCGCGGCGATCGCCTGCCGCGCATCATCGCGTAATTCTCGGCTCGGCAGGGAGAGGATTGTCTGCCATAGTGGCGCGCGCACCAGCGCGCCCATGATGACATTGTAACCGACCGTCTGATGGTTGATCAGGCCCAAGCGCTGCGGGATGTAACCGATCTGTCCTCGCTCCTCGGGCGCCTCCACCGTTCCCTCCAAGGCGGGAATCAGGTCGGCGATGGTGCGTAAGAGCGTCGTCTTTCCGATGCCGGACCGCCCAATGATGCCGATGATCTCTCCTGGGTGGACTACAAGATCCACGGATTCGAGCAGAGCATCGCCTTTTTCGAAGCCGATGTCGGCACCGCGGATGCGCAGGAGTGGCTCGTCATCCATGGAGAGAAGCCTCAGTCGTCGTATTTGTCTTCGAAGTAGGCCGTGATGCCCGGGATGTGCTCGATATTGTCCGAATAGGAACCGAGGTGACTCTCGCTGGTGACCTCGGTCAGACCGGGTGTATTGAGCACGCTTTCGAGAATGGCCTGACCCTCTGGCGAATCATTGAGGGATAGAAGCGCGGTGATCAATGCGTCCTGCTTGGGGCCCGCATCGTCCAGATTGACCATGATCGGGTGGCTCGGTACCTGACCGAAGTGCGGCTCGAGAATCCGGTATTCATCGCGGTCGAGGCACCAGGCATTGCTCTCACAATGGTCCCCAAAGGAACTCGTCTTGACAAATGCAACGTCGCCCTCACCCTCGGTCATGCAGCGGAATGCACCATCATACCCGTAGTACAGGTCGCCTTTTTCTGGAATACTCACCTGACCGAAGTGGGCTTCGATGGTGGTTCGAAGTGACTCGATCTCATCGGTTGGGCCCTGCACTTGGACCAGACCATTGCCGATCAGGTATCCCATGGGCATCAGCATGCCCGCACTCTTCAGCCAGCCTGTGTGGCAGGCATTCTTGCCCGCCAACTGGTCCAAACTCGTGATGTCGCTCGAATTGCGAACCCATGCGGCCGCGGTGTAGGCGGTACTGCCGTCGCTCTTCTGGTCGGCGAGGACCGCTTCAAGACCGTGACTTTTCCAAGCGACGAATCCCGCGCCACCGTCGAGGAAGGCGACGTCGGCATGACCGAATCGCAGCGCTTCGATGGCGGCATTGTCGGAGGCGATCGGGAACAGTTCGACATTGTATCCCGTCTCTGAAGCGATGTAATCCGCGAGGTGCTGAGGGTTGACGTCCGGGTCATCGTAATCGTCCTTGATGGTGAAGGCGATGCGGATGGTATTCGCATCTTCTTCAGCAGCATCACCGCCGCCCAGGCAACCTGCGAATGCCGCGGCGAACAGCAGGGCCACGACGATGCCGCTCTTGCTCAGCCTCATCCATTCCATGTGGGTCAATCCATCCGGTCAGCCCGTGGTTCAGGGCCCCTTGAACCGATGGGCGAGTTCGGTTTGGATATAAGGTTTAAGGCGCCTTGAATTAACAAGAATCAAGGGTTGATCAAGCCGTCATCCGCTGAATCCTTCGCACGAATAATGCGCTTGGGAGAACCGCCCAGCACAATCCGGCGAGCCAGATCCACGCACCGTTCAACAACGGTTGCTGATCGGGTGAATGTCGCGTTTCAAGCATCAATTGGAAGACCCCGTTCGGACTGAACAGGTCGACCCGCTCCTGCAGGCGGTCATAGCTGACCGAGAGTGTATCCGTCACGTCGACCCCCAACATCGTTGCCAGAACCATGGTGGGAATGATCCACAAGAAGGGTCCGAACACAAGCCAAGTCCCAATGCCCCATGTCACCGAGGCCCCAAGGTCGCGGGCGTAGGACGAGGCCAGCAATTGCAGACTGGAATACCACAGGAGAAGCAGCATCGTCGCCACCCACATCACCAATATGTCACCAAGGGGGGGAAACATACCCATTCGAGTGTAGATGAGGACGATTCCTGCCCACAATCCGAGTTGTGTGGGTCCATTGGCTGCGCCCCAGACCCCGAGCAGTTGGCTGATGGCATAATCTGACCGCGGCATTGGCTGGGAGAGGTCGATGGCGAGTTCTCCCGTGATACGACGCTTGCTGATCGCATCAAAACCGATGAGAACGACCGATAGGGGACTCAAAACGACGATCACGATGCTGGTCAGAAACATCGCATCCGTCGCCGTTTCGACGTTGAAGAGGCCATCGTCGAAGGCGGGGTCGGAGAATCCCCAGGCGCCGAGGGCGATGAAGAGGATGACCAGAGGCGCAATCACCCACATCCGTTGCCCGGAAAAATGGCGCCACGCCTCGTGATTGGCGACAGCGCAGATACGGCGAATTCGCTCACGCATCACCTCTCACCTCGGAGAGAATCTCGAAACCGGCGGCCTCGACATCGAGGCCTGTCGCCGCCGAAATGACATTTTCAAGGCCGGGCTTGACCGCTTGGAGGCGGGTCAATCTGAACGATTGGAATTCCGATTTTCGATCCACCGTCCACTCCCCTTTCTCCAGATGGAGGCAATAGGCCCAATCTTCACCCGAGAGCACGGGGATGTCCTCGGCGGAGACCGAGGGGCCGAAATTCGTCGGTGCCTCGCCAAGGCCGGCGATTTCTAGTCGCGCGACGAGCCCCAATTTTCGCTCGATTTCAATCAGGGGTCCATCGGCAAGAACGCGGCCCTGATGCATCAGGATAATCTCATCGGATAGGGATTCAAGGTCTGAGAGATTGTGGCTACTGATGAGAATGCCACAGCCTTGATCGGCCAATTGTCGCAACAGAACGCGGAAGGCACCTTGGGCGACGGGGTCGAGCCCATTCAACGGTTCATCGAGAAGGAGGATTTTCGGACCCCCCAACAATGCGGTCGCAAGACTGAGACGCTGTTTCATGCCTTGAGACAAGGTGGAAATGTCGTCGGAAGAACGCGCGCCCAAGCCGACCAATTCGAGCAGACGCTCGCCCTCAGCGAGGTCGAGACCGCGCATCAGGCACAATCGCTCCAAGACATGGCTCACCCGACCCGGCCCGGTCCAATTCACCCGTTCGGGCATGAATGAAATCACGTTGCGCAGGGTCGATCTCGCGCCGGAACCCTCGATGGTCAACGAACCATCTTCCAGCGGAAGAATGCCCGCGATCATCTGCATGAGGGTGGATTTTCCGGCGCCGTTCGGACCGACCAGTCCGGTGATGGAGCCACCGCTCAATTGCAAACTCACACCTTGAACGCCGGGACCGGGTGCCGTCGCCCACGGATTGCGCAAGGTCGGTTTGTGCAGCGGATGGCGATAGGTGGCTGCGGCGAGGTCGAGCATGGCTTCCGGCTCTGGGTGTGCTCCGCACTTCAAGGAGTTGCTGTGAATCCGCCACATCTCACCTCCAGTCGTCGCCATCCTTGAAGGGGGTAGAGGTTCACGAGGCCACCATGGAGGTCGGTAGCCTGCTCACGGCGTGGGTCGTGCCACTGATTCTCGTCGCCGGGGCTGTCGGTATCGACTGGAAGCGATGCCATCCCGATGTCCACATCGCGGACTTCGTTCGCGCCGACAGATTCACCGCCGCCCTCCTCATCTGCTGCTTCGGCATCTGGTTGGTGCCGCTCGGCTGGTGGCTCGCCCTGCCAGCGGGTGGAATCGGGCTCGGCATCCGGGCCATCGCATCGGAAGATTCTCGGGCGATGTGGAAAGATCGCTATCCAGCGAGGAGCACTCTGGTCATCGCCGTTATCATCGGTATGTTTCTGTCCGGTTTCGGCCCGGTTACCGACCCGGTCGGCGCGCCCGAATGGGGCACCCCACTGAGCACCGAGAATCCCGACGCACCAGACTGGCCCGCCTCGAGCCAGCACCTCTATCTGCGCAACGATGGCACCATTCTCGTCGTCAACCACGTGCGCATGCCGGGCACCTTGAATCCGGTCGGTTCAGCCGCTGCCGTCCTGCGCATCCTCGAGGAGAGCGGCATGGATGAAGCACGACTCAAACAGGCGATTGAAGAATTGCCCGGGCCCGAATCCCAGGCCGATTACTTCAGTCTGGAGACCAAATCGAGTGGACAGACCCACGCCTATGCCAGTGCCACCCTGCCCTACACATTCAAACACGTGAAAGTGGACCTATTCGGCGAGCGGACCGGAGCCCATATGATCACGGTCGCCGAGGGGCAGTGGGGTGGAGAGGTGCGGTTGTTGACGATCATCAAACCCGTGATTCCAGGCATGAATCCGCCGTTTGACCATGACCCATGGGCGGCGACCGAAGTCGATGCTTGGCTCGCCGCGACGCCATGAATGAACACCTATGGTGTTCTGCTCTCTAATGAACGAGGGACGGGAAAGCCTCTTGAGGTGCCTCTCGGCCTCCCGAGACATGCGACGAATGCTTCAGCACAGTCTCTGGACCCTCCTTCTGACCGCCATATTGCTGGTCAGCACCTTGCAGGGCATGGCGCCGATGGAGGAAGAAAATGCACAGCGAGACGCGGGACGTCAAGGTGTGGCATCCGAGTGCGAAGGCCTGACCTTCGAAGACATGTTCAACTACTCACACGCTGATTTTAACATCGTCATCAACGACGATTGGCAGAGTGCTTTCGTCCGCGCGACGGCCTGGATCAACCACACCCTTGCCGATGGTGTGCGCACCGATTTCGATTTGCTATTCGAGCCCCTGGGGTCCGACAACGGTTGGTTGTCCACCGATGAGTATGCTGCGGTGCGCAACATCGCCTCGGACTGTGTCGAACAGACCAATCCTCGCATCGGATTGCGCGGCGGGCCCGCCCACCGCGGCGGCGATGGCGTCAACTGGTACAATGCATCGTGGGAGAATTCCGATGAGAATCCGATGGTCCTCGAAGAGTGGAATCTGATGCCGATGCACCATGCGGATGAACGCCCGTGTCAATCCTCGCCGAACAATGACTGCGTCGAAATCCCCACCGCACCGATCACCGGCCGAGATTGCGACACCCGCGTGACCGGACCCGATGAATGCCGGATGATCATCTGGCTCAACGCCACGCTCAATTTCAATGGATTGTTCGGCCAGGCCTACGATGAATTCACCGTCGCGGTCAACACTTCAAACATGACCGATGCCCAACTGGACATCACCTATCCCGCTCTGGATGGTCTCCGAGTCGGCGCCTTCGAGGAATGCGATGGACGTCTGATCGATCAGGCAAATAACGACAATCAAGGGACTGCGCCGGTACCGGGCACCTGCACATCGGACGAATCCATCTCGACGACCAGCCGCCTCGTCGGCATCGATGGCGAGACCCGATTGAGGGTGGATACCTTGATCACCTACGATATGGAAGAATGGCCGGTCGGCCAGGACATGTTTTTCGACATGACCACCGAAGAACCCGATGTCGATGATCCACCCTTCTGGACGGGATCGGCCCCCGCCGAAGGCGACATTCTTCCCATCCCGGATGATGGCCGAAACCACTTCCTCTCCGACCTGCAGATGAGCACTTGGGCGAGCGACGACCACGGCGCACCGCTGATCTCGTGCACGGGAGGCAGCGATTGGGCCGTCGAGAGCGACGCGGATGGACTGTCCGCCAATCCACCCGCCGGCGGGGACAGCACGACCATCACCTGCCAGGCATCCGATGCGGGTTCGCAGGTCAGCTCGACCCGGAATTTCACCCTCCAGGTCCCGATGAGAGTCACTGGAACGGTGAGTGGTGGCGAGGCGAGCATCACCCTGACACCGACGGCGGGCATGCCGAGCATGGAAACCATCGTCACCCTGACCCAATCCGACGCCCAGATGAGCAGCAACACAGTCACACTGACCGATGAGACCACCGTCAGCATCAGTCTGTCCTCGATGTCGGCAGGACCATTTCTCGTCCGAATCGCCGCCAGCGGGTCCGGCATGGCCAGCCACGGCCATACCTACGACCTCGATCTGTCCAAGGACTCCTCGCCGCCGACAATTTCCATCAGTTCGTTCGAGTGGATTGATTCTGATCACGAAATGACGGGCATGTTCAGCGATCCTGACGGCGATTCTGTGACCATCACAGCGACCGACAATGGCCTTGCTTGGGGGACAGTGATCACCAGTGGAAACCAATGGATGGCGAGCGGCGCCGGCATCCCCGGTGCCCTTGCGAACCAAATCATCCTGACAGCGTGCGATTCGTGGGGCGAATGCACCACGCTCACCCATGAGGCAGGCGCAACTCCCGCTGGAAATTCTCAGTCCGATAACCCATCACCGAGCCCCGAACCCAAGCAGGAAGGAGGCGGTCTGCCGGGCTTTGGAATCCTCGCAGCCCTCGGTGCAATCGCCCTCGCAGGCCTGAAACGGAATCGTCGAGTCTGAGGGAGCCTTCATACGTGGGCCACGGCCGCCTCGGCTTGGTGAACACCGTGACCTTTGAGGCACACATCCGCGAAATCAGCCACGAAGGTGGCATGCTCGCCCCCTTTACAGGCGAGGCCCCAGGCCTCGGCCAGATCATGCAATTGCCCGGCGGCAAGTGGATTGGCAAGGTCGACACGGTGATCGGAGAGGTCTCCGCCGCCGTGGTTCACATCACCCCATTCCGCGATGTCGAGACCGACCTTCTGGTCGGTCAACCCGTCGAGGTCGCGCCGCCCAAGGAGCGACGCGATGAACACCGAGGCGGTCAGGACCGCGATGAACGAGGTGCACCCCAGGAACGCGAAGGCGACTGGACCTGTCCCAAGTGCAGCAATCACAACTTCGCATGGCGCGAAGCCTGCAACCGATGCGAGGCCCCCAAGGCCGGCGGCGGTGGCGGTGGCGGCGGCGGCGGAGATCGTCGTGGCGGCGGCGGCGGCGGCGGAGATCGTCGTGGCGGCGGCGGCGGAGGCTATCGAGGTCGAGACGACCGTGGCGGAGATCGCCGCGGTGGTGGCGGCGGCGGAGGCTATCGTGGCGGCAGCGGCGGAGATCGTCGCGGTGGCAGCAGCGGTGGCGGAGGCTACCGTGGCGGCAGCGGCGGCGGAGATCGTCGTGGCGGCGGCGGTGGCG
>CAVOCV010000021.1:0-19852 GCA_963694325.1 Candidatus Thalassarchaeaceae archaeon | reverse complement strand
GACTACGAGAACCACGTGAGCCGATATCGCTCCGGTTCCCAAAGCTTCGAGGTCGCTGTCATGAAGAGCGGCTCGGCACAGAGCAGCACGATGATCTCCCCGTCCAGCTACACCTACAGCTCGGGCCCGTACATCATGCGCTATGCCCACAACTCTGCCTCTTCGTCCAGTTCGACGACGCTGAGTGACCCGGGTGTATACTACTCGGGTTCCCGTGGTGCAGTCCGCTCGATCTCCATGAACACCAACGGCGTGTCCGATGTTCAGGACGCAGTCGACGGAAACGCAGCGGGTAACAGTGGCAACATCCTCGGCTTGGCAGTTCGCAACACTGCGAATGCGCCTTTCTGGTACTGGTGCACACAGAACACCTACACCTACTATGGTTGCAACAACAATGCGAACAAGCCGCACCTCGAAATCACCTACACGGGTGGTTCTGACACCGCGGCACCTGCTGCGGAATTCACCGCTTTCGATGGTCAGACGACTTATCTCGAAGGCGCCCGCACGATGTACATCGATCTGCTCGACGCAAGCGGCGTCAACTCGACAAGCGCAGGTGGCGTTCACCTGTACTACCGTGTTGACTCCGGTTCGTGGAACGCCGTCACCGCGTCCACGATCGGTACTTGCCTCGCCGGCGCGACATGCACGTTCAAGGCAACCATCCCCGGCCAGACAGCTCCGACAACCGGCACCACGGATGTCGAATACTTCTGGGCATTCCGAGACTCTCCCGCACCGCCCAACGGCGGTGTCGAAGGAACCACGGGCACAGTGCCCGCGGGTGGAACCGGCCTGCCGAACAACATCAATGCGGCTGCGATCAGCCCGTATGGTTACTCGATTGAATCGGTTGACAATGCGGCCGCTGGCGACAACAAGTGGCAGATCAAGGTTGACGGCATGAACTCCTACTCGTACTACAGCGCAGTGCGCTACTACGACTGGCAGATGACCTACTACGAGCCGAGCCGAGAGTACCACGTCGAATACGACACGGACAACTGTGGCACAGGCAGCCTGTCTTGCTTCAGCAGTGCCGCGGTCCTCGACCTGCGATACTACCCAGGCACGACCCGTTACAGCACCTCGAGCTTTGCACAGCGAAATCTCGAGAAGGTGACGGTCCCCGGACTCACCATGAGTGCAGCAGACGGCCCCGGATCCGACGTGATCTGGTACCATGATGGCACCTCTTGGGGCGTCATGGGCTACGAGGTCGCGAGTGGCAATGGAATCGAGCAGCCCAACGGCGCCGGCTCCATCTACACTACGCTGGATTACGGCAGTGCGGACGACGGCTACGTCAAGGTCCCGATTCCCGGTGACATCACCGGATACTTCGGTTCCTTCTCGTGGAACAGCTCCTACAGCCTGAACTCCAACAACCGCAACCTGTTCTGTGTCAACACGAACAACAACCCGGTCATGTTTGTGCGCTCGACCTACACTGGCAGCTCCTACAGCAACCCGTGCCTGGCGACGTACTACTACTACCGTTACAACTACGCGTGGAACGGATGGTCCAACCCCGGCTATGACGGCAAGGTCTCCAGCGACTTCCAAGTCGCTTCGAAGGTCAGCGCCATCAAGCCGATGCCGGACACATTCCCGCCCGAGTTCAGCGGCGGTGGCCTCATGGACACCTACGTTGAGGATGCGCGAACCCTGACTGTGACGATTTCTGACGCGGGCGACCCGCCGACCGGCATCAACACGACCGCAGACGCGCCCTCGATGAATTACCGCACCTTCGATGCGGAGGCAGGCACGTGGTCCGGCTGGACCGCACGCGCACTCTCGCCGACAAGTGGCTCCGCCGCTTCCTGCGAGATGTCGGTCTGCAGCTGGTCAACCAGCATCCCGGGTACCGACCGAGGCAACAGCGTCGAATACACGCTGTCCGCCAAGGACAACAACGGCAACTGGAACAACACGACGACTGAAGGCTACGACATCGGAACCCCGACCAAGATCTTCGTCATCGAGTGGCACGACATGACCGCGGGCTTCCAGACCGGTTACGACGTGAGTTACCAGGTCCGCCTGTACGATGTGACCAATGAGATCGAGTTCGCATACGACACCAACTCGAATGCGTACTACGACTACCAGTACATCGGCTTCCAGAACCCCGCGGCCAATGCGGGTGAACAACTGCGAACCCGAGGCGCCGGCTACATCGGAGGTCAAAATCCGTTCAGCACCAACTATCGCATCGCGACAAATGGTGGAGACTACGGCGTCGAAGAGTATGCTGTCGGCATGTCTGAGTTGTTCAACTACAACGAAGAGTTCACCGGCAGCAGCAACGGCTGGCCTTACACGTACTACTGCACCCGTTACTTCACCAGCTACCGCGGTGACTGCAGCACGGTCATTGACCTGCCGAACGACTTCGAGTTCGACTACTTCGGCAGCACCTTCAACGGCACTGCAGGTCACAAGATCCATGCGATTCGCCACGGTGCAATGCAGTTCAGCACGAGCACCTCGACGAACAGCGCGCAGATGATGAACTCCGCGTGGGGAACCACCATGCCCTCTTTGCCGAGCAGCAGCTCATATGCGGCCAACGTGGACCTCGCACCATGGTGGGGTTACTATGCAGCATACTACTGCTACTACAACTCCAACTCGGAGTGCAGCATCCGCACCAAGATGATCCCCTTCGACGGGGCTGGAATGGATGTCACAGCTGACATCACGGTCGACACGATCTGGGACCTCGAGATGAGCCCGATTCGCGTCAACCCGGCCAGCGGCGATTGGCTCCAAGTCTCGGCTGACCTGACTATCATGCCAGGCGTCGAGGTGCAGATCGCAGAAGGCAAGGGAATTGTCATGACCGGTACCTGTGATATCCTCGAGGTTAGCGGCAACGAGACGCACCCGGTGACGATCACCAACATGGGCACGAATTATGCTCAGGGTCTGGCCTTCACCAATGGATGCGCGGACACGGATGATCGACATACGTTCACGCACACGAACTTCGACAACATGACCACCGCAATCAGTGCGGGCAGTCGCAATGGTGCGGCGCCACACTACAACGGCAACGTGGGCAACTTCACATTCAGTGATGTGACCTTCACGGACGTTGGTACGGCGATCAAGCACGGCAGCGGTCAAGGCACGGCCTTCGACCTGTCCGGTGTGAGCATCAGCAACAGTGCCGACAGCTGCATCGACCTGCCCGATGATTCGACCCTCACTTGGGTCGGTGGCTCGGCAACGGACTGCAACACCCACGGCTACACTGGACAAGGTGCGGTCGATACGGGCTCTGGCAGCACGGTCTACATGGAGAACATCGACATCGAAGACGCCGGCGTCAACGGCATCCTCGGCGAGGCGGACAGCCTCACACTGTCGAACATCACCATCATGACCCCCGGCTACGCCGCTCAGCAGAGCGGAACGGCTGTGGCACAGACGGGCACATCGAGCAGTGGTACCTCGATCTCGGCATACAACGTCGAGATGGAAGGATACACCGCGGCGCTGACGACCCACGCGGTCGACAGCATCAGCCTTGAGCAACTCGACAGCACAGGTGACACGAACGGCTTCACGGTCACACCCGCGGGCGCGAGCAGCCCCGCGATCGGTGATACCGGATGGGCCATGGACGACATCTCCGCGGACGGCGGACTCACAATGGCACGCACACAACCCTCGACGATGGACAACCTCGACCTCGGTGGTGCACTGCAGCTCTCTGGAACGGCCCCGAGCACCGATGGTGTGAACGGCAATTCAATCAGCGCAGCAGGCCTGACGATCAACGGCTGTGGATGGCTCATCGATCTGCGCAGTGTCTCCCTCGGAGATGGCAGCGCTGATGCATGGGTGAGCGCAAACTGCGCTTCGACCTCGAGCAGCAACGTTGTGACCATCGCAGACGGTACCATCGCTGGTGACTCCACGAACGACAACTTCGTGTACGCGCGCAACAGTGTGCTCACGATCGCGGAGATGGCTATCACCGGTCAGACCAACTGGGGAGCGAACCTCGCCAGTGCAGGTACGAACGGAGACATCCGCCTGATCGATGTGAACTTCCAAACCAATGACTGTCTGGACTCCAGTGACAGTGCAGATACGTCTGTCTGCTGGGTCGAAGTGCAGAGCAGCACCGCCAAGGTCTACTTCGGTGGCGGGGCGACCGTCTCGGTCTACCGCTCCGGATCATCCGGAAATGCCTTCCAGGCGAACCACGCGGTCTCCACCGCTGTCCACGACAGCACGGGCACCGAGTTGTTCGAGGTTGGAACGTCCCAGACAGATTCGTCTGGTGCGGCAACCGTCTGGTTGATCACGGACCTCTACGAGCGCGACAGCGGCGGAAACACCGTCTTCTCGACCTCGTACGTCGACCACACCATCCGCGCGAGCGGTGGTGCAGGTCAGAACGTGACGACACCGAGCGACCCATGGTACGTGGCGGGCTTCAACCTGGATTACCCGGGCGACCTCCCGCTCGAAGTCGGTGAGTCAATCTCACTGCAGCTTGAGGCCTTCCCGATGGACTTCGGTGGCGCGACCAAGGATTGTGCGTTCTTCGCGAACAATGATTCTGCGTCGACTGTCGGTGGATACTACACCTACACTCGTCAGCTGATCACCTTGTCGACCAACTTGGTCCTCGATGGCTGCAGCGTCCACCTGGAGGGAACCTCCCTCCGCGTGAACCGCAGCTCGGGCAACAACCCGACCATCACCCTGCGAAATGGTGCAGAACTGCTGATCTCTGAGCACGATGGCGACTACGGTCACATCAAGGCACAGTCGAGCAGCCTTCCGTGGACGATGAACATCGAAAACGGCGGCCAGCTGACCATCGACGCGGGTTCAATCCGTGACATGGCTGGCGGCCTCTCCATTGGAGATGGTGCGACGGTTGAGATGCGCAACGGCTCGACCGCCTACGGCAGCCCGAACGCCGCGGATTCAACCGCGACGCTCGATGTCGACGGTGGCACGCTGACCATCAACAACGCCAATGTTCAGAATGCGAACTCCGGAACGGGCATCAACCTCGAGAACACAGCGGCATCCTCGTTGTCGAACGTCCTCGTGAAGAACTCCGCAACCGGCATCACAGTGCTCAACGCAGCACCGACCATCGATGGATTCACTCTGACCGACAACACGGTCGGCCTGGACATCGAGGGTGGCATGAGCCTGCCCAGCATCTACCGCTCGACGATTCTGTCGGGTGAGAGTCCGGGCTGGACCACGCACGAGGTCGACATCACTGCATTCGCCAAGAACAACAACTTCGTGCAACTCGGTGTCAACCAGGTGTACGGTGGCGGCAACTCGGATCCGATCTACGGTTCTTACTACGCCAAGTACTTCCTGACGACCGACCGATACCGCATCGCGGTGGACGACGGCTCAGGCTTGACGAACGTGACCGCAGGCGGCGCAGGATACTACCCCTACGCAGCCAGTGATCCGGACGGCGGCTCGAACTACGCCGGCGGTGTCGGCGGCGAGCCCC
This sequence comes from Candidatus Thalassarchaeaceae archaeon, assembly GCA_963694325.1. Classification (GTDB taxonomy): domain Archaea; phylum Thermoplasmatota; class Poseidoniia; order Poseidoniales; family Thalassarchaeaceae; genus MGIIb-P. Next base: position 14,334 of record CAVOCV010000021.1, on the reverse strand, counting down.
AGTGGGACTGCAACTACTACGGTTACCAGTACAACCCGGGTGGCTCGTACCAGTACGGCTACTACGGTTACCTGATCAACTACGGTGGTTACATCAACAACGGCGGGTTCAACAACTACCCGCTCGACTTCGGATTCCGTCTGGAGTCGGCTGAAGGCCTGACGCAGAACACGAACTACTACCCGTACCACTTCTGGGGCAGCTACTGGCCATCGTTCTACTACAGCGGCCAGTGGGCACCACCCGAGGGCTTCAACGGCATGTGGGGCTCCTACAACGTCTGTCAGGACTACGCATACAGCGCTGTCACTCCGAACCCCGCCGGCTTCCGTGTGGCGTTCCCGATCATCGACACCTCTGATGCGAACATCGAGAAGGTCGTGATGTACGTGGACATGGTCCACTACGGCGCGGACTACTTTGCAGACCGCTTGGACCTCACCGTGCGCACTGGCAACAGCGTCGCGAGCCTGATGAGCGCAGACTACGGTCGAGAATTCGGAACCGCAGCAATCAGCAACGGTGTGATCACAGGTGCCGACACCGGCATCGAGATCGGCGGAGGACGCGCGGCGGCAGACCTGTCGGCGATCACCGTGTCGAGCCCGGTCAACGAGGGTCTCCTCGTGTCCGGCTCCTCAGGAGTCGAAATCGATGGTCTCAACGTCGACAGTGGACGCTACGGTGTCCGTCTGGCGAGTGGCGCTGCGGGCAAGCTCAGCATCGCGAACATGGACCTTGACGGTCAAACGCAGGATGCGCTTGTCCTCTCGAAGGACCTGACTCTCGAAGCGAGCGGTACCATCCAGAACGCGGGCGGCTCCGGTATCCGCATCCTGTCTGCGAGCACGGGTGACTGGCTGTTCGATGGATTGAACATCGACAACAACGGCGTCGGTGTTGAACACGAAGGCAGCGGCAATCTGCGGCTGACCGACACAATCCTGATGGGCAACAATCAGGACGTGGACCTGTCTGGTTCAGCGACGATGGAGTTCCTCGAAGGAGATGTCAGCCAATCCGGCATCTCTGCGACGGACAATTCGAAGTTCACCCGTTTGCGTTCTCTGGACGTTGACGTCACAGCAGACTCGAGTGGTGTTGCGAACAGCCCGGTCAAGATTCTGGACGGTGACAATTATGTCATCGACAGCGGAATGACCGATGCGAATGGTGCAGTCGACGGAATGGAGTTCAAGACCTACACGGTCGACTCCGGTGGTGTGACAACAGCCAACCTCGCGGGTTACCAACTCGTGACAATCGGCAAGGTCGCCTACAGTTCTGGCAGTACAATCGACATCCGTTACGCGATCAACACGATCACGCTCACGGATGCCTCGGGCAACACGGCTTCGACCGCGTTGTCAGATTCAATCGATGCACGAACCTGCTACAGTTACACGTCGAGTTCCTACAACGTCATGGGTGCTTGTACGAATCTGAACTACCAGAGCAGCCGCACGGTGGATGGCGTCGTCGAGTATGGCTATTATGCCCTTGGAGACAACGGAGTGAGCACGACCATCGACATGACCAATCAGGTCATTCAATTCGATGCACCGTTCAACTACTTCCAGATTGGCAGCAAAGGGATTTCGTTCAACAACTCGATCATCTTCACCACGGGTACGTACAACAGTGACACGAGAATATATCCGGTGTATCCGTACACCGGTCACGTCTACATGGACAACGTGACGATAATTTCGATGGGCGATGAGAGCAGTGGCGACCCGTCGAGCTTCACAATTGGATACTCGGGTACCTACAGCTACGGCAACTACCACATCAATGACAGCACCCTGCTCGGATTGAAGAACATCGGAACTGGTGCTGGATACTACGCGGCCAACGGTGACCTTGAAGTCACGAATTCGATGATCATGCACTACCGATCCAGTGAGAAGTCTCCAGCGATCTTCTATGACGACATGTGCATCCAGTCCGCTGGATTCGACGACGTCGTCATCGAGGGCAACACGATGGTGGATTGTGGCGTGGGCGTCTTCGTCCCCTACAACTACTACAGTGTCTCCACCTATTACAGTGGAAACGGCACCAACAATATGCACGTCAATGACAACACCTTCGTGGATTGCGTCAACCTGTGCATGTGGTACTACCTCAACGTCAATGCGGATGGTGCCCAGTTCAACGGCAACACCATCACCGGCACCAGCCCGCGATACGCGGTCTACAGCCAGGACGGTACACTGAACGACATCACCATCGATGGCAACACCATCGCTGCCGACAACCCGGTTTACCTGCGCGGCACGAAGGAGTGGACGATCTCGAACAACGACATCACCGGTATCGCCAGTGCAGCCAATGCGTGCATCTACGCACTCAATGGCCACGGCACGATTTCCGGCAACACCTGCACTGACGCAGACGGCGGTATCGCCATCAGCGGCATCCGCAGCGGCAATGATGTCCACATCGACGGCAACACGATCGACTTCAGCGCCGGTCGTCTCCCGACCAGCGCGGTCGGCATCTACCTGGACAGCTGTGGCCTCGATGAGGTCTTCATGTCGAACAACATGGTCTCGACCGTGATGAACGCCCTGAACACGGACGGCTGCAAGGTGACGGACAACGGCTCTGCCTACACCGGTCTCGGTGGCGGCGCGGGTCGAATCCACAATGTCGACCAGCAGCAGAGCACCTTCAGTCCGCAGAACGTGACCGTCGACGTCGGCGACACGATCCGCTGGACTTCGCGTGCCTACGGAACGGATGGACAGCCCCACACGACAACTGCAGACTCCGGTCAGAACATGACCTGGGACAGCCAGGCGATGAACCTCGGTTCCTCGTTCATGGTGCAGTTCAACACGGCGGGTGTCTACACCTACCACTGTGTGGCACACACGGCGATGACGGGCACGATCACAGTGGTCGTGAACAGCGGCAACAACCTGATCACCACGGGCATTGATGTGCTCGGTGGCGGCGATGACGTCACGCTGAACGGCGTGAGTGTCTCGGGCTACGGTCTCGGTCTGTCGCAGAACGGCGGCAGCTTGCACATGGCAGGCGGCACGGCGATTCTCGGTGACGCGACTGCGGTCGAAGTGACCAACGTCGATGTCTCGTCGAACGGCGCGACCGCGAGCGCGAACAGCACCTACGGTGTTGCGCTCGATGTCGTGAGTTCGAGCGGAATGGACGTCCTCAACCTGGCTGGCTTCAATGTCAACGGCGCAGTGGGTGTCCTCGCGGACGGCCACGAAGACTTCCGCTGGAACGGCGGCATATCCGCTGCTGGAACCACGCTGGAGACTGTGAACGGTGCATCGGGCACCATCGAGAACATGTCGGGTTACTTCGACATTGGACCGATGGTCATTGTCTTGCCATGGTCGACGACCGCTGGCACAGGCAACGCCATGGGCGGCGGTGGAACGGGTACCCAGATCAACGCGGGTGCTTACTCGACCATCACCAGCATCGGCAACGGTGTGCTCAACAACGGCATGATTGGGGCTGGCCCCACCAAGCTGATTGTGGACAGTGATGCAATCGTTCACGAGGGCAACCTCTTGGATCTGACCGTGACCCACATGGGCAGCCCGGCGACTGACGTCGGTCTGTTCATCCGCAGCGTGCCGGACTTGGCGCGCTCGGAGTACGTGAGTCCGTCATGGCGCAGCAGCGCTGGACGCACCATCACGGTGGACGGCATCATCTACGATTGGCTCGGCAGCAACCTGCTGAACGACGCCGACGACATGATGCCCGGACCTGTGGCAGTCAACGCCTCCACAGGCGCGCACATGCGCGTCACTTGGGATGCGAACTTCATGTACATCATGCTGGCCGGACCGACATTCTCTCTGACCGACGGCATGTTCTACCTCGACACCACCGCGGGTGGCTCGTCCACCGGCGACAACTGGCACGTGACACACACGCTGCCGTTCGAGGCGGACTACATGCTGTGGATCGAGGACCTCAACAACTGGGGTGTTCGCAAGGTCATGCCCACGGGCAACTGGGTCGACACGACCTCGAGCTGCAGTGGCATGGACGCCAGCATCTTCGTGGGCAACCCGCTCACGCAGACTCCGATCTCGGAGTGGCGAATCCCATGGGACTGCATTGGTGAGCCCGCACTCGACATCCGCTGGCTCGCTCTGGTCCAGTGGGATGGCGTGCCCGGCTTCGGCCAGGCCGGTCAAGTGGCCGGTGCCTTCCCTGAGCAGGCCTACGACAACGCGACGACCTCGGGTCAGACCTTCAGCGACTTCGGCACCTTCAACCTGATTGGTGGCGACCTCGACGACGGAACCCTCGATGACCACCTGTTGATCTTCCGAACCTACACTGGTTCGAACACGCCGGGCTCAGCCCACGTGTACCAGATCATGGTCAAGGTCCGCAACACCGAAGGCGACTATTGGGACTGGGGCGGTTACGTCCCCCTGATCATGACGCAGAACCAGGACATCAGCATCGATATCCTGCGTGCAAAGCCTGTGATCGAGGACCTGGTCGACGTCTCCTATGACGAAGACTCGGGATCGCACACAATCACGCTGATTGACAAGGCGTCCGACTATCAGGACGCCTCGGATGCACTGGGCTGGTTCGTGACGGACCATCCCGGCAACACCCACAGCTACCCGACGCCCTACACCTACGGGCTGAGCGGCGGCAGCGGTGTTGGTGGCAGTGTCACAGGCGCATCCATGAGCGTCGACACCCTGCAAGACCAGTTCGGCGGCCACCGCCTCATCCTGACCGTGATCGACACGCACGGCATGATGGCGATGCAGTCGATCGAGATTGGCGTCTGGAACGTCAACGACCCGCCGGTCATCTGCAACGCGAACCGGTTTGACTGCATGCCCGTCCTCTACGACGATGGCAGCGGCAACCTGAACGTCCACGATGAGAACTTCAACGGACTCATCACCAAGGAACTCGGTGACACTTCGAACGCCTCGCGCTCGTATGTCATCGACATGCAGAACGAGCAGGAGCAGTCGGATTGGAACAACGAAGCCATCCCGCAGTCCTACACTTGGATCGCGGATGAGGGCGTCGACTGTGTGCCCTTCAGCACCGATGTGACCAGCAACGTGCTGAGCATCGCAGAGAACACCATCAACGAAGCTGGTGGCAACTGCGACATCACGCTGAGCCTGACCGACGGAGCCTCCGAGAACTCGAACGCCGATGACGTGGTCGTGAATTTCATCGTCAACCCGGTGAACGACGCGCCGCAGATCAAGGACTTCGATGCAACCTCGAACGTCTATATCGAGAAGGCCAATGGTGCCCTCGAACTGGACTGGTTCTGGGACGTCGACGAGGATGACGAAGATGCGAACAACCTGACCTTCGACCTCTCGCGCCTGATGGCTGACAACGACCACCCGGTCGGCCAGCTGTCGTGGAGCGTCGAGGAGACGCAACTGTGTGCCTACGGGAACTACTTCACCATCAGTGTCGACAACGACGCTGACACACTGGAGTTGGACCTGATCGACGATGCAGCAACCGATGCTCCGACCTCGGAGATCGACTTCCTGCAGGATGCGGATGGTGACGGCATCGCTGACGGCGGTGTGCACCAGATGCAGCCGGCGAGCGGTGTCTACTGCACGGTCTATGTCTGGTTGAATGACACGGCGTCCGCGCCGAGTCACATCGACTATGCACAGAGCCCGTCAGGTGTCTACGAGCAGCGCAGTGTGCGCGAGACGATCTACATCCGTGTGATCAACTCGGATGAGGCCCGACCGGACTACCACTTCGATGAGGACGCTGGCTTCAACTGGCTCAACATCGAGGCGGTTCTCCCCGGAACGCGTGTGCCGTTCGATGTCGTCGTCACCAACGACGGCGATGACCCCGAGCTGTACAACTACGGCCACGACGTGCAGGTGCGCTTCTACGCTGATGACAACCCCACGCTGATCCAGGACCAGGTTACCCTGTCCTGGGCAGATGGTGAGGTCCCCGACATCGGTGAGACTGTGACAGTACGCGGCTACGTGACGCTGAACAACCCGACGGAGTATGTGCGCGCCTTCATCGAAGTCCGCACAATCAACCCGCACACGGGCGACTACATCGACAACTCGATTCGCCGACCGGCGCTCGAGGAGCTGAATTGGGCGAACAACAACCTGACCACGGACGACACGGACGATGGCCTCCCGGCCATGGTCCGCCTGCGCCCGGCCACCTCGGTGGCCAGCTTCGCGCCCGGCCTGATGGCCGTGAGCTTGGTGGGTGCCTTCGTCGGTGCTCTCCTGATGCGCTCGCGCCAGGAAGAAGAGGAAGAGGGCCTGATGGCCCTCGACCTCTCCAGCGACGATGAGGCGGTCAGCCCGGTCATCGCGACGATTCTACTCGTCGCGATCACCGTCGTGCTCTCCGGTGTGATCTATGTCTGGGCCCAGAGCCTGGCCAGCGACACCACCGGGAAGGCGACACCGCGTCTGACCTTCGATGCGGATGCGCGCTTCGAGCACACGGGCGACCAGTCGCTCTGGTTCTGGCGAGTCAACGTCGTCAGTCACGACAACGAGCTCGCTGCACAAGCAGTGTATGTCACGGTCCAGTGGACCGATGATGCGGGAGTGGTGCACAGCGAACGGACAAGTCTGGCAGAACCAGACGGCGTCTACGGCCGCGTACCCTCGAACAGCGAAGAGCTGGTCACGTACAAGGACTCGATCAATTGCAATCAGGATTGTTCCGCCGGCTTCGGTGCGAACGACGTCATCCAGATTCGCATGACGGATGATGGCACACCGATTCAGGATGCCACCATCACGCTCCAGTACGCGCCAGCAGGCGGCACAGCGGTCATCTTGATGACCTACGCCGCCAGCTTCAACCCGCCCGGCATCCAGCCGTCGTACTGAGGCAGAAGATAACCACAGGGGCCACCCGAAGGTGGCAGAGTGGGGGCGCTTCGGCGCCCCCCTCTGAGCCCCCCGCCCCTCATCCGAGGGGTGGGGGTTTCTCCCGTTTCCGATTCCTACCCCATTCCATTGAGAGAGATGCCCCATGACCGTCAAAGCCGTCTGCTTCGACTGTGATGGCGTCTTGATCGACACCGTCGCTTCATGGCGCATCATCCACGAGCACTTCGGCACCAATAGCGGTCCGATGCTCGACCGGTTCCTGGCCGGCGAGGTCACCGATGCCGAGTTCATGGCCGATGACATTCAACATTGGAAATCGGTGCAGTCCCAGATCCATCGCGATGAACTGATGCGATGTTTCCAAGGCGTGGCCCTGATGCCCGGCGCCCGCGACCTCATCGCCGCGCTGCAAGCCCGCGGGGTGAAGATCGCCATCGTCAGCGCCGGTGTGGATTTGCTGATCGGCAGCATCGCCCAGATGTTGAAGGTCGACGACTGGGTTGCGAACGGATTCCATTACGACGATGCGGGATTCCTGCTCGACGAGGGCAACGTCAGAGTGCCCGCACATCACAAAGAAGAGATGGTGGAAAAATTCGCCCGCATCAACGATATCGAACCCCATGAATTGGTGAGCATAGGGGACAATCATACCGACCTGTCAATGGCGATTCCCGGCTCCGGCTTCATCGGCTTCAACGGCCAAAAGCAATCCGCCATCGACGGCTTCGCTGCCGCCGGTGTTCCCCACGTCCGCGAACCGGACTGTCGCCTGCTGTGGCCACACCTCTTCGAAGGTGAGTCATTCCCCGCCGTAGGCGGGGAATGAGTCAAAGGCCAGTCGACCCCCCTGACGGCCTGATGAAGCGGCCTGGCCTCGCCCTCATTCTCGGGATTCTTATCCTGATTCCGCTCGGCTCGGTCTCTGCGGGCAGCGATGCCCCCGTGCCGATCGAGGTGTGGCACTCCTTCGCCGCAGAGAGCCAGGAGGAGGAGACCTTCCTCGAAGCGATCGCCACGTTCGAGGCCGCCCACCCCCACATCGAGATCGAGGTCACGGCCGTGCCTTTCGGCGATATCGACCAACTCTTCCAGACCGCAGCCCAAGGCGGAGAAGCACCGGACCTCGTGCGACTCTCCAGCGACCAATTGGGAAAAATTGGCCAGGTCCGCGTTCAAGGCTTCCCGATTCTCGAAGACCTGCGCCCGCACATCACGCCACTCGAACGCGCCATCTTTGATTCACGCGCCCTCCAATCGATGCGTTACGGCGATGCACTCTACGGCATCCCCGCCAGCCAAGATTGTCTCTCCCTGCTCTACAACAAGGCCCTCTTCGATGCCGAGGGTCTGGCCTATCCCGATGAGACCTGGACCGAGGCTGATCTGCTGTCCGCGGCAGAGAATCTCACGCATGGCGATACCCATGGATTGGCTGTGCCGGTCAAACTCCCCTACTGGTGGTTCCCCTTCCAGACCGGATTCGGCGGTTCTCTATTCGATGCCGATGGCAATCCCACACTCGATTCCAATGGCAGCGCAACCGCACTCGACTGGTGGTTCGCCCTCGAACAGGAGCATGAGGTCGTGCGGACCGGTACCCAGGTCGAGACGATGGAGGCGCAGTTCATCCAGTCCGAAGCGGCGATGATCATCGATGGCCCGTGGAATTGGGCAACTTACGCCGCGGCCCGGCTCGACGTCGGTCAGGCCCTCCTGCCCCTGATCGACGGTGGCGAGCGCGCCTCACCCCTGGTGACGACCAAGGGCTGGTCGGTGGCCAAACAGAGCCCACACAAGGTCGAATCGACAGCCCTCGCCCTCCATCTGGCTTCGCCCCAAGTGCAGAAGGTCTTCGCGCTGGAGACCATGACGATGCCGACCGCAGTCCAGACCATCGACGATGCAGAGGTCCGGGCCGACCCGGTCCTGTCCGGCTTCATCGATCAGGCCGACAACGCCACCTTCGCGCCGACCACACGCGCCATGTCGATGGTCTACGGACCGCTCAGCACCGCCTTCGAACAAGCACACGGCGCCACGGCCTCAGCAGCCGAAGCCCTCGCGGGTGCAGATGCCCAGATGGACGTGCTCCTGTCGGGTCAAGATGCGGCCGACCCCTTCCCCCTCCTCCTCGGTTATCGGACCATTGAAGTCACGATTCCGACACAGGAGAATGCGACGGAGTACCTCGTTCATGTAGATGGGGAACTGCATACAACTTTGAGAGTGGGAGAGATGGGTGAGCCCGGTGCGAACTATGATTCCTGTACCTCGAATGGCGTCGAATTACTCCGTTCAGATGGCATCCCCATCGTCCCTCCGACAGCGGACTCGTGGACCTGTGGTCTGACGGGAATGGTGCCTGAGTTCAGCCATGCCATCGAGATCTTCGCCGTGTCCAACGATGGACAGACATCCATTTTCTCATCGAACATGACGACGAGTGTCACCGACGTCCTGCCGCCCGCACCCGAGATCAGCCCGATTCTCTTCGCCATCGGCTCGATCGTTATCTCGATGATCGCCCTGCTCTGCTTCCTTCGTTGGCGCGACGCGCGGGAAGGAAAACACCGCGGAAAAATGGCCCATGTCTACATCGCACCGGCCCTGCTCGCGCTCGCTGTCCTGACCTTCTATCCGGTGATTTACGGCATCTATCTCGCCTTTACCGATGCCAATCAGACGCATCTTGGAGATGAGACATGGGTGGGCCTGGCGAATTTCACCACGGTCTTCGCTTCCGCCGGATTCCTCCGCGTCACCCTGTTCACCTTGGTCTGGACAGTGGCCAATGTCGTCGCTCACGTCGGCCTTGGCCTGGGCCTTGCTCTGGTGCTCAACAATCCGCACATCAAGGGGAGAACGGCTTACCGAACCGCATTGTTGCTGCCGTGGGCGATTCCATCCTACATCTCGGTCCTCGTCTGGAAAGGCATGCTCCAACCCGAGGGACTCGTCGATGCGATCCTCGGCACCGACTTCGAGATGCTCGCCGACCCGACCGGCGCACGCACCTTGGTCATCCTCGTCAACATCTGGCTCGGCGTTCCCTTCATGATGATGTCACTCAGCGGCGCCATCCAAGCCGTCCCCCAGGACATGTACGAGGCGGCGGCCGTCGACGGCGTCAGCGCCTTTCACCGATTCAGACACCTCACCTTGCCCAACCTCAAGAGCGCGATTGTCCCTCTCTCATTGCTCGGATTCATTTGGACATTCAACATGTTCAACGTCATTTATCTGATGACGGACGGCGGCCCAGACATGCGATTCGGAGAACCCGGTGAGACGGACATTCTCATCACCTACGTCTACGATGTCGCCTTCCGAGATGGGGCATATGGCGTCGCAGCGGCCTGGTCTGTGGTCATCTTCGCCATGCTCATCGCCTTCTCATGGGTCTACATGAAGCGCACCCAAGCGACGGAGGCCAGCGCATGAAAGAGTCGTGGGGTCTGGCCAAGCGCTGGTATACACCCGCCGAGGTTTCCACCCTCCGATTGTGGATTCCCATCGCCATCGCCATCAATGTGGCATTGCTCAGCACGGATTGGATCCGCGCATCCGCCGTGACACTGCAACTGGGACTGCTCGCCTGTGGAGCCATGGGCTTGCTCTGGTGGTTGCTGCCCGATGGGGAAAATGGATGGAAGCGGGATATGGCGCTGGCCAAGGCCGGCCTGGTGCTGCTCATCGCCATCCTGCGATTCGCGGCAGGGCCCCAGATGGCGATTGACATCTTCGTCCTCGCTTGGCTGATCATCCCCGCCAGCCTCGCCTTGGTTTGGCTCTCAAGCCCGATTGTCTCGGCCTGGGCCAAGGGTCGCATCACGACCGAAGGGGCCGAGGCGGGCTTGGCGCGCAACAAGGCCCTGTCGCCGCGCCTCGGCGCCGCCGGTGCGCACATTCTGCTGCTCCACGCCGTCTCCATCGTCCTCCTGCCCGTGCTGTGGATTCTCGATGTCGCCCTGTCTCCCGGCAACATCCTCGGTGGCGACATCGGCAGTTCGGACTGGACCACCGAACACTTCGAAAAGATGCTCGATGGCGATTCTTCCTTCTGGATTTGGCTGAGAAATTCACTCATCGTCAGCCTCGGCACGACCCTCATGGGGTTGTTATTGGCCGTCCCGGCCGCCTATGCCTTCGCCCGCTACCGATTCCGCGGCCGTGACGGCGCGATGTTCGCCTTCCTGCTCGTCCAGATGTTTCCCGGCATCATCATCCTCGTGCCCTATTTCATGGTCATGAAGTCACTCGGATTGCTCAACACCAGTCTCGGGCTGATCCTCGCCTACAGCGTCACCGCCTTGCCACTCTGCGTCTGGATGCTGAAGGGCTTCTTCGACACCGTGCCAAGAGAACTGGAGGAAGCGGCACTGCTCGATGGTTGCAACCAATTCCAAGTATTCTACAAAGTCGTCCTGCCCTTGTCGATCCCCGCCGTCGCCGTCACGGCCCTGTTCAGCTTCCTCGCCGCGTGGAACGAATACCTGCTCGCACTGACCTTCAACACATCCAACGACATGTACACCCTTCCCGTGGGGTTGGCAAGCCTGATCTCCTCGACCGGCCAAGCCTGGGGAGACTTCGCCGCGGCCTCCCTGCTCGTCAGTCTGCCCGTCGTCATCCTTTTCATCTTCTTCCAGCGGTTCCTCGTCGAGGGATTGAGTGCCGGGAGCGTCAAGGGGTGATCCAATGGTCGAAGTCAGATATGAGAACGTCACGAAGCGATACGAGAATGAATTTGAGGCCGTCAAGGGCCTTGACCTCGAGATTCGAGACGGAGAATTCCTCGTTCTGCTCGGACCATCCGGTTGTGGGAAATCAACCACACTTCGCATGCTCGCGGGCCTTGAAGATGTCAGCGAGGGCAGCATCCTCATCGATGGCGCAGTGGTCAATGACCTGCCACCCGGCGCCCGTGGACTCGGCATGGTCTTCCAATCCTATGCGCTCTATCCGCACATGACCATCGCCGAGAATCTCTCTTTCGGACTGCGCATGGCCAAGGGAGAGGCACGACTCTCCGACACGGAGATTGTCCAGCGGGTACAAGACACGGCCAAGCTGATGGAATTGACCGACCAACTCGACAAGAAACCCAAGCAACTCAGCGGCGGTCAACGACAGCGCGTCGCACTGGGTCGGGCCCTCATCCGTCAACCCAAAGTCCTCCTGATGGATGAACCACTTTCAAACCTCGATGCAGAACTACGCCACCAGATGCGCGCCGAAATCCGTCGACTGCACGACACCTTGGGCACGACAACAGTCTACGTCACCCACGACCAGATCGAGGCGATGACACTCGCCGACAGAATCGCCATTCTCAACGAGGGCGTCCTTCAGCAACATGGAGCCCCGTTGGACGTTTACAACGACCCCGCGAACGAATTTGTGCGTGGATTCCTGTGCAAACACATCGACGAAATCGTTGAGACTGCGAACACCCTCTTCCCCCCTGAGTGAGACCCATGCGAAAGGCCCTGATGCTCGTCGGACTCCTGCTTTTGGCGGGCTTGCCAATGACGGCCAGTGCCGATGCAGATCCAGTTCGGGTCCGCGAATCAGGGACGATTTTCACCTACTCTGGTGCCGCCAATAGCGTCCAAGTGGCCGGTGAATGGGATGATTGGCAAGGTCGAACCGACCTCGCCCTAGTTGGCGAAGAATGGTCGGTCTCGATGGACCTGAATGCCGGTATGTATTGCTACAAGCTCATCGTCGATGATGTCTGGACCTTCGATTCCAGTGAAGCCTACCGCGGTTATTGCGGCGGTTTTGAAAATAGCGTCGTGCGCGTGGCGGATACCTCGCGCGGCATCTTCACGGCAACTGTCGAAAATGACACCCTGACCGTGCTCTGGCACGCGGGGACAGACGGCGGCGAACCCGACTCCATCTCCGAAGATCTCGATGCGATGGACTGGGATGCAACGACCTGGTCTTGGACGACGGATCTCACAAGCTTTGCCGAGGGCAAGCATACGCTACATCTGCAAGCCACAGACGCCGATGGCACCGCAGCAGAAGACCTGCTGTTGCCCTTTTGGGTTGGACCACAGCGCGATTTCGTCTGGGAGGACGCCCTGATCTACATGGTCATGACCGACCGCTTCGTCAATGGCGATCCGAGCAATGACCGGCCACCGATGAATGCCGTCTCCAATGGCGCCGACTGGATGGGTGGCGACTTCGCTGGCGTCACCCAGATGATTCAGAATGGATATTTCGACCAACTTGGGGTGAATGCGCTCTGGTTGACGCCGTTCAATGCGGTGGCGAATGGCAGCGGGTCGAGTTCGGATGGCGACCATCAAGTCGCAGCTTATCACGGCTATTGGCCGGTCTCGGCGCGCGGCGTCGATGAGAGACTGGGCTCTAAGGAAGACCTCCACGATTTGATTCAATCCGCTCACAATGCGGGCATCCGCGTGCTCGGCGACTTCGTCGTCAATCACGTGCACGAGGAGCACGAATACGTGCTGGAGCACCCCGATTGGTTCACCCAAGGCTGCATCTGTGGTTCTGAAGACTGCGATTGGACCGAGGAGAGAATCGACTGCCAATTCGCATCCTATCTTCCGGATGTGAACTGGCGAAATCGCAACGCTTCCGAGCAGATGATCGAGGACGTGATGTGGTGGATGGAGACCTTCGACTTGGATGGCGGGCGCATCGACGCGGTCAAGCATGTCGAGGATTTGGCGGTCACCAACCTCGCGGTTCGCATCAACGAACGCTTCGAAACTGCTGGCACCGATTACTATCTCAAGGGCGAGACGGCGATGGGCTGGGCGGGCCACTCATTGGATGAGAATCGCGAACAATACGACACAATCAATCGCTACATCGGCGATGGCCAACTCGACGGTCAGGCCGACTTCGTGCTCTACCATGCCGTGGTTGACAATGTGTTCACCAGTGGTGTGATGGATTACGAGCATCTCGACTATTGGACGGCGCGCAGCCAGGACCAGTACGTCGATGGCGCGACCATGGTGCCCTTCATCGGCAGCCACGACGTGCCCCGATTCGCATCTCGTGCCGACCCCGGTACCGAGGATGAATGGAATCAATGGGAGGAGGATGGATTGCCGGGCCAGCCCGGCACCGAGGAGCCCTATCAGACGGCCTTGCAGGCCTTCACCTGGCTGATGACCACGCCGGGGGCAGCGATGATCTACCAGGGCGATGAATACGGCGAATTCGGCGGCGCCGACCCCGACAATCGTCACATGCTGCGGACCGAAAATCTCAGTGAATGGGAATCCACACTCCAACGACAGGTCGAACAGATCGGTCAGTTGCGCGAACAAAACACACCGCTGCGACGCGGCACCTATACCTCACTTCACAACGATACAGACAGCATCGTCTGGTCGATGGAGAGCGAATATGAGATCGCCATCGTCGCGATGAATCGCGGACGAGA
>CAVOCV010000020.1:0-19938 GCA_963694325.1 Candidatus Thalassarchaeaceae archaeon | reverse complement strand
ATTCGTTCCATAGCGGACCGAATTGCAAATTCAGCTCCTGAGTTACGGGCCCAAGCACGTCGGGCGATTCCGTTGTTCACATCCCAGTTCAACATGCTTTGCATACGCCGAGATGCGTCCTCGCTTCCGTCAAGCAGCAATCCGTACCCGCCGTTGATCGCCTCACCCCAGCCGACGCCCCCACCGTTGTGTAGGCTGACCCACGTGGCGCCTCGAAAACTGTCGCCGACGAAATTCTGAACCGCCATGTCGGCGGTGAACATCGAACCATCCCGAATGTTGGCCGTCTCTCGATAGGGAGAATCCGTGCCGCTGACATCGTGGTGGTCACGTCCGAGCACAACCGGCCCAGAGATGTCTCCCGCTTGGATGGCGTCGTTGAAGGCCTGGGCGATGTTGCGGCGGCCCGATTCGTCCGCATACAGGATGCGCGCTTGACTGCCGACGACCATTTCATTCTCGGCCGCTTGGCCGATCCATCGGACATTGTCGAGCATCTGCTGGCGAATCTCAGGAGAGCAGGTCTTCGCCATCTCTATCAGGACTTGGCCAGCGATTCGGTCCGTGGTGGCCAAGTCTGCAGGATCTCCAGAACAACACACCCAACGGAAGGGGCCGAATCCATAATCGAAACACATCGGGCCCATGATATCCTCAACATACGAGGGATAGCGGAAGGAACCGTCAGCATTGAGAATGTCTGCACCCGCGCGCGAGGCCTCGAGCAGGAAGGCATTGCCATAATCCCAGAAATGCATGCCACCGTCGACCATTCTGTGGATGGCTGCTGCATGTCGGACGAGAGATGTAGAGACGGCCGCTGTGAAAGATTCTGGGTCGTTTGCCATCAGTAATCTCCCCTCTTCAAAGGTGATACCAGCGGGGAAGTACCCCCCTTGATGCGGATTGTGTAGACTGGTCTGGTCACTGCCGAGGTCGACGTGAACGCTGCGGTCGACGAGTCGCTCCCACAGATCGACGATGTTCCCGATGAATCCGATGGAGACAGCCTTGTTTGCTGCCGCTGCCCCTTGCATGCGATCGATGGCATCGTCCACATCGTTGGCGATCTGGTCCAGCCATCCCTGTTCATGCCGCTTGTGTGCAGCCGCGGGATTGACCTCAGCGATGATGCAGCTGGCCCCAGCAATGACCGCGGCCTTTGCTTGGGCACCCGACATGCCACCCAATCCACTGGTGACGAAGGTGACCCCGCCGAGATTCTCCTTGCCGAGGTACTTTCTGGCTGCGTTGAGAAGGGTGATTGTCGTCCCGTGAACGATGCCTTGTGGGCCGATGTACATGTAGGACCCCGCCGTCATTTGCCCGTATTGACTGACGCCGAGTGCATTCATGCGTTCGTAATCGTCTTGACTGGAATGATTGGGGATGACCATGCCGTTGGTGATGACGACACGCGGGGCGTCGACATGGCTGGGGAATAAGCCGAGGGGATGGCCAGAATACATGACCAAGGTCTGTGCATCGGTCATCTTTGAGAGATAGGCCATCACCAGGCGGTATTGTGCCCAGTTCTGGAACACGGACCCATTCCCTCCGTAGGTGATCAGTTCGTGGGGGAATTGAGCGACGGCCGGGTCGAGATTGTTCTGGATCATCATCATGATCGCTGCGGCCTGATTGGATTTAGCGGGGTAATCTGTGATGGGATGGGCGCGCATCTCATATTCGGTCGGGCGCAAACGATGCATGTGGATGCGGCCGAAACCTTGCAACTCCTCAACAAATTCAGGGGCGAGTTCACCGTGGTCTCCCGCCGGGAAGTAGCGAAGCGCATTGCGCAATGCGAGCCGTTTCTCATCCGAAGTCAGGATGTCCTTGCGCCGCGGCGCATGGTCGACGCTCGGATCCGTTCCGGGGTGGTCGGGCAATGGATGGGGTATGCCATCGACCAATGAGCGCAAGGGCATGGAAAGCAATCGGCCGACGCTCGCCCTTGAGTCTTCTCTCTGCAGTGGACGGTTGGGTCGAGGCTAAGGACGGTCCTTCACCGCAAGGGGCCACATGGTTGAGGATGCTGCTTGGCGACTCTCCGAGATGGCCAATGGCATGGAGCGCAGCCGAATTCTCTCCATCGCCACAGATGTTCGTGCCATGATCGCAGAGGGGCGGGATGTCGCTCCTTTCACGGTCGGCGATTTTTCCCCTGCAGAATTCGATATCCCAGATGCATTGGTTGAGGGGATGCTTTCAGCCGTCGCCTCTCGAGAGACAAATTATCCTCCTGCTGCCGGATTGCCAGAACTGCGCAAGAGTCTCGCTGAATTCATGAATGCACGCTACGGTGTCGATGTTGGCGAACAGGGCATCATCGTCGGTTCGGGTGCACGGCCTGTTCTCTATGCTTCGTTCAAGCTCTTTCTCGAGCCGGGCGAAGGTCTCGCCCATGGTGTACCGGCCTGGAATAATCACTATTACGTCCACATCAATGATGCCGTGCCCATCCCAATACAGGGGACGGCGGAGAGTCGATTCCTGCCGACCGCCGCCAAACTAGCCGAACGAATCGAGGAAATTCGCGTTCTGATTCTCAATAGCCCGTTGAATCCCGCGGGCACATGTTTCACAGCCGAGGAATTGGGGGACATCTGTGATGTGGTACTCACGGAGAATAACGCACGCCGAAAATCGGGTCGCAAACCCGTCATGCTCGTCTATGATCAGGTCTATGCAACGATGACTGCACCCGGTGTCGACCATGTTCATCCGGTCCAGGTCCGGCCGGAGATGTTCGACTTCACCATTACCTTGGATGCAATTTCCAAATCATTGACTGGGACTGGTTTGAGACTGGGTTGGATGGCTTTGCCGCCCTCGCTCGCACCACCCGTGATCGCATTGATCGGTCACATGGGATCTTGGCCCGCACGGCCGATTCAGAAGGCCGCCGCTGAACTGTATGCTGATCCAGCCGCCCTAGATGCATTCTTCGAAGACATGGACGAACGGATCGCTGTCCGGATGGATGCACTTCAAATTCGCTTGACCTCCCTTTCACGTTTCGACATCGATTTCATTCGACCTCAGGGTGGCATCTATCTCGCGACACGATTCAATCTGTTTGACCTGCTTAACGTGGAGACGAATGAGGAGATCCGTCGTTGGCTTCTCGATGAAGCTGGGGTCGCAGTCGTCCCCTTCCAAGCCTTCGGGCTCACCGAGAACACTGGATGGTTCCGCATCAGCATCGGAGCGGTGGGTGTGTCGGATATCGAGTCCGCCATGGACAGACTGGAATCGGCTCTCAATCGTGCATCCTTGAATTGACAGCCTGCATCACAGCGCGGCTCTCATCTTTGCAGCGTGACTTGAGAGCGTCGTGCGCATCTCGAAGTTCGCCACCGACATCCTCGGGCAGACCGAGGAGATTGATCTCGACATTGAACAGTGCACCTTTACAGGCGGCGCTGGCGAGCAGGCCCGCGACACCGACATCGGTCACAGCATTTGCATTCCCATGGACTGCGAGCCCGGAGAGGGCCGTCAGCAATTCGAATGCGGCATTGGCTGTTTCAAGAGGAACTTCAGCGGCGACGAGGGTGCCAGCATGAATGGCTGCTCTACGTGCCGCTTTCTCGTCATCTGATTCTTTGGGCATGCGGAAGGCTGCCATGACCCCATCAAAGGAGTGGGCATCTTCGTGGGCCAGCTCATGGCCGCGTTCCAGCAATGGCGTTGCAAGGGCTCGAGTCTCGGTGGCGATTTCATGCCCCTCGATCCATTTCTCACCCTTCAGCGTCAATTCGCATACCATGATGGTCAGTGCCGCGGCTTGACTGAGTGCAACCGCTGCGGCCGAGCCACCGCCAGGGGTGGGCTGATTCGAGGCGAGCGCATCTCGGTAGGCGTCAAGCGTCATGTCACCATATTCACTCATCAGGCTCCCTCCGCGGCATACTCAATGATTCTTTCTCGGGGGTTGAATGGGTCGAGTTGGTCGAGTCCCAAACCCTCGACCGCAGCGCTCACCAAGGCCTCCTCGGAAGCGTTCTCCGGGTCGGGATGGTACCAGAGTCCAGCGTTCAGGAAAGAGGAAAGGGGAGCCAAACCGACGAGTTCACTGCCACAAACCTCGACGCCGTGATCTGCAGCCAGTGACCGGATGCACTCGTATGCATCGTGCATGTCGGTGACAGAAACGTCCTGGAGATTCATACTGACCTGACTGATGCCGTGAGATTCCAACGGCAGGCCCATGCCCTGCACCTTGGCCAACATGCCGGACACCCGCATGCGTTTCTCGCCCGCTTTGATCAGACGTCCCGATGCGCGCACGATGGTGCCGCACATCTTCGCAACTTCAGCATCGGTTTCGGAGAGATTGACATTGTAGGCGACGAGGATGGGCCGTGCGCCAATGACCACAGCACCGAACCGAGCGAGGGTCTCATTCCACTCCGTCGGGCCTAGGTCTGCCAGACGGGTTGCTTCGCCATGACCTGTCTCTCCGCCTGTATAACGCGCTTCGAGTCCTTCGTACTGCTCCTTTCGAAGAACCGAGAGTACCTTGCGTGCATCTGAGGATGCTGCATCTCCATAGAAGAAGACAGGTAGAGCCAGTTCATTGGCGACACGCTGACCCAATGCATGGGCATGGGCCGCACAATCTTCGTAGGATGAATTGCGGAGTGGGATAAATGGACAGACGTCGACCGCGCCCAATCGAGGATGTTCGCCGGTCTGTTCACGCATGTCGATGTGTTCTTTGGCAGCTCGAATGAGGCGGAAGGCGGCTTCGGACACACCGTCGGGTGAACCGGCGAGTGTGACGACGGTTCGATTGTAATCCGCATCCGGTTCTGCTGAGAGAACCTTGCAACCCTCAATGCCACGTGCAGCATCCACGATCGCTTCTACCTTGACGAGATCCCGGCCCTCACTGAAGTTGGGGACGCATTCGACCAGACTGCTCATGCCGCGCACTGCCTTGACCCCCGCACATGAGGGTTGTCCTCAACCGAACAGGTCTTCTGGTGCGTCTCCTCGGACGGAAGTGATCTTCTTTTCCTTGATTTGAGTGATGGCTGTTTTGAAATCCTTCAGTGAAACAGTCTTGCGTTCTGCACGGATGGCGACCATCGCCGCCTCGACACAACCCGCCTTCAGTTCAGCGCCGCTGAAGCCCTTCGTCTGTGAGACGACATCCTTGACCTTGAGGCCCTTGGCTTTCGGCATCGGCTTCATGTGAATTGAGAGAATGGCCTTGCGCCCATCCTCATCCGGGAGTGGAATCTCGATGATTCGATCGAATCGGCCTGGACGGAGAAGGGCTTCGTCGAGGATGTCCGGCCGGTTCGTCGCGGCGATGAGTTTGACATCGTCCAATGCATCGAATCCGTCGAGTTCAGCGAGTAGCTGCATCAAGGTACGTTGCACCTCTCGGTCGCCGCTGGTCGCCGTGTCGAGCCGCTTTGCACCGATGGCGTCAATCTCATCGATGAAGACGATGGATGGCGCCTTTTCTCTGGCGAGGTCAAAGAGTTCACGGACCATGCGTCCACCCTCACCGATGTACTTCTGGGCCAATTCACTGCCCACCAAGCGGATGAAAGCGCATTCTGTGGATGAGGCGACCGCCTTTGCGAGCATCGTCTTGCCGCAACCCGGTGGGCCGACCAAGAGCACGCCCTTGGGCGGCTTGATGCCGAATCGGGTGAAGGATTCAGGGGAGGACAATGGAAGTTCGACACTTTCCTTGATCAATTGAATCTGTTCGCTGAGTCCACCGAGGTCGGCATAGGTGATATCGGGCCGCTCGATCATCTCGGCCCCAGTAACCAACGGGTCCCAGGCATCGTGCAGCACCTCGATGACGGAGAGAGTATCCTGATTGAGAGCGACACGGGCACCAGGCTTGAGCAGGTCTCCATCGATTCTAGGGTTTGCTGTCACAAGGAATACCGTGCCATTGGACGACCTTACGACGACCTTGTCCTCGCCAATTTTGTCTTGAACATGACCGATGATGTGGGGCGGTGAGCGCAACATGCGAATCTCCTCCTCCAATCGGTTGACCTTCTTCTTTTGTTGACCGACCTCATTCTCGAGGTAGACCCGGTCGGTCAGGAGTTGTTGGGAGCGGTCGGTCAATTCACGAAAATCTCGTTCCAGCCGGGTCAATTGCGCATCGACCCCATCATCCTCTCGGGTCGGTCTGGAGTCATCTTGCCCGGGTGAGAGGGTGTCCGAATCCGCGGTCATGGGACGAGCGGGGACATCCGGAGTAGATGAAGACTGTCTGAAATCGGGTTGCTCTCAGGTGTGAAACTTGAAGGCGGACCGCCGCGACCCCTCGCCGGGGATGGCATGGGAGATTGCGAGATCTGTGGGGCGGTCAAAGTCGCCACCCGACAAACGACGATGGCGCGTGCGCCTGTCGAAGCCTGTGTCCGGTGTATCGAACGCATGGGATTGGATGCTCCCGAGGCACCAGCACCGCGGCCAACAACGACCCCGTCTGCTCGCACTGCACCGACGCGAACCAGGACCCGCACTTCTGGCGGATACGGTGGCATTGGCCACAAGGGCAAGGACATCATGATGCGCCGCGAGAAGGCACTGAGAGATGATTTCGCCAATACCGTACGTGATGGTCGGGTCGCCAAGGGATGGGACCAGCGTGAATTGGCCAAGCGAATGGCCGAGCGGGTCAACATCGTTCAGCACACCGAAGGGGGCAAGCGACCCTCCGATGGGGTGATCAAGAAATTCGAGCGCATTCTCAACATCAAACTGCTGATCGAGCGCGAGGCGGAAGAGGAACGTGACGTCAACAAGACCTCTGACCGATCGATGACCATGGCCGACTTCTACGAGCGCGCAAAGAAAGACCTCTGAGGGCGACGGAGAGGAATTCCATGGACGAAGATGTGCCCTTGCACATCATCCATCTCGATCAGGATGATCCGAAGAAGTGCACGGCGAGAAAACTTGCGAGCCGAGATCTCGCCATTCTGCATTTCAACACGCGAAGGCCACCACGCCGCGGATTCTTGCTCGACCCGGCCGCGGGAATCGTTCTCGGTCCCGATGACCTGCCGTTGATCGAACGGGGTGTATCGCTGGTCGCCTTGGATTGCTCTTGGAAGCAACTTGACGAATCCTTGGTTCAAGTCAAGAAGCGCAGCCCGCGACTCGAGGGCCGAACCCTACCCTTGGTCCTCGCTGCAAATCCCGTCTCATGGGGCAAACCGGGTCGGCTGTCAACTGTGGAGGCCCTCGCCATGTGCTTGGTCTTGCTCGACCGGGATGATCAGGCACGGAGAATCCTCGCTCCATTCGGATGGGGTGAACAATTCCTTATCCTGAATGAAGAACCGCTCAAAGCCTACAAGAATGCGGAGACCCGGCAAGAAATTCTTGACTTGCAATGGGAATTCTTTGACCGACCTGATGGTATATAGACCGTTCAACGAACTTGACTTCCAGGGCGAATATCACCATCGATTGTGATCAGGCGAACCGCGCCTTCCCCATCGTCCGCAGCACAGATCATACCCTCTGAGAGGATGCCTCTCAATTTGCGTGGTGCAAGGTTCGCGACGAAGACAACCGACTTCCCCGTCATCTCCTCCGGCGTGTAGAATTCTTTGAGTCCGGCACAGACCGTACGGCCCGATTCGCTGCCATCATCGATGGTAACGACATACAATTTGTCCGCATTGGGATGGTCCTCAACCGAGGTGATCGTCCCTGTGCGCAGGTCCACCTGCATGAAAGTCTCAAAATCGAGTGTCGTCGTGCCCTCTGGGGTTTCCTTCATCTTCTCTGCCTCCTTCTTCTTGCCCTTGCCTTTGCCAGTACCCTTCACGCCATGACCGGGGTCCGCGGTAGGCTCCACCGCAGTGTCTCCTGCGAGTGCCTGCTCTTGATCGAGGATCTCATCGAGGTCCAAGCGTGCGAATAGGGTTTCACTCACGTCAGACCATGTCAGAGGTGTTTGCCAATCGATGGCATCCTCCCAGGCGGCGTCGGACACCTTTCCCGATTGCCCGAGCATGGTCCACAACCGCTGGGCACTGAACGGCAGGAAGGGTTGGGATGTGATGGCCAAGAAGCGAGCCAGTCGCCATCCAAAGGCGAGTCGGGCGAGACTCGCTGCGGATCCTTCGGCCTGAAGGTCCTTCAGAGCCACCCAGGGCGCGGCTTGCTGCAGCATCTGGTTCCCGTACTGTGCCGCAGACATCACATGGCGCAGAGCTTCCTTGTAGCGATGGCGGCCGAGGCTCTGCGTGATCTGTCCATGGATTTCTTCCAAGCGCTTGCACTCGGCCTCACACACCTCAAGGTCCTCCCAAGCCTCCAGTGGAATCTCTCCTTCGAGGCGGTTGCCTAAGCTCATCACCCGATTGACGTAATTGCCGTAGGTTCCGTTCAATTCATTGTTGATCTTCTCGACGAAATCTGGCCAATTGAAATCGGTATCATGATTCTCTGGCATGTTGATGGACAGATAATAGCGCAGTGTATCCGGGTCGAATCGCTCGAGAAAGGCGGGCAACCAGACCGCGTGTTTACGGCTCTTGCTGAATTGACCCCCAGCCAACATCAGGTATTCCATGGCCGGCACATTGTGTTCGAGTGCAAGGTCACCCGGTCCGGGCAAGGTGATGAGATCATTCTCGCCCAAGCCATTGTGCGCATGATTGAGGCCCATGATCAGCGCCGGCCAGATGACGGTGTGGAATGGAATGTTGTCCTTGCCGAGGAAGTAGAGGTGACGCGGCACGGACCCATCCTCTGCAATCTTCCACCACTTCTGCCAATCCTCGCCATCCGAGTGGCGCTCCGACCAGATTTTCGCACAGGAGAGGTAGCCCTGAACGGCTTCGAACCAGACGTAGACACATTTGCCATCCCAGGCATCGCCGTCGAGGGGCAGAGAGATGCCCCATTCCAAATCACGGGTGACGGCACGGGGTCGCAAGCCCATGTCTAGCCATTGTTTGGTCATCGCACGAACATTGGCTTTCCAGTCTGGGTGGCGTTCTTCTGAATGCATTTCAAGAACGTCTTGGAATCGGTCGAGTCGGTAGAAGAAATGTTCTGAATCTCGAATTTCAATCGCGGCCTCAGGGTTCATTTTCGAGCGGGGATTTTGCAACTCATGCGCTTCGTAAGTGGTTCCACACTCGTCACACTGGTCTCCTCTCGCACCATCTTCTCCACAATTGGGGCACTCTCCTTCGACATAGCGATCCGGGAGGAATCTTCCACCGCCTTCGCGCAATTCGTAGTATTGTTGCATGGTCTTCTGTTCGAACAATCCCGCCTCTAGCAGGTCGATAAAATTCTGTTGGACGATGGCCTTGTGTTCGGGGTCTGATGTCCGATTGAACAGAGAACCACCATGCTCGATGCCGCGGGGGTCGATATTGGGTTCCCAGGAGCAGCCGAGATCAAGCAAGGCTTGGCTGTTGATCGCGTGATATCTGTCGACCACATCTTGTGGGTGGATGCCTTGGGTTTCAGCGGTGACAGTGATCGGTGTACCATGCTCATCCGAGCCCGAGACCATCAACACCCGATTGCCACGTGCACGTTCCCATCGTGCGTGAATGTCGGGCGGAAGGTAACACCCGGCGACGTGACCGAGGTGAAGTGGACCGTTCGCATAGGGCCAGGCGACACAGATGAGCACGTGTTCGCCTGACATGGGTTGTCCTCCGGGAAGTTTTGTCCGACGCCGGGCTATCAATGCGCCGCTGTGTCAGGGAGAATCTCCATTGAACTGGGCCGCGCGCTCCTTGGCGAATTCCCGTAGATCCTCGGCGGTCGTCCCCTCTTGAATGGCATCGAGGTCTTCTTCGTCAACGATTTCCACACCGAGGAGGGTCTCGATGATGTCCTCCATCGTCAGGATACCACGCGTCCCACCGAACTCATCTGATATGATGAGAATCTGTTCTCGCTTGTCCAACAAAACATCTAGCGCAGCATCGACGGAGGCTGACTCGTGAATCGTCGTCACGGGTCGCATCAATTCTTGCATCGTAATGTCATCTTCATCCGCAGCCGCTTTGCGGAGAATCTCACTGCGAAGAACGATCCCGAGAATCTCGTCGATGGACTGTCCAGCCACCGGCATGCGTCCATGTGTCATGATGGGCATCTCTTCCAGGGCCTTATCTACTGTCCAATCACTGTACAATGTGTTCATGACGACCCGTGGGGTCATCACCTCGCTGACCAGAATTTCTCTCAATCTCAGTAGATTGGTGATGACGGTCTCCTCATCTTCTTCGATGGATCCCTCGGCTTCACCGATGTCAGCGAGGGCGGCGAGTTCCTCTCGAGATACTGTTTCCTGTTCGGGGGTCGGAAAGAGCCGTCGCACCAATTCGATGGGGACGACGACCCAGATGAGGACGAGAATCAGAAATTGAAGGACATGCGCACTCGGTTTGCACAATTGCTTCCAATAGAGTGTGCCCAATGTTTTCGGGAGGATTTCGCTGAACAACAGAACAGCGACCGTCAGGAGCGCGGATGCGATGGCCATGGTATACTCGCCATCATTCATTGCTTGCACCTGGGTGCCTACGCCGAGCGCACCGACGGTATGTGCGATGGTATTGAGGGTAAGAATCGCGGTCAATGGCCGCTCGGGATCATCCTTGAAACGCAGCCAAAGGGAAGCGGTTTTGCTCCCTTGGGACTCGAGCACCGCGACGTGGCCGCGGCTCGTGGACAGCAGTACGGCTTCGAGTATTGAACAGAGAAAAGAGGCTGTAATTGCCAATCCGGCATAGAGGAAAATCAGAGTCAGTGGGCTCAATGGGGTGACCTCTCTGTTCAAATGTCAATCTGAGGCATCTTCTGATTCTTCTTCATCGGCACCAGACCAGCCTTTCTTCTCGCCCCAATCGCCAAGCGATTCGAGGCGTGACATCCAGCGGGCATCGGATTCCTCGCGCTGTGCGACGACGAACCAGCAACCGTAGATCGTATCCCACATATTCTGCATCTCACCGTTGGCTTTGCGAATTTTTGTGACGATGTAATCCGCTGCCGGAATGAGGAGGAGGCAAATGCCCATCACCAGATACTTGGTGCCGGCATCTTTGTCTCCTTGGCCACCGGTCAATTCGCTCGTCCCCATCAGGGCAAAGGCCAATCCACCCATGATCAGCAGGCCAGTGAGATTCGAGACCGTCAGATGGGTCCAGTGCGGATGATCTCCCTTGTGACTGACATATCGGGTACGGGTGAGGAACATGCCGATCGTTCGGTTCGTCTTCATGGGCAAGAAGACCATGTTGAGTAGAATCGGTAACAGTGCGCCGACCAGCAACCAGGTCGGATTGAAATTGGAACCTGCGGCAGTATAACCGAGCAGTCCACCGACACCGGCGTAATTGACGATGAAATCGACGAGACCACGGGCACCTTTGGCCGCACGGCCTGCGAGTTCGAAGTCCTCGGGCATGGTTCTCGGTTGACGGGGTTCACGGGCCTTTCGCTCTCGCGTGGGCTTCTCTTGCTTCTGCGGCTTTTCAGCACGTGGTTTTCGTGCTGCACGTGCCCGCTTGGGCTTTGCCGCTTCGGCTTTCGTAGGCGCCTTTGGCTTGTCTTCGTCTCTCTTCTGGCCGGCCTTCTCGAGAAGTCCCATTCAATTCACGCTCCGTAGATTTCGCCTATGGTCTGATACAACTGGAATTCGGGCGAGTTCACGAATGCATCCAGCATGTCTTCCGGCATGTCGCCGAGTTCTGAGTTGATCATCTTGAAGAAGCGTTTCCGCGACTTCACGTCGCTCCCAGCGGGGTCGGAACCGACCTTCTGGAAGAGCTTGAATCCTTTGGATTCGAGGAATTTGTTGACCCAATCTTCCGGCATTTCCCCGAGTAGTTGGTTGATGATCTCGAAGAAGGCGGCAAATTCATCCTCTGATTCTGTGGCCTCTTCCTCGGCTTCTTGTGCCTCGGTAATCTCGAGCTCGGGCATGTCTGGGCGTTCGGGGAGATCGTCGAGCACGTCTTCCTCGGCATCGCCGGCGATGACGGCGAGCAGGGTCTTTCGCTCGGAGATGAGCACCTTGAGGGCGGGCGCCAAGCGTTTCTTCTCGGCTTTGGATTCTGCAGTCTTGTAAGCGCGTTGGAGTGGTCGCAGCAGGTCTTCGACCTCTGTGAGCCACGTGCTGAGTTCCTCATCGACCTCGACAGGTTCGTCATCGACTTCAGGTTCGGGGGCAGAGAGTAATTCGACGGTGGGCACGGCCTCTCGTCGAGCATCCTGCTCCGCCTTTCGCATGACGATAATCTCTCTGTCGAGTTCATGGCCGAATCGGTCGGAGTATCGATCGAGGAGGCTGCCGACCTCACCACTTCCGATACGGTCGATTGCACCATACATCTGCGGCAGGGACTTGTGAGAACGTCTCTTCCACAACTCTCGATAGTCATCGGTCTGCTCGGGTGCAGCTACCTCTGGTGCAGGAGCTGGGGCGGCAGGCTCGACCTGTACTGTGGCCTCGGGTGCCGGTGCGGGCACGGGCATCGGTGCAGGTTCAGGCATGGGAAGAGGTGGTGCGGGCAATTCTGCGACAGGTTCCGGTTCAGGTTCGGGCTCAGACTCGAGTTCAGGTTCAATGACAGGCTCCGGTTCAGCCACAATTTCGGGCTCGGGCTCGGGTTCCGGTTCTGGCTCAGGTTCTGGTTCAGCTGCTGGATGCAGTTCGGCCCAGGCGACACCTGCCGCTGTCAACTCCGGCTTGGTGAGATACTTGTTGCCATTGCCGTCAAAGGCCATGGCATGGTCGAGGAATTCTTCTCGATCCCCGATGTCGAATTTTGAGAGCACTGCATCGAGTACCGCATCTTTCCACTTGTAGTCGGCGATGGTGATGGTTGCAGGCTCGGGCTTGGGTTCTTCTGCAGGTTCGGCTTCTTCGGTTATAGTTGCGATCGGAGCATCCAATGCGCTGAGGAGCGCATCGTCGACCACTGTCACCGGTGCAGGTGCTTCCTCGGCCGGTGCTGCAGCAAGAATGTCGAATGCCGCCAATGGGTCTGGCATCGCTGGCGCCGTCGGCATTGGAGGCGGTGCCGGCATTTCGGGCATGGGAGGAGGAGCCACAACTTCTGGCATCGGGGGCGGTGCCGGCATTTCGGGCATGGGAGGAGGAGCCACAACCTCTGGCATCGGGGGCAGTGCCGGCATCTCAGGCATCGGCGGTGGCGTGGGCATGGCCATTGCCGGCGGTGGAATCGGCATGGCTGGTGGTGGCGGAAGGTCGGCTACTGCGGGCAAGGGCGGCGGTGCTGGCATGCCTGCTGCACCAGGCAAGGGGGGAGGCGGTGGAAGATCCGCTGAACCGGGCATCGGCGGAGGAGGTGGTAGATCTGCGCCCATCGGCATGGGAGGGGGCGGTGGCAAGTCACCCATCCCCGGCATCGGTGGGGGGGGTGGCAGAGCGGCCGCAGAAGGCAGCGGCGGTGGCGGGAGGGGAGGATTCTCTTCATCACCAGACATGGTCTGCTTCACCGCACTGTTGTCTACCCTGCATCCGCCTTTAACTCATGCTGCGATGTGTTGCTGCCTCTACACCAACATGTTGGTGATTCGCGAGTTCGGTTTCACTCTGCCGGATCGGCCCATCTTTTGAGGACGAGGAAGGTGGCTGTCGCCTCGTCAACTTCGAGAATCTCTCCCTCGCTCAATTGTCCACTGGATTCACCAATTCGATAAATAGCATCCTGTTTGATTGCTTGGACCTTGACATCTTTGGTTCCCATTTGCCAAGGGACTGCCTCGGTGAGTGGGTCGAAGGGATTGTGTCCATCAGGGTCGAGCCGATCGATTGGGAACTCGACGACTTTCATGCCAGATTTCCCATGCAAGCTCGTGGGCCATCGAATGACCCTCTTGACATCGACTGTGACAACTTCATCAGTTTCACCTGCATTACCCAAGACGACGGTTCCATCCCCTTTGACCAATTCTCGAAATACCTTGTCCAATCGAGATCCAAAAACGGGTTTCAAACTGCCTTGTTCGATCCCATCGACGAGATTCTTTCGCCGGGACGGGTCCTGAATCTTATCTGCGATTGACCGCATCGTGTCGACCCCACAAGATTTGACCTCACAGTTGGGCGACTTGCGACGCATGTCGATGATCTCTTTCAATTGACGCAACATTTGCCTGCCCTCTGTGTCATCCCGAGAGGCGACATCCAGTTTGCTGAGAACCCCATCCACACCGGAGAGGACCCGACGGCGCCAAGCGCAATCCGGACCTGAGAGAAGGGTGTGAACGTCGACACCCTCCCCTTTGATATGGGCGACGATTTCTCGACGAGCATTGCCATCTAGTTCCCAGATATCCGGCGCTCTATAGTGCAAATGGAATCCACGATGACCTGAAAAAGTCACCTGTAGATGCTGGGCATCGAAGCCGTATTCAGGTTCGAGGAAATCGTTCCATAATTGCCAAGCCTGTTCTTGAATGACATCCAACATCGCGGGGAAATCTCCATCGGTCACCCCCGGTAGGTGATCTCCATCGAGGTCGAAAATAAGGTCTGCACCACGCCAGCCTTTCTCGAGCATGGTACGCTGGTTCGGGTCCTGGTAATAGGCGGTCGAGTAGAAACAACTCTTCGGACCCTTGCGCGTGACGTGGGTCAATAGATCGGCAGGGCGTGAAAAACCTCGGTGGCGCTCTGGCGGCCTGTCATCGAAACCGTCGAACATCCATTCTCGTGTTCGAAGGCGCGGAGGCATCCACATGTCGGCGAGATGTCGCGTTCGGTAATACTCTCCGAATTTGAATGCATATCGTGCCCAACCCACCGCCATGTCGACCGCCTCTCAACAAGGCCTCGTCGGCGGCCTTTGAACTCAACGCTCAGTTCAACTGATGCGAAGGCCAGGATTGGGCTTTGAATCGGTGCTAGCCTCCGCGCCCGTCAGGCGCGTATAGCAATCCCAACAGACATACTGTGCATCGATGGTGCAGGATTCACCGAAGGTCATCAGTGCGCCGCACGCTTCGCATACGGGTCCGAGTTCACCCTTTGTCACCGCCAAGCGAGACTTGTCGACCATGTCAATCCCATTCAACGCCTATCGGCTCGGCCTATTAAGGGCGATGTAATGGGCTTGAGCAACACCTTCCGAATGCGTCATATGGGGACCGCTGCACGGCCGGCACGATGACCTCACAGGATGGCATTCGGACAATTCGCGTAGGGCACTCCCCCGATCCTGATGACGCTTTCATGTTCCACGCTTTGACGACGGGTGCATTCGACACACCTGGTTATCGTTTTGAACATGTATTACTGGATATTGAGACCTTGAATCAGAAGGCGCTCGCCGGTGAATATGAAGTCAGCGCGGTCAGCATCCACGCCTATCCTGACATCGCCGAGAATTATGCCATGATGAATTGCGGCGCATCGATGGGGGAGGGCTATGGTCCGATGTTGGTCTCCAAAGAGAATCTCACACTCGAAGAGGCCTGTTCCAAAACGATCGCCGTACCCGGGCTCAAGACGAGCGCCCACCTCGCTCTGAAACTCGCCTGCGGAGAAGTCGATATCGCAATCGTTCCCTTCGATGAGATCATCCCCCGAATCGAATCGGGTGAATTCGCCAGTGGCGTCATCATCCATGAAGGGCAGTTGACCTGGGCATCACACGGACTGAACCTGCTTCTCGATCTTGGAATTTGGTGGAATGAACGCACCGACGGCTGGCCATTGCCTCTCGGAGGAAATGTTGTCCGACGAGATCTCGGTGAGGCTGTGTGTGAACAGGTCACGGACTGGGTCAAGCAATCGATTGAGCACAGCATCGCCAACCCCGATGAAGCATTGGCATTCGCCCGTCAATGGGGACGAGGCATTGATGCCGAGACAAACAGTCGATTTGTCCAGATGTATGTGAACGACCGAACCATCGATTATTTGGATGAGGGTCGACAGAGTGTGGTCCAATTTCTCAAGGAAGGGCAATCGATCGGCATGATTGACACCAATTTCGACGCGGATGGGATTGATTTCATCGGTGCCGACCCGTAAAGTGTTCCTCGAATTTTCACTTGGGTTCAGAGTAATTACAAAGAAACCATCGATATCTGTACAAGAAGGCCGTAAGGCCTTTGTCTGTCATGTCGCCTGCTCACACTGTGAGAAGCCATCGCCTTCACCCCCGCTCACATTTCCTCGGCATGTGTTTGGCGCTCTGTGTCTGTCTCAGCATGATACCCGTCGCCGCCGGCCTCAGTGGGTTGGCTTGGGCGGATGCGATCAAAATTTCTGATGATTCAGAACTCGGCGCCGCGGTTGCATTTTCCCATGACGGGACCCTATTGGTCAGTGGCCATGCCAATCAGGTGATGGTTGTCGATGTTGCGACCCGCGAAGAAATCAGCCGATTTTCGGTCAATTATGCGGTCCAATCATTGGCCTTTTCCTCGGATGATTCACGATTGGTCATCGGCATGGAGAGCCGTCACCTCGGGACCCCTGCCGCGGTCGTCTTCGAAGTCGAGGACAACACGTTCACCCGGGCGCGACATACCGAGGATGGAAACAACGTCGATCGCTTGAGCATCGCCCCAGATGATGCTTCCTTCGCCATGACGAACGAGGATGGAGGCATCACAGAATGGAAGATGGACGAAGGCACAATCGATGCCTTGGGTGAAGATCGTACCTATCCGCCGGTCCACGAAGGAAAACTCACCTGCATCGATCATTCTCTCGACGGGCAACACCTTCTCAGCGGTGCCGAGGACGGTGTGGTCATTCTCTGGTTGCGCTCCAACATGACCGAAGTGGACAGATGGGACACTGAACATTCGATTCAGGACTGCAGCTTCAGTCACGATGGCACCATCTTTTCCTATCTTGCCAACGGCGCGTTATTCCTAAGAAATTATGACCAAACCCATTCGTTCTTGGGTCAAAAGGACGTGTCGCCAAACGCACAGCGTATCAAATTCTCAGCCGATGATCAGGAACTCGTGACATTGGTCCCCGTACATTTTACAGAAGAGAATCGCCACATTCAATTCTACGTTTTTGATGATCAGGATGAATTGCAGGCCACTCACCGCGTCGTGACCGGCCACAAGAGCCCAGCATTCGCCCTCCATCCGACGCTGAATCTTGTCGCTGTATCCACCGGGACGAATCTTGTCGCTCTTTACTCAGACCATATGTTGCAGACAGATGGAATGCCTGGCGGCATCGACACGGATCAGGATGGAATCCCGGACCAGATCGATGACGATGATGACGGTGATGGGATCAGGGATGGATTTGACAATATCTGTATTGCAGGCAGCCAATGCTCGCTCCACCCCGACCCGGCCAAGATGCGGAACATCCGGATTGAGATCGATGGCACGGATGTCAAGATCATCGAGACGATTCACCTGACGAGTGAGCAGAGCCACAGAATTCGCTTACTCATCTCTTATGCAGTGGTCGAGAACCTCGCCATCACTACGGATGAAGTCCGGATCGGTCAAAACATGCTCTGTGATGGCTTCGATCCAATCGGGGTCCAAGGTCGATGGAATAGTGCACTCCAAATCGAAGGCTTGCCCTTCCTCACATCATCCGCAGATTGCGCTGTCACCAATGGTCTGGCTGGTGCGGTCCGAGACGATCGGGGCTCTCGCATCGCCATCACCTGGACGACCACAGGCTGGATCGGCCAGGAGGTTCAGGCCCCCTACAATGTGACCCTCGCTGCTGGACTGCCCACCCCCAGTGGAACGGTATCTCAAATCGTTCATGATTTCCCCGTCCATGTGTTGGTCGATGATTCGAAAGGCACCCGGGCTGAACAAGATATTTGGAATCGTAACGACCCCGGTCTTCGACTCCTCGTCGGTGAAGCCGCAGTGTTAGAACCAGACCCTATTTCTCAGGCCTTTGACAATTTGAAACATTATTGGCTCGCTGTACTCTTCTGCATTTTTGCTTTGACCGGCTTGCTTGTAGTGCTGATGATGCGGCGACAGAATGTCATCGATTTTGATCTCGATGAGGATGAGGATGAATATGATGAGGATGTCGAGGAGGAAGGTGACGACCAAGACTGGGAAGAGATGGTCGATGACGCCGCCGCCTGGGATGAGGATTGGGAAGAGGAGGAGGTCCCCCGCACCCAACCCACACCCCCCGGTGCTGTCAGACGGGACATGAAGAGACAACCTCGCCCCCCCGCCGCGGTTCGAGAGGATATTTCTCGCGTCGTCACAGAAGATCCAGAACCCAAAGTACGACGAACGATTTCATCCCAAAGAAAGGAAGAACAGACTGAATCCCAGGTGGACTTCACGCATCTCGTCGAAGCGACAGAAGAGGGCGATTCAGATGAAAAATTCGATGAAGAGGTGGAAATCGAAGGCGCGTTGGAATTGTTCAAAGAATCCACTGACAATCAAAGGAAACGACGCAAGCCGATCCGCCGCAAACCCCAAAAAAAGTCAGAGTGAGACACTCTGCCAGTTTTCAATACCACAAACGTCCTTGAGAAAACGTTCCAAACCTTCGCAAGCCTCTTGATCGAGTCTGTGAATGACCTCCCCAAAGTATCGTTCAATTCTGTCGGGGTGGAATCCACTACGTTCTGCAGTACTGCGCACCACTGCCCGACGTCGATCCGGATCGTTTTCAAAGGCGTCCAATTGGTGCATTAGCAAGGCATGGGCCTTAGCCACTTGTTCGGCGGGTGCATCTCGATGCGCAGCGAAGACACCGAACACCATGGGCAATCCTGTCTGGTCCTGCCAGGCCTGTCCAAGATCCATGCGGATCCACTCAGGATGGCGGGTGGCCTCGTCGAGTGCCCGGTCCCCGATCAGCAGGGCTCCATCGCAGCGCTCGAGCATCTGCCCGAGATCAGGACCCATGTCGACCGGCCGAGGTTCCAAGCCCATCAAACCCAATAGATGCATCAGAAGACGGCGTGAGGTGGCTGAATCCGTCGGTAAAGCAATATCACGCATCTGGGATGGGTCGCGGTCACCAAAGAGCAGCACAGACCCGACCGCACCTTTGGAGGCGATGCCCACCCCTGACAATAATTGCAGCTGATCTGCATTAGAAGCGAAATCGGCAGCGGGAATGGGTGCAACGAGGCAATCTTTTCGCAGCAAATGACCCGTCAGCCAGGCCGGGGGCGCGGAGAGCACATCCCAATCATCGGGAAGATCGTGATAGATTGGATCACAATTGACGAATGAGACCCGGCCGAGGATTCGATGCCAGCGTTGCATGAGTTCACCCCAGTGTCGCGACGGGAAGTCGGATTCCGTCTTCATCATCATCAGGTTCATGGCGACGGAACCGAGTATAGATCGAGTTCCGCTGGACGGGTTTTCCACCGGCGTCGACTATTCGTCGAGCGAGTTCGTTGCGGTTGTGATCCAAGGGAGTGTCCGAACCCGCTTCGTGCATGATCTCCTCATGGCCCACAGTCCCGTCGATGTCATCCGCACCACAGCGTAGCGCCAACTCTGCAAGATCATCGCCGATGTTCATTCTGTAGGCTTTGATGTGCGGGATGGTATCGAGCATGAGTCGAGAGATGGCGATCATCCTGAGCACCTCACCCCCACTCGCCAACTGTGCATCGGGGAGCCGGCTGTGGTCCGGCAGGAAGGGATAGGGGACGAAGCATTGGAATCCTCCACTCTTTGCCTGTTGCTGGCGGAGTGTTCTCAGATGGGCAATGCGCTGGGCCGGTGTCTCCACCGTTCCGAAGAGCATCGTACAATTTGTCGGCATGCCGATGCTGTGGGCAGCCTCGTGAATATCGAGGTATTCCTGACTGCTCTCCTTGCCTCTGCAGATGCGGTCTCTGACCTCGTCATCGAGAATCTCGGCCCCGCCTCCAGGTAGTGAATCGAGTCCAGCTGCATGAAGCCTCACCAATAGGTCGTGAACAGACA
>CAVOCV010000019.1:0-20112 GCA_963694325.1 Candidatus Thalassarchaeaceae archaeon | reverse complement strand
CTCGCAGGCGGTTGATGAAGTGCTCCTCATCCAAGTTGGAACCTCCATTGATGATGCCGGATGCGTAGCCACGGGACATGGATCGGCGGGCGCGGGAGGGCATGATCGCCTCGACGCTGAGTGCATCGGGGTCTTCCTCGGGGGCGAACATCGGGAGGGCCTTGAGCTCCTCCACAGAGAGGCCGCGGTAGGTGAATTCCTTCTTGCGGCGTTCCGAGATGCCCGAGCGGCGCTTGCGCGCTGCGCGGCGAGCGGCCTTCGGGGTGCGGATGACCTTCTTCTTGCGTCGTGCCATTCAGAATCACTCCTTCCTCTTGCCTCGGCCGCGTCCTGTACGGCTGGGTGCGATGTGGCCGACCTTCTGGCCGGGGGGCGCGTTGCGAGACACGCTGTTCGGTCCGTGGACCGCCTGGTGGTTGCCACCACCGTGCGGGTGATCGACGGGATTCATCGCCACACCGGAGACGGTCGGGTAGAGTTTGCCACGCGCCTTGGCGCGGTGGTGGGCTGCACCGGCGCGCATCAGCGGCTTTTCGGTGCGGCCGTGGCCAGCGAGCACACCGATGGTGGCTCGACACTTGGCGGGGAGATCCTTGAGGGTGCCACTGGGGAGTCGCACGCGGACCCTGTCGCCCATGCGTGTCTCGAGCATGGCATTGTTGCCGCCGGAGCGGGCGAACTTGCCACCGTCACCGGGACGGCACTCGACATTGGAGATTGGTGTTCCCTCGGGAATCTCGGAGAGGTTGGTCACATTTCCAGGTCGCAGGCTGACGTTTTGGCCAAAGGCGATGGTCTGACCGACGGACATGCCTTCGGTCGCGGCGACGAAGCCGGTTTCGCCATCGTCGAACTTGATCTTCGCCAGAGGTCCTGTGTGGACCGGCGAGTGGATCATCTCGATGACCTCGGCGACATCGCCATCTCGGCGGGGGAGGCGGTTTGCACCGGGGAACCGGTGGCTTCGGACGCGGTTCTTCGGGGAAGAACCACGACGCTGTGCACGAATTCGCTTGCCCATTCATCACACCTCCAATCAGAACGCTCCCAGCTTCAGGGCTGCTTCTTCGGCATCATAGCCTTCCGCCAACTTGACGCTGGCGTGCTTGCCTTCCTTCGTCACGCGCGTGTTGACCTTGGCCACACGCACTTCGAGCAGGGATTCGATGGCGGCCTTGATGTCGGCCTTGCTCGCCTCTCGGCGAACGATGAATTCGAGGCGGTTGTTGTTCTGGTAGAATCCGTCGTCGACGGATGCGACGCGACGCGCCTGCAGAGACTTCTCCGTGATCCACGGCATCAGGATGACTTTGTACGGATCCATTTCAATCACTCCAGTGCATCGATCGCCGACTTCGTCCAGACGGTGAGACGACCCGCGTCACCGCCGGGCGCGAGATCCTCCGCGCACAGGTCCTTGGCGACGGCGACGTCCACACCGGGGACGTTGCGCGCTGCCTTGGCCAGACCATCGCGCT
The DNA here is from genome assembly GCA_963694325.1 of Candidatus Thalassarchaeaceae archaeon. Classification (GTDB taxonomy): domain Archaea; phylum Thermoplasmatota; class Poseidoniia; order Poseidoniales; family Thalassarchaeaceae; genus MGIIb-P. Next base: position 18,634 of record CAVOCV010000019.1, on the reverse strand, counting down.
GGGCGACGACCAGAAGAACGCTCCTGGGGGTGCGACGGCGACGGCCGCGCATCTTGCCCTTGCCGGCTCGGATGTTGCGTCCATCGTTCGCGCGCGTGAGGTCATCGGCAATGCCGATGCTCTCCATCATCGCGATGAACTTCTTGGTCGCCTTCTCCATCGGCAGGTTCTCGACATTGTGGTCCTCGCCATCTTCGGTGTAGTTTCCGAGGACGATCGGGAAGCGCACATCGTCGCTGAATCGGTGTCCGCGCGCAGCCACCTTCTCGGCGTCTGCGGTGGCGGCGATCGCGCTGTTGCGCGCCGCGTTGGATTCCTTGGTGTTGAGTTTCTGGCTCCAGTCCTTGGCGACCATCGGTCCGTGGGCGCGGCGACCGCCGCGCGTGTGCGGGTTCTGCGCACCGGTTCGCTGACCGGTCTTGCGCATGATTCGGGATACACCGCGACCCTTGCCCCACCATTCGACGGAGTGCTTCATGCCGGGTTGGGGCTTGCGCTTGCCCTCGTGCTCACGGTGACCGTAGGCCTGGCGGCGGTTGGCGCGTGAAGAGTGGACTGCGCGGCGGATGAGGTCGGGCCTGTGGCTCGATTCAAAGGCGTCTGGCAAAGTCACATTCTTGCCTGCTGCAGCCTCGATGCTGTAGTCGATGATGACACCGGCTTCGAGTTCCTCGACGTCGACGGTATTCGTGAGATCGTATGTCTTGACCTTCATGAAATCACACTCCCTGCTTGGACGCCGTGCTGACGTAGGTGATGTCGACCGGGTGCTGCTCCCCGCGCGGGCGCGAGGCATCGCGGAAGCGGATGAGGCGCTTCGCCGGACCGGGCAGACTGCCCTGGATGATCATGTAGTGATTCTGAACTTCGCCGTAGTGAAGGAAGCCGCCCGCGGGGGTGATCTGGCTGTCCTCCTCCTCGGAGATGCGAAGGATGCGCTTGTTGTACTCGGTGCGCTGGTGGTAGCCGGTCTGACCGGCCTGGCGGATGGTCTTGCGGACGTAGCCTGTTCCGAAGTCACCCATGTTGCCGATCTGACGGCGACGCTTGGAGTTCTTGTGGGATAGGAGTTTGACACCGAATCGGCGGACAACACCCTGGTTTCCGTAGCCCTTGGTGACACCGATGACGTCGATGTCGGCGCCGGATGCGAAAACATCCTCGATGCCCAGTTCGGTGCCGAGCTTCTCGTTCGCCCACTCGAGTTGTGCGGCGCTATCGCCGCCTGTCAGGCCCATCTCCATGATCTCGGGGGTCTTGGAACCGACCGAGGCGATCTTGGTGGGCTGGGTGGCGACGATGATGCGGATTTCGGCGAGGTCGGCCTCTTGGAGCTTCTCGAGGTGGGCCTCGACATCGTGCTCCTTGCGCTCGGGGATGCGGCGGGGAAGGTTGGGCAGGGCATCGGCGAGTATCTCAGCGCTCGCCCAGGCCTCGCCGGCGGTCTGCTTTCCATAGGGGGTCATCTTGTAGCCGCGAACGGCGAGAACGAGCATCGGCGGAACTTCGACAACGGTGACGGCCTTGCGAACCTCGGCGCCCGCACTGGGGCTGCCGGGGTTGAGGTCGCGCATGAGAACGTGGGTCATGCCGGCCTTCCAGCCAGCGAATCCCTGCACACGAACCTCGGATGCATCGGTGGTCGGCCAGCTCTTGACGCGGCCGTACGGGCGATTTGCCCTCTTTCGTGGGCCAAAGCCCATGCTGCCCTTCTTGGGGCGGTGTCGATCTCCCATGTTGGGTTCCTCCAGTGTTTTTCGGTGCAGAGGCCGCCGCAGCGGCAGTACGCCGGCTCGCCACTTCGGGAGCGACCGTGACACCGGACCTCGGATTCACAAGTGGAATCCGGGGTATTGTGGGATGCAGTGCATTGCCCGTGGTGTCTGGACGCTCAGTGATGAGCGGCCCTCCGACCTACCTTTCGTATATGAACGGCTCGGTTGAGAATGCCCTCCAATCGAGGGCCGTTCCCCTCGACGTTGGCCGCTTCTGCCGAGCGATTTGCCTAAGAACCGTGGCGCGGAGGAAGCAGGGCCATGTCCGAGCGGATTGACCATGAACTGCTCGCCCCGGGGGTGATCGAGGCCCGAGCCTACCAACTGTCCGCGGTCGATCATTGCCTCTCGGCCTCGACGCTGCTCGTGTTGCCGACAGGCATGGGAAAGACGCCGGTCGAAATCATGGTGTTGGCTGAGCGGTTGCGCGAACATGGCGGCCGTGGGCTGATGCTGGCGCCGACCAATGCACTGGTCGAACAGCACCTTGCCGACCTGCAGAGATTCCTCACCCTCGACAGCGATGCCATCGTCGGGCTGACCGGGTCGACCCCGCCCAAGAAGCGGGCGTCGATCTGGGGCGCAGCCAGGGTTGTGGTCGCCACACCTCAAGTGGTCCGCAACGATGTGCAGAATGGACTGACGAATCTCGCCGATGTCGCCCTGCTGATCGTCGATGAGGCGCACCGGGCGACCGGCAAGCACGCCATGGCTCAGGTCGGCGATCTCTTCGCTGAGCAACAGCCCGGTGGATTGGTGCTCGCAGCGACGGCGAGTCCAGGTCATGTCGAGGCGGAGATCCACGAGGTCTGTGACCGATTGAGCATCATCAACATCCACGCGCGTCCCCCCGGGGATGCCTTGTTGGCACCGTATGCGACCGGACTCGAGGTCAACGATGTGCTCGTCGAGGTGCCCGTGGAATTGCGAGAGTTGGCCAAACCCTTCGAGACCTGGTTGGTGCGCATCGTCGACCGACAGCGCAGGCTGGGGTATTACACCCGACAGGGCCACGTCACGGCAGGTGGTTTGCAAGAGGCGAGGATCCGCATCTCCGCCGCCATCGGCCGGGGCGAGAGTATCGCCTATAGAGCCGCCAAGGACAATGCGATTGCGATGCGGTTGAGCAATCTCATCTCCTGCCTGCTCTGCCAAGGTGTCGCCGCCACCCGTGAGACCTTGGCAAGGGCCGGAAAAGGTGGCGAGGACGAGTCGGCGAACGCGCGTGAATTCGCGGCAGATTCCCGCATCGACCAACTGCGTCAAAGTCTGGCTGAAATGGAGGAATGTCACTCCAAGGTGACGATGGTTCGGCGCATGGTTCGCCGACAGTTGAAATCCAGTCCCAAGAGTCGCATCATCGTCTTCGCCAATCTTCGCGACACGGTCGAGGAGATCGTGCGCACCCTCGGCGATGTCGAGTTGGCCCTACCGCAGCGGTTCGTCGGCCAAACCAGCCGTGAAGGCTCTGCGGGAATGAGTCAGAAGGTCCAACTCGAGAGTCTCAATGCCTTCCGTTCCGGCGTTTCGAACGTCTTGGTCGCGACCAGTGTGGGCGAGGAGGGACTCGATGTGCCGAATGCCGACCTCGTCATCTTCTACGAGCCGGTCGGCAGTGAGATTCGCACCATCCAGCGACGTGGCCGCACCGGTCGTCAGCGGGCCGGCACCGTCCATGTGCTGATCGCCAAAGACACCCGTGACGAAGGGGCGCGGGCCTCGGCCAAGCATCGAGAGGAGCGCATGCATCGCTCGATTCAACAGGTGCGTCGCAAACGTGGTGGCGCACCGGTGCGGGCAGAAGGGGCCCACCTGACCGCATTCTCGATCGCCGGCGGTGGAAGCGCATCCGCCTTCTTGGAATCCGAATCGAATCGATTGGCCCCCGTGTTGGATGACACGGTGGCACCGGAGGTCGTTCTCACCCCCGAACCGGCCAGGACAAGGCGTGACCCCACGGATATCGCCGACCGACTGCGACCGCGTGGCCAGGCGGGATTGGATGCCTATCCCTCGGCTGAGAATCCCGGCCGGATGATCATCGACATGCCGTTGCTCGCGGCAGAGAGTCTGGTTCAATCCCTCCAAGAAGAGGCGCCCCTGCCCGAGGGTGACGGCGTGGTCGTCACCGTCGACCACCGCGAGGGCAGCAGCGCGCTCGCCGCCCGGCTCCGCCAAGAGGGGCTGACCGTGGAGATCGCCACCTTGCCGGTTGGCGACGTTCGCATCGGTGACCGCATCTTGATCGAACGCAAAGGGACCCGGGATTTCGTCGACTCTCTGCTCGATGGGCGACTGCTCGATCAGGCGACACGGCTGGTCGGCGCCGCCCCACGTGCCCTGCTCATCCTCGAAGGGGCTGACATCTACCAACACAGGGTGGTGCACGGCCAAGCGATCATGGGTGCTCTCGCCACCCTGACCCTCGATTATGGCCTGTCCATCATCAGCGCGGCCGACACGGCAGAGACGGCTCGATTCATCGCAGTGTCGGCGCGCCGCGAGACCCGAATGCTCGAGCATCTCTCCGCTGCCGCCGTGCGCAGACTGCGCGCTGCCGACCATCCGGACCGGGCTCTCGATGCGGTCGAGACGGCAGCGATCGGCGCTGCGGATGCTGTCGTGGGCGGGGCCTTTGACCCCGAAAATCCGATCCTCGATGCGACGACGAGCCCGTTGGCTGAAGCGCGACGCGTCGAAGCGAACGGCATCACCCGCGCGATGCTCGAACAGGTGCCGGGCATCGGTCCGGCACTTGCCAGTCGCATCCTCGAACGATGGCCGACGATGGCCGCCCTCGCGCGTGCGCGCGAAGAAGACATCATCGCCGTGCCGGGATTATCGGTGGCATTGGCCAGTCAAATCGTCCGCATTCTGCGCGGGGATTGAGGCAGAAATCAATCGCCCGTGACCATCACTCGGGTTCGCAGTTGGGCGAGCCGGTCGATGTCGCAACCCATCGCCCAAGCGACCAATTCAGGCAGGTGGATGACCGGGAGCGAGGTCTTCTCTCCACTGACCTTTCCGGCCTTGACCTGATAGGTGTCGAGATTGACATGGGACAGCGGGCAGGCCGTGGCCATGATCTTCGCACCCTCCTGCTTGGCTTCGCTCAAGACGGCCGCAGTCATCCGCATCGCCGTCTTCTCCTCAGACAGCAGACCGGGGAATCCCACGCTCGCCGTGCGGCCATCCCAATCCACGGGCTTGCCACCGAGAACGGCGATCAACTGCTCGAAGTAAGACGGGTCGTAGGCATCATCATCGCCACAGGCACCCTCTTGGCTCATCGGCGCGCCATAATAGCCGGCGATCGGGAAATTGATTGGATTGACGACCTTGGAGGCGATCACATCGAGGCCGACATCTTCGACCAGAATCTGCAGCAGGTGTCGCATGCGCAAACCACCTTCGAAGCGGCGACCGCTGACGCGCTCAAGAATCACGTTGACCTCTTCACGGAGCACTGCATCCTCTTGCAGTGAGACCAGGTCCTCGTGCATGTTGCCTTGGCAAGAAGCGCAAGGCGTCATCACGTCGAGTCCATCGGCCTCGGCTTGAGCGAATGTTCGCGCATTGATGGTGGCCTGAAGCTTCCAATTTGCCTGCTTCATCACACCGGCGCCACAGCAGGCCGCACCGGTCATGGCGACCAGTTCGATGCCCAGCACAGCGGCGAGCCCTTGGACGGCATCCTCGACCTCGCGTGCACTTCCTTGCGCGACACAGCCCGGGTAGTAGGCATATCGAAGTCCTTTCGCCATACAAGAATCACCTCAGAATCGCGCGTCCAGCGCATTGTAAATCGCGACCACCTCATGGTGGTCATCGATGGCCGTGTTGACCAGTTTCGGCAATTTCCCGATGCTCGCAGGTACGCCCACCGCGGCGAGGAATGCCTGCTTATCGCGCATCAGGGGTCCTCCCGTACGGGTGAAGCCCGTGGTCATGCGAAGCATCTGCGGCAGGTTGCGCACCATGCCGACCGGGCCCATCGTCTGGGCTGCGAGAATCGTCTCGTTGAGCAATCCACTGCTCTTGACCGACCAGGTGAACCACCAGACATGCTTGCCGTGGCGGCCATTGTAGCCGTCGTGGGCCAACGCCAAATTCTTCGCTGCAAGGAGTGCGCTAGCACCGGTCGCACCCATGCGGCCTTGGCGGCGAACGCTCGCCATGTCGGCCTCAGCCTTGGCGCCGGTCGCGCCCGAGAGCGTCTCGGTAATCGCCGTTCGGGACTTGTCGGAAATACGCGGATCACAGGACCGGTTCCACAGATGACCGATCAGGGCCGGTCCGAGGTAGCGCGGATTGTGAGGCACAGCATCGGAAGCCGCGTGCAGGAGTTGGGGGCTTGCAACATCATTGGTGGCGTGCAAATCGATCGCGACCGAGGCATCCATCAGACCGAATACACCCTGATTCGTATCCATGCCCTCGCGCTCGGCACCGACGAACCACGGCGAGATCCCCACGCGCAGATTCTCGAACGAAGACAGGTCGACCGCAAGGTCTCGAATGACCTCGTAGGCGGGCAGCGGCTCGATGCGAAGGGTCGGGCCGGCACCTTTGTCGCGCACGACATCACAGAGGCGGGTCATGCCGGGAAGGACGAGGCGTCCGTTGACGCTGACCCCGGTGGTCGGGTCGTCGGCGGCACCGTCGCGGAAGGTCAGGCTTCCATCCTGGGTCGCGCGCAGGCTGCGCAGCAAATCGAGGACGCTGACATGGCCGGGGAAGGCGCAAGCCCAGGCATCTGAACCGGTCTCGCCCGTCGCCGCATCGTAACGGAAGATGTTCACCGTCAGTTGAATCTCCGGCTGGGCGACCACGGCCACCTCGCCGGAGCCAGCCGCCGTTGCATCGCCCGCCGCGCGGGCCTTCATCTCGTCGACCTTGTCGGCATGATAGACACCGGCGCCATCAACGCAGGCGATCTTGGCCATCGCCCCTGCCATCCAGGCCGAGGCAGGTACATCGTAGTCGACATCACAGTCGACACGGTCGGCCACACGGGTGCCGCCGAGATTCTCGAGAACCTGATCCCATTCCTTGCCGGATTGACAGTAGAATTCGTAAGAGGTATCCCCTAGTGCGAGAACGGAGAAGTGGGTGCTCGGCAACAGATCGCTCGCCGCCTTCGCCGCATTGTACAATGCCTCTGCATTGTCGGGTTGGTCGCCCTCGCCCCAGGTCGAACAGACGATCATCACACGCTTCATGCCCGCCAGGCTCGCCAGGTCAAATCCGTCCATGTCGTGGACATGACCGACCAGACCGTAATCGGTGGCTTTCTTCGCAAACGATGCACAGAGGGCTTCGCAGTTGCCAGATTGGCTGCCGAAGAGGAGATGCAGGTCGCGGTCACCGGAGAACAGGTCATCCGAGGTTGCCGTGGCCGGGGCTTCAGCCTCGGCCGCAGGTGCGGATTCAGTGACAGCTGCGACGGGTGCTACGGCTTCTTCCGCCGGTGCCTCAGCACCGTTTGCCGCCTCGTACATGATGACGTCGACCGGGCAGGCTTCGGCCGCTTCGATGATGTCATCGCCGAATTCACCGGGCTTGATACCGTCGAGAATCACGCAAGTGTCTTCGGTGACGTGGAAGACCTCTGGGCAGATGGTCTCACAGGCGTCGCAGACGATACAACCCTCGTCAATCCAGACCTTCACGATGGCACTCATGACGAAGACCTCACACAGCCCTACGGGCTGAACAGGGCTTGCCACCGGAAATCGATTCTTCAACCTATGGGGGAGAGCGGGGCCTTCAGAAGCCCATGCCGCCCATTCCGTCCATGCCGCCCATCGCTGCCATGTCGGCACCCGCGCCGCCGCCGGCACGGCTCTGAATGACATCGTCGATGCGCAGAATCATGACCGCGGTCTCGGTGGCGGATTGAATCGCCTGCTCGACCACGCGAACGGGTTCGAGGACGTTGGCTTCGGCCATGTCCATGACGCCGCCTTCGAAGACGTTGACTCCGTAGGTCGACTTGCCCTCGGCATGTGCCTTGCGCAGTTCGATGATCGTGTTGACGGGGTCGAGGCCCGCGTTCTCCGCGAGGGTGCGGGGGATGACTTCGAGCGCACCCGCGAAGGCCTCGATGGCCATCTGTTCGCGGCCACCCACGCCCTCGGCATAGGCGCGCAGATCCCGGGAGATCGAGGCGAGGACCGAACCGCCACCGGTGAGGACGCTGCCGTCCTGATGGGCCACACTGACCACGCCGATCGCGTCGTCGAAGGCGCGGCGGATCTCATCGACCACGTGCTCGGTGCCACCGCGCAGCAGGACGCTGACGCTCTTGGCCTCGGGGCAGCCGGTGAAGAAGACCATGTCGGACTCGCCGATCTTGCGCTCCTCGACCTTGGCCGCATGGCCGAGGTCGGCGTCGGAGAGGTCATCGATATTGGTGACGATGCGACCACCGGTCGCCTTGCCGAGCGCCTCCATGTCGGACTTCTTGGCTCGGCGGACGGCGAAGAGGCCGGCCTTTGCCATGTAGTGCTGGGCGAGGTCGTCGATGCCCTTCTGACAGACGATGACATTGGCGCCCGCGGCTTGGATCTTTTCGACCAGGCCGCGCAGATAGCTCTCTTCCTCCTCGAGGAATTGGGCGAGCATCGAGGGGTCGGTGATCTGTATCTTCGCATCGACCTCGGTCTTCTTGACCTCGATGGCGGAGTTGATGAGGGCGACCTTGGCGCCGTTGATCGAGCGCGGCATGCCACTGTGAACACGCTCCTTGTCGAGGATGATGCCGTCGACCAGCGTGCTGTCCTTGATCGAACCACCTTGCTTCTTCTCGACCTTGACATCGTCGAGGTCGACGATGATCTCGCCGTCCTCTTCACGGGATACGGCCTGGACCGCATTGACACTGATCTCGGCGAGGAAGGACTTGACAGCGCCGGCGGACTTGCCGGTGAGCGCGGTCTTTGCGACCTCCAGAAGGGTGGCTTCACTGGCCTCAATTGCATGGGAATCGAGCAGGTTGACCGCCTTGTCAGCCGCCAGACGGAAGCCCTCACAGATGACCGTGGGATGCACGTTCTGGTCGATCAGGTCCTCGCTGCGCTTGAGCAGCTCACCGGCGATGACGACCGCACTCGTCGTGCCGTCGTAGCAGTGCTGTTCCTGGGTCTTTGCCACCTCGATGATCATCTTGGCCGCCGGGTGGTCGATGTCCATCTCCTTGAGGATGGTCGCGCCGTCGTTGGTGATGACGACATCTCCCATGCTGTCGACGAGCATCTTGTCCATGCCCTTCGGTCCGAGGGTGGTGCGAACCGCGTCCGCAACCGCCTTTGCCGCGGCGATGTTGTTGCTCTGAGCGCCCTTTCCGCTGGTGCGGTTCGTGCCCTCTTTCAGAATGAAAATCGGTTGTTGTCCACCATACATGTCGGATTCCTCCTGCACTGCGCTCCTACGGAGCGAGCAGCCCACCGAGGGGGCCTTCATAAAGGCGACGTGAAGGCTCAAGCGCCGCCCTGGCGACGCAGATACTCCTCGCCGTAGTGCGCCCACTGCTCCATCGACCAGCCCTCAGGCAGTCCAGTGGAGGGCACGGGCGGTCCCTGGGAGGGTGCCGCCGGCGCGGGTTCGGGCGTAGCGACTGGGTCTGCCTCGGGAACCGAGGGGGGTGGCGGGGTCGCCAAGACCGGCTGTTGGAAGATCTCCTGTGTGCCGCCGTACATCGAATTCGCAGTGGAATCCGCACTGGGTAGACTGGGTGCATCGGGCAGGGTCGGTGCCTCGGGCAAACCGAGACTGGACTCATAGCCACCGAGAGTGGAAATCTCATCTTCATGCTCGGTGGATATCAAGACCTTCGCCAAGACGAGTCCGAGGGTGAGAATCGCAACAATCCCCATGATCCAGAGGACGATATTCTGCAACCAGCCCTCATCCTCAGCCTGAGCCGCGGTCTCGGATTCGATGTATTGATCGACCTTGAAATTCAGCGTCGCCTCGGCCACGTCATCATCCGCATCGACCTTGAGCACATAGGAGAATTCATTCGTCTTATCCGGCAGATTCGCCAGATGGGTATCGGTCAGGGTGATCTCGATGGTGATGGTGCGGGTGAGGTCCGGTTCGAGCACGAAGGAGCGGTCGGATTGTGCGACGCGAATCTGGAAGTCGATATCGCTGCTCGCATCGATTCTCGGCTCACAGAACTGCGTATTCGTCGAGTGGCGGTTGTGCACGGTGACCGTCATGGTGTGCGTGCCGGCCTCGGTGATGTGAATCGTCTCGCCCGCCTGAAGGTTGAGCCAACCGAATGAACCGACTTGGAAGACAGCCTCGCCGTTCTCGGTCACGGTCTGTCCGGCGTCCAATCCCTCGACGCTGGTGGCGGAGAGGGTCAATGTCTTGCTGCCAGCCGAGCCGGCGACGAAGGCGTATTCAACCGTGATATTGGTCGATGTGCCCGGTTCGATGTAGACCGAACGACCGTCGCTGATGCCACCGGTGATGCTGGCGACGACGTCGGAATCAAGTTCGAGTTCGATGCTGAATGCATCGACCTCATTGCCATTGTTTGTGACCTCGAAGTTGAGCGTTTTCGGCTCATCGCCGCCGCGGAATTGCTGGCCGGCCATGTCCTTGTCCTCGACATCGATGAGGTATGTGGTCGACACCTCGAGCGTGAATTGTCCAGAGCCTTGCAAACTCGAGTCGGTCTGAGATGTCGCGATCACGGTAATCGGATAGTACGAGGGCAGCAAACCCATCGGCATCGGCATGATGACCATGACCGTCGTCTCGCCGCCGAAGGGATCCACCTGCTCGGTGACCTGGGTGTTCAATGCGGCATCGATGTGCCAATCCGCATCCAGTGAGAGATCGAAGACCTCGGGTGAATTGCCCAAGTTGCGCACGGTGATGGCCATGGTTCGGGTGAATCCATTGGCCTCAGCGACGATGGTATCCTCGACCGCTGTGACCGAGACATCCTGCATCGAGGGCACGTTGATGGTCACGCGGTCAACAGACTGTGCATTCGCGGGCGCAACACCACTGGCGACCAGTGAGACCTCGACATAGCCGGGCGGAATCTGGTCGGGGGCGGTGAAGCGAGCGATGACCTCGAGGTCCTCACCCTTGTTCAATGACATCAGGGTGATCTCAGTCTCGTTGCCATCCTCATCCCAATCCTCGAACCATCCGAGATTGGAGACGCCCCACAAGGTGCTGTCAAAGTAGGCGCCGAGATTCCAATCCGCCAACTGATTGCCGGTATTCTTGACCCGCATCAGGACGTCGCCCGTCTCACCGGGTAGCAGGGTCAGGGCGGGGTAGGAGGGCGTCACCTGATTGATTCTCACCGAGAAAGAGGAGGAGACCGATACCGGGATGATCATTTCGACTTTGACATCTGAAGAGAAGCCGTCGGTCAAGCGGACCGTCCAGTTCAGGGATTCAACATTCGAGCCTTCAGGGACCGAGAGATTGATCCAGAACACGGTCATCTCTCCGCCATCCAATTCGGGCAATGAGACCATATTGTCGTGGTCGAGAATGTTGGCGCTGTCAATGCGCAGGGGGAAGTTGTTCATCCAGGTGGCATTCGAGACCTCGGTGTAGAGGGACATGCCGGCCTTTCGATAGCCATTATTGGTCAATTCACAGCGTAGTGAAGGGGGGTTCGGGTCGGCCGGGATGACGACGTATGCATTGGGCAAGGGATCATCGCAATCGAGGGTGACGGTGTACTCAGCAACCTTTTCGACGCCGAGCAGGACGAAATCATCGATGTGAATGCCCTCGCTTGCGAGCGACGGGTCGGCGATCTTGGTGTAGGCGATCTCGTAGGCATTGTCCCGGTGAACATCGGACATATCCCAAACGACGCGGGTCCACTCGCCCGCCGTGTTCGACAAGCCGGCCTCGGTCAGATTGTTGGCCTCGATCGAATTGAAGGAGCGTAATGCCTCCATCGCCAGTTCATCCCCAGCTCCCATCGAGCCCCATGCTTCGGTGACCCATTGGAAGGTCATCCAATCGAAATTGTTGATGAATGCCGCACAGAAAGACCATCCGTGAACGGTTTGGACATCGGTGTCGAACTGGCCATAACCGAGACCGTGGCCGGGATCCTCACAGCCAGAACCGCCGGGGACCCACCAACCGAATTTGAGCATCTCATCGGTATTGGAGGCATAATCGCTGCCCGGTGCGGAGACGCGCCAGTGCTTGTTACCAGCCGCCGAACTGCTGTTGTCGGTGCGCCAGTTGGAGGTGCCGTAGAGATTGCTCGGGCTTCGGGATGTATAGGTCACAGCCGCCCAGGTGGGGATGTTGTAGGTGCCGACCGTGCCCTCCATGGAGTCATGCCACAAGGCGACGGGGATCTGCTCCTCGTACTCGTTGTTGGATTCGTCATCTCCGGTACCGGCGATGGCCGTTGCAATCGTGCCTCTGAAGATGAGGCCGCCGGACAGAGTGCCATTCTCATCGGCGATGCTGTGGGCTGCGGAAGGGGCCCATTCGACCAATTCTTCGCGGGCTTGACCTCCAGCCAAACTGAGGTTGAATGACCAGGACTGCATCACGTGACCGATCGGGTGGACGATGTCCAAAGTGCCGACCGCATCTACCGTGGAGATGCCCGTCCCGGCGTTCTTGAAGGTCACACGCACCTCGTACATCACGTTGCGAAGCATGTAGTCGACCGTCGTACCATCGGGCTGATCCCAGCTCTGGGCCGAGGTGGTCGCATTGCCCACCCCGACATCGATGACGGTGAGGTCGAGGAAGGCACGACCGCCGGTCTCATCGACAGGTGTTGCCGGGTCCAGTTCGATGCCGGTGCTGGCAAACGGCCCCATCAATGCGGCGAGAAGAACGAGCAGCATCAAGAAAGAGCGAGCGTTTCTCATCAGAATCAACGACTGTCCCACCTGCGAGCCGGTCTTAAGGTTGGTTGAACCCTGTCTAAGACAGGGTCATTCGATTCCGCTCGAACCGAAGCGGTCCGCAATCCCGCTCCACCCTCGGATTCCCGCCGACAGCCTCATGGTTCAATTCAGAGGCAGCGGCTCTGTTGGCGATTCAGAGGGGCACATTTCTGGCCAGAATTTGGCTGACGCTGATCATCAGTACACAGGTCTTCGTCGCGCCGATTCTCGCCTTTACTTTCACCTACATTCTGGCCATGGATTGGGATACCTACACGGTGCATCTTCAGGTCGAATTGTTGCCGTGGATCATCAGTGCTGCCGTGATGTATGGGCTCATCTCTCTGGTGCTCGGACTCGCCGTCGGTGGATACATGCCGACCCGGGTCGCCGATGCCGGTGGATGGATGCCTGTGCTCGGCCTGTCGCGACGATTGCGCGATGCCGACATGGTCGACCGGGCGCGGTTGACATTGACCGGTTCGCCCTACGGGCGAGTGACCCGCATCGTCCACCACGAGGTGCGGGAGAAAGGACGCCATCTGCTCGAGGTCCACGGCGGCTTGCAACTGCTCGCCGCACCGGTCCAGATCGTCCTCATCATGCTGCCATTGCTCGTTCTGCGTTTCACTCCGAGCGGCTGGCTGCAGGACGATAGCCTGCTGGAGCTCTCCCTGCTCATCTATCTGGCCGGATTGGTCATCGGATTGCGCCTCTTCCCGATCATTGCGGCGAGAAGTGTCGGTGCGGCGGCAATTGCGCGGCGAATCCTCGTCGATCGGACCCGTCTGGGCTGGCTCTTCCCCGTCCTCCTGCTGTGGTTGATTGAACGGACGATCGTCGCCATCGCCTTCCAAGGCCTCGGCCTCGATGTCGGCCGTTGGCAGGACATCCACGTCGAACAGCAATTCCTCGAGGCGGTGTTACCGATTCCGGTCGAGATTCCCGAGTCGAGTTTCCTCGATCTTCTGGTCGCTCTCTCTCTGCTGCCGATGGCCATCTTCACGACGATGGCCGTGCTCGGTGGAGGCGATCAGGACCCACCCCGATGGCTCATCGGCACCCATGCGGAATGGGAGGATTCTGAGGTAGAGGAAGAGGACGAACTTCCGGGCCTGCCCGCGCCCGGGGAGACGACCGAGGCAGAGGGTGATGCAGATTCACTCTTCTTCGCCGACCTCGCCTCCGAGCTCGACGCTCTCGGTGAGGGGGAAGATGGAACGTCCGTCGGCGAGCAGGATGCGGAAGGCACCGATGAGCCGCCCATCTGATCGCAAGCGACCGAGGTCCGGCCGTGGCGTCGACAGGTGAACGGCACGGCAAAACCGACAGCGGACGGCCCGAACCTCCCATTGGAGGAAGGGTCGATCACAACACGGCGACTGAATTTGACGCAAATTATTGACCTCGCGAACCAGCGACATCGGGATGATGCCCAGGCCCATCTCCACATCCTGCGGTACGATGCGCGAGATGGCGAACCAGGCCACGCCCGCCACCAATCCAAAGGCGAAGGACTGCGGTGAGACCCGCAACACGAACAGGCCGAGACCGAGGGGCAATATGGCGAGAATCCAGCCCATTCCGTGAACCCGCCGCATCAGGCGCATTCGTTGAATCAACGGCACATCGACAGGGGTCGGGTCAGGATGGGGGTGGAGACCGCGCTCTAGATTCAAAAATCGCGTGAAAAACAGCAAGGGAATCCGCGGCACGAGCATGCCGAAGAGTAGCCCGAGAACCAAGCGAAATATGTCTGCCGTCATCGACATCGGTTCACCTCAGACGGCAGCGCGAAGGCGGGAGAGCACGGCCTCGACCTTGTCCATCCCGCGAGAGATGTCCTCGCGACCGATCGTATAGGCGAAGCGAAGGTGCCCCTCACCCGAAGACCCGAAGGCGGAACCGGGCGAACACAGCACACCACCCTTGAGCAACTCCATGGCGACATCTTCGGAGGACATCCCCGGCACATCGACCCTGGGGAATACGTAGAACGCCCCCTCTGGCACGTGGCAGGTGACGCCTGGCATGGCGTTCAATCGCGCACAAATCAGGTCGCGTCGCGCCTTGAATTCAATCGCCATCTGCTCGGGATAATCACCAGCCCCATCGAAGGCGGCGAGGACCGCATATTGCATGGCATCGTTGGAACAGGCCGTCACATAATATTGGAGTTTGATGATCTGCTCCATCGCCTCGAGATTGGGCGAGAGCACGTAACCGATGCGCCAGCCGGTCATGGCGAAGGTCTTGGAGAAGGAATTCACCAACAACAATTTCTCATATCCCGTACCGAGGAAGGAGATGTGTTCCGTATCGTACACGATGCGATCGTAGACCTCATCGGTGATGATCCACAGGTCGTGCGCAGCGGCGAAGGCCAGCAATCTGTCGCGCTCTGACGCATCGAGGGTCGCACCGGTCGGATTGGATGGGAAATTGAAGAGGATGGCTTTGGTCGTCTCATCGACCAAGGATTCCAGCGCCTCGATCTGCGGCACGAATTCGTGCTCGAAGAGGCAGGGGTAGTAGCGCGGCTCGGCGCCGCAGAGGATGGCATCGGGCCCGTAGAGCGGGAAGTAGGGCTCAGGAAGGAGGATGCTATCCCCTGGATTCAGGAGGGTCAACGAACAGCAGAGCAAGGCGTTGGTGCCGCTCATCGTCATGCAGACATTGTTGGCATCCATGCCTGGTTCATATGCGCCCCAATCGGCGGCGATTCGGTCGCGCAAAGCGGGCAACCCCGCCGTGGTCGTGTACTTGTTATGCCCGTCGCGCATCGCTTGACACATGGCGTCGATGGCCACCTGAGGCGGCTGGAAATCCGGCTCACCCAGGCCGAAGGAGATGACGTCGTCTCCGGCCATGTCGAACATGCGACGGACGCCCGTCGGTTGGAGCGAGAGCGCCCGGTCAGAAAAGCCGGCCATGTGCGCAGGCAACCGCCTCTTGCCCTTAAGCGGTTTGAGTCTCAAGCCGAAGGACCAAATCCGCCTTCTTTCCAGAAATTGGCAAACCTTTCTCCTTCAATCTCGATTTGAGTTCTTCGACGGTCAATGCCGACAGGTCCTCTTCCTCGATGATCTCTGCCTCGATGACGACGTCTGCCTTTCGGGCCATCAGAATGGTGACCATTGTGCCGATGATGACGATGGCGAAGATCGAGAAGCCGATGATCACCGTCCAGCCCATGCTGCCCATCGATTCATCGCCCGTGCCTGCAACCTCAACGAGGACGGGGAGGGAGTGGAGTTCACCCTTGACGGCGCGCACTTCGATGGTCTGATCTCCGATGATCTTGGACAGGTCGAGCGCGACGGTCCAATTGAAGGGGGTCAAGGGCTCGAGAGTCTCGAGTTCAATCTCGTAGGTCGTCTCCGTCCACGGCCCGTCGCCGATGCGATATTCGACGATATCCAAGACGTTCGCCTGGGTCCAAGCATGACCTTTGATGACCAACTTGTCGTCGGCTGTCGAGATATTGAGAAGGTGATTCTGCACGGTCGGATCGATCGTGGTTGATTGACCGGTCTCATTCAGATGGAGGGCCAATTCGACGGCGGCCCGCGCATCGACCATGCCATAGCCGAAGTCGCGATTCCAGTAGGGGTCGATGGCCTCAGCCGAAGCCGGGCCCCGGCGCTCAGCGGTCTGTTTGAGGACCTCTTTGATGGCCAGCGGGCCGAGGTCCGGATTCGCCTCGATGATCAGCGCGATCACGCCGGTGACGGAGGGAGTCGCATAGGAGGTGCCCGAGCCGCGGCCCGTGTAGGTATTCTGGGAAGCATCAGCGAAGAGGTTGGAACAGAGTCCACTGGTCACACAACCCTCGGCCTGGATGATGTTGGTGCCGGGCGCCGATACCTCAGGAATCAACTCGTTGACCGGATTGCCGTCGCCATTGTCCCGGCGCGGCCCACGGCTGGAATAGCCCGCGACGGTGTCATCATCTCGGCTGACCGAGTTCATGTCATCGGTCGCACCGACGGTGATGGACAGGGAAGAGGAACTCATGCCCGAGAACCCATCGTTGCCCGGCCCGTCATTGCCCGCGGCATTGGAGACCGTCACGCCGGCCTCCATCGCATCATCGAGAATGCGCGAGTGCATGTCCGTGCCATCCGAGCCGCCGGATTCGTGGCTGGTGATGCCCCAGGAGAGTGAGATGATGTCGATCCCGTGCAGGCTTTCATCGACGCCCGGCCATGCCGTGTCCTTGTTGTCGATGATCCACTGCAAGCCATTCATCGCGGATTCGTAGAAATCTTGTGGGATCAGGTAGTTCTCGAAGGGGCCCGCACCGACATCGGTGCCGATGCGCACATCGACGAGCGACGCATTCGGTGCGCTGCCGTAAAATTCGGATTGGCTGCCATCGGCCTCCAGACCGGTCGCACTCGCCATGCCCATGCAGGCCGTGCCGTGCTGATTGCCATCATCGGGGTCAAAGGAGCCATCTGTGACCCGACCGCCCGCCGCGATGCACAACGGGTCGGAATGGAAGAAGCAGACCGCATCATAACCGGCAACGAATTTTCCCACCAGTCCAGGATGCTCATTGTCAACCCCGGTGTCGGTCAGGGCGATATTCACGCCCGCACCTGAGACGCCGAGCTCCCATGCACTGTCGGGATACTCGGTGGAATTGCGCGCTTTGACCGCCATCGTCTGCACGTCGCCATGGAAGACGACCTCACCATAGCGTTCGACCATCACGACGCCGTCGATTTCGGACAACAACGTGACGTTCTCAACATCGGTCGCACCGATCAGAATCGCATCGACGGTGTCGATGATCTGGCGAGCTTGGAATCCCATCGCCTCCAGATTCTCAACATCGGCCGGGGTCGGTGTGTGGTCGTAACTGAGGCCGATCCAAACGATTCCAACCGCCGTTTGCAGGCTGTCGTGGATGCCGTTGCGATCCGCGTCCATCGCTGTCCAGGTCCACCATGGACCCGTGTTCCAAATCAATGGTGCATGGTCGGGAATGGTCGTCGTCCAACCGTCCTGAATCAATTGGGCGCCTTCGAGCGCCTCGAATCCATCGTCCACCGGCGGGGCGATCGCACCGATCATCGGCAGGGAGAGGAGCAGGGCGAGGCACATCGCGATGGGGGCCCGCAGGGTGGTCATCACGCGTGTGCGCGCGGGCATCCTCGATATAATCGACGCTTTCGGGGATTCGGAACCATTATCTCAAAAGTCGATTGTCCGCGAATCTGGGGATATATCATGTCAGACGCACAAACCTACCACGACGGACTCATCGGCCAGGGCTACTCAGCTGCTGATGCAGTGACATACACCCAGCAACATTTCCCCGATTTCGGCGCCGCACCCGCAGTGGCCGCAGCACCCGTTGCAGCCGCTGAGCCGGTCGCCGCCATTCCGATGGCAGCCCCCGCCATGGTCGCAGCATCACCCTATGTCGCAAGTACCGATGCCAATGTCGCCATGAACATGGATGAGGGGCCATCCAGATACTACTCGCCCTTCATCGCTATTGTGGTAATCATCATCTCACTGATGCTACCCTACATGACCTTCGGTGGCCTCATGGAATTATCCGGATTTGAGATGTTGAAAGTCATGGGCGAAATGGCTGGTATGGTTGCTGAAGACTCTGATGGTTCAGGGTCTGGCGACGGCGGAGGAGAAAGTTTTGAACTCATCATTGTCCCGCTTCTTATGTTCGCCTTCTCGCCACTCTTCTACATCCTGACGGCAATCATCGGCGGCATCCTCGCAGGCCTGAAGAAGAACACCATGATTCTTGGCGGCATTCACCTCGGATACTTCGGACTGTTCTTCATTCTCTCCATGACAACAGAGATGTTCGGCTTCAAGGTCCACGATTTTGCGGGCATGGGATTCTGGATTGGATCTCTGGCGGCCATCGGCTTCATGATCAAGAAGTGAGGTGTTTTGCGTGTCCGAAGCGGATGC
>CAVOCV010000018.1:0-20336 GCA_963694325.1 Candidatus Thalassarchaeaceae archaeon | reverse complement strand
GCGAATCGGTGCGACCGCTTCACCGGCCGGCAAGAAGTCATCCTCTTCGATGAAGTCATCCTCCTCTTCAGCGGTCGACTTGTTGAGAACGAGCAGAACGACGACCACCGCGATGATCAGCAGAATCGCCGCACCGATGATGCCACCGATGAGCACCATGCTCAAGCCCTGTTCCTCGTCGCTGAACTTGGCCACGTTGAAGGACTTCGATGTCTCGAGCTCATTGCCCTCCTCATCCATGATCAGGTAGTGGACATTCGTCGCAGGACCTGGGAATTGAGGCATGTCGAGTTTCCACAGGTAACTCTCACCCGGAGACAGGCTCTCTGGGCAGGTGTAGGTGACCGGGGAATCGACGTCATCACCGATGTAGGTGACGA
The DNA here is from genome assembly GCA_963694325.1 of Candidatus Thalassarchaeaceae archaeon. Lineage (GTDB taxonomy): Archaea > Thermoplasmatota > Poseidoniia > Poseidoniales > Thalassarchaeaceae > MGIIb-P. Next base: position 19,956 of record CAVOCV010000018.1, on the reverse strand, counting down.
TTTGGATGGTGAACGATCCCTCCTGATTTCCATCGTTGCGAACGTCGATGAGAAGATCGAAGTTGGTCTCCGCCATCGGGTTGTCGACCGAGAGGTCGGGCTTGCGCACAATCGTGAAGACCGCGGCTTCGAACTCGAGGCCAAAGATACCACTCTGTCCGTCCACCGAAGCGCCGAACTGACCGGCTCCATCGATCGCCGTTCCGGCGGTGTCATGCCCGGTGATCCAGAACTTGACGAGGACATTGTTCATCTCGGTTGGAATCTCTTCGCCGGGCCACAAATCGATGCATGTGGCCGTCGTGCGGATGCGACCTTGCCCCGAATCGAGATTCATCGGCACGCTCTGATATGGCGCTGTAAACGTCGTCAGATACGTGGTCCAATTGTACTCGAATCCACCGACTTCCTGGGTCTGGAAAAACATCCAATTGAGACTGACAGAATCGACATCCATCTGCTGCTTCTCATCGATGTAGACCTCAGCGTCGAGGCAACCCATCACCGAGGAGGACAAGCGCCCATCCAGAACCGCCTCACCCGAATTTGGATTCGACAGTTCCCACGAGCCAAAGACCGCCTCTGGAGCATCGCCATCGACCTTGATGACGAATGATTTTGATGGCGTTGGCGTCGTGTCGAGAGCACCTTCTGGCAGCCCGAGAAGTTCGAGCGTGAAGGTGTACTCATTGGTGTAGATCGGTGCCGAGACGACGAGTGTGAACGAGCCATTCTCGAAGGGGTAATCCTCGTAGGAGGTCTGGGCGGGGATGTATCCACTGCCCGGCAGGTCGACCTCGCCGTTCGGGTAGATTGGCGTCCGTGTGATGCGCAGCGTCAGATCGATTTCAGGGCTGACGAAGATGAGATCGTTCATGCCCGCGCTGAACACATAGCGACCATCGATCACCAGGATGTCACCTCGGTTGACGAAACCACCGCTGGCATCCCCGACGCCTTGGGTGGCGTATCCGGAGGTGTCATCGACATCGAAGGTCGTCGTATCGAGTTGGATGCCCGAGGCGTAGGACCAGCGTTGCGGGTTGCGATTCTGGTTGATGCAACCGGGGGTGGTGTGGCTCTCGTCCATGTCCTTGATGCAGACCGCAGGGGTCATGACACCGGCCACGTAAGAGGCGGGAACCGACCAGTCGAACCGGATCGGCAACGAGAGGGTGAAGTCTTGTTCGAACGGGGAGATCAGGATGCCGCCATTGCGTTGCAGCATCACGGGTTTGAGCCCGGTGTTCTCGTAATCGTCGATGATCTCGATGAGGGTCGAATCGGTCCACGCCGTGTCATTTCGCGGCGAGTAATAGATCTCGATCGCGCCGTCGGGGTCATAGGTCTCAAGGTTCGGGTTGGCGATCAATGGATTCAGCGTCACGCGCGTCCAATTCACATCTCTCCAGCCATTCGCGTCGTGGGCATCGACCAACAGGTGGTAGATGTTGCCCGCATAGACGGACCGGTTGACCTCGTTGAGCATGGTACCGTGGGAATCCGAGATGCGGAAGCCATCGACGCCGGGGGCGCGGCTGTCCATGCCGATGTAGGTCACGAGGTCCTCGTTCACACCCGGCAGACCGCCGTCGATTTGATTGCCACCGATGTCGCCACCGGAGACGTAGAGACTGACCATTTGAGGCGGGTCGATGCCGCTGTTCGCATAGTCGCTGATGCATTGGCAGGGGTGGTCGATGTAGTAGTACGAGGTGTCTGTCTCCGTCGCCCTCTCGAGAGGGATCTGCAGATATTCGCCCACCTGCGCATTGCGGTCGAGTTCACCCGAGTCCGCACCGGTGTAGCCGGGGTCACCGGGACACAGGGCGTCGAGGCCACAGTCCTGATCCGCCTCGACCCAGTAATTGAGGGTCAGGAATTCAGGGGCTTCGGGCAGGTCCTGAGCGAGGACTCGGAACTTCTGGTTGTTGCTCGACGGCACCCAGGTGTCGTCGGCGAGGTCTCGCCAATCGCCCTGAACACTGAACACCGAGATGTTCAGGAGATGAGGTGCGAAGGGGTCGAGCGTCATGGCGAATCGAATCGCACAATCCGCATCCGGCGTGTAATTGGTCGGCGGGCACAGGGTGTCTCCATCCGTGTAATTGGCGATCATCAGGCGGAACTGTTCGGTGCCGGCTTCCGAACTCGGAATCGCCGGCTGCCAGGAATAGTTTCCATCGATGGCAGCGGTCACGGTGTCGACGTGCAGCCATTCTTCACTCACGTTGGATTGGTTGCGCTTTTCGAGCACGACATCGTAACTGTTGGGATTCGGTGCGAATTCGAGGTCCTCGTAGCGGATGGTGAAGTCGAGGGTGATGACATTGCTCGAGTAGGCATTGGCCAGATCGAGTTGTTCAACCCCTCCCTGATTGTAGAGATGGAACTCGGTGATGCCAGCATCGTTCTCGACAGCATTGCCTATGACCGGTTCGATCAGCACTCCCGCGGGCAAGCCGTTGACGCCGGTGTTGGACAGGGCAGCGCCATAGATGCGCACGGACTTTGTGTCATCCCAAGCGGCGTTGACTCGGAAGCGCCAGTGCAGCTGCGTGCCGCCATTCGACGCATCGGTCTCCAGCGACTGGGTCGCCATGAAATCGATCTTGTCGCCGACATCGCTCTCTTCCCAGAAGGAGCCATTGGTCGCGTCCCAGCGCAGTTCCATGTTGCCATTTGCCGTCTCGAAGAGCAGGCTTGCACCGCCGAGGGTCTGTCCGGTGGAGGCCGCGACGTCATGGGTGGTGATGATCTCGATGATGTCACCGTTCGGATACATGCCCTCAAGGCCACCGTCGTCGAGGGTGGAGTCGTATCCACTCGTGGTCGAGACCGAGAGCGAGGACAGGGCCATGGCGCCACCGGAGCCTCCGATGATGCGCATTGGCACGATCACATCGCCGGTGCTTCCACCGGCGAGAGCGACACCCTGATTCATCTCGCGCGCGATGTTGTTGCCATCACTGATCGCGCGACTCCAGTCATAGATGACCTCAAGGTCGCGGAAGGTCACACTCGAACCCGCTGTACCGAGGTCTGAATCGATGGAGAGACGGAACAGGTACCACTCGTTGCCATAGCCGTCAATCCAAGCCGTCGGCACCAAGGGATTGTCGAGCAAGGATTGGATGTGACTCTGCATCGAGACCAGTGGGCTGGTCGGGACGGGGACCTGGTTGGCCGCGCCATCGATGGTGCCGATGAGCTCCTCTTGGTTGCCGCTGAAGAGACTCATGTTGAAGGCGCCGATGTTGTTGTTCTCAATGCTCATCTCAGCATAGCTCACCGTCGCCCCTTTGGGCAGCAGGAAGGGGGCGCCCTCAGCGTGCAGGTTGATGTCCAGCGAGACGGTTCGTTTCGAATCGCCTTGGTTGATGTCGTTGACGAGCCCGGTTCGGAAGGTGTCCTGACGGCCAAACCGGCCGAAGGCTGGCTCGGTCATGCCCCACTCGACGTCGCCGTCGCCTGCGACATCCAACGTGATGCCGCGAGAGTGGTGGGCGAAGCGAACGTCCGCGTGAATGGAGAATACGTCACACATTGTCGTGTAATTGGCCATCATGGCGAAGGTGAAGGTGGGTGCGGACAACTCGGTCCATTGGCCACTCGTCCCCGAGATTGGTGGTTCATCTTCGTTCATGCTCATGATCGAGAGGGCGGCAGGGCCACCACAACTGTCCACCACAATCGGTTTGATAGCGACGATCGGCATCGAGAAATCTGACCGGACCAACGCGGGACTGAACGAATCATCAACGATGTTCGCCGTCACCATGACCGCCGAATTCTCGCCCATCGAAGAGATCCATTTACCGGGCCCCAGGCCACCACCGATCATGAATACACCATCGGTATTGTTGAACGTCGTTCCGATGCGGGTACCGATGTGGAATCCGTGCACCACCGGAGAGGAGAGACGCGCAGGGCCCGAACCGAAGGAGAACTTCAGGTCGATCAGCGGATAGGTGTCCGCATCAATGTCCCACAATTCGATCAGGTTGCCCTGTAGATTGGTCATCGGGTTGCCATTCACATCGTAGACCAATGCACCGCTTCCAGCGGCGAGGATGTCGACGCTGAAGTCGGAAGATGAGGCCATCTCCATGTCCAACTGTAGCAGACCATAGCCATCGGGGGAGCCGGGTTGACCACTCTGACCGGAGGCGAAGGACTGGATGACTACATGTCCCTGCGCAGGCAGGGGGTCGCCGACACGAACGCCGTCGATGTACCAACCCCCACTCATCGGCTCGGCAGGCTGTCCGCCACTGTGGTCATTGACCTCCAGCACGAAGAGCAATTTCACGTACCGGCCCTGGTGAGCGGAGAGGTCGATCTTGATATTCGACCAGCCGGAGGGGCTGTTGGCACTCGTCGTGCCGTTTCCACCGAGGACATAATCCCCGGTCTGTGGACCGTCCGCACCGAGATAATTGCAGCGTGCATTCGGGACCTGATTGGCCTGATTTCCGAGTTGATAGAGGCCGTTCGAAGCGGAGACACCGGTCGTTCCGGACTGGTCGAAGGGCTCGAAGACCGCCGAGTTGAAGTTGGCGTTATTCGTCGAGTTCATGACGGCGACATAGGCACAGTCATCGTAGTAATAGGACGTCGTTCCCGCCGGTCGGTAAAACAGAGAGTGGAAGGATTTGAACGAGAGATCCGATTTTCCGGGGTGAACGAAGAATGAGGCGCTGATGAGGGTGTACTCGTACTCACCACTGGGCAGCACCATGTTGTAATCCGGGCTCTCGAAGTCGGTCCCCCAACAGTATTCGCCGACTCCACAGCCGCCTTGCAGGTATGTATGAGTCTCATGGCCGCGCATCCAATTGCTCGCCTCTGGACCCTGACCTGCACCGGGCGTCCAACCCTCTTGGCTGGCCTCGAAGTCGGCGTTGTATCCCAGACTGGTCAATTTCAGGTATTCCTCCTCGACGGTGAAGTCGCCGGCGGAGGAATACTGAGTCATGCCGCCGTTGTAGAGCGGGTTCCAGATCTCAGCGAGAACCGAGGAGTCGATCGTCGTGACATCGTCATGGTATGCGGCGTCTGTGCCGACGATCAGGCCGGCCGCGTTGACCGTCTCACCGGCGGGCAGATTGATGCCCGCAGTGAGGTCATCGCCCCAGATTCCTTGGTCCCTCAATTCGACGGTGACCTCCGGATCCCCATTGGCAAAGGTCGAGACTGCGGCGGCGTGGACGAGGGTGGTCGAGAGCAGCATCAGGCCGATCATCGCCACCGAGAGAATTTGATTTCGAGAGGTCATGTCACTTCACTTCCATTTGAAACCACGTAGTGGTTCTGCGTCTGCGACTCACAGACCGCATTTAACACCCATCATTCGGTGGGTGGCCCCGAAGGGGCCGCGATGTTGAATTCACACCGCGTCTAGTGAACGGAGACGCAGGTTCTCTACACAATCACTAGCGAGCAAGGCCAATCCCCCTTGGGCCGCCTCATTGCGTCGCAGTCGAGCGAGGTCAGCGACGGTGGTCGGATGGTCTGGACCAAGTGCGTCGCACAGCTCTGGACCCGCAGCGATTTCATAGGTTCCCAACCCGCGCGCCTCGTCGATAATCTCCTGCTTGTCGAGGCCGAGCAATGGTCGAAGAATTCGCACCGCACTGGCCTCTTCGACCGCGCCGAGATTGCCGAGGGTTTGACTGCTGACCTGACCGAGGTTTTCTCCCGTGAGAATCGCACAGGCCCCCACCTCTTTCGCAAGGACCGAACCGATCGCGTTGAACAGGCGCTTCATGTGGACGAAATAATCGCGGTGGGCTTCGGGTTCGGTGAATAGCGACAAGGTCGTACCGACGGTGACGACGCGGAGCTCAGCATCGATTGAACCGGGACCCTCGAGGCTCGACACGAGATGGGATAGGCTCGCCGTGGTCTTGTCCTCGGCCTCCGTGCCCGTGATTGGCTCCTGTGAGCAATGGACGGGAATGATGCCCCAGCCAGCCTGAACCATCCGCGCCACGGCGACGGGAGAATCGATGCCACCAGAGACCAGTGCGATGCAGATCGGCATCTCATCCATGCACGCATGCGCCCGTCTCGCCCCCATCAGCATATGGGTGTGCGAGGGCTCAAGAGGGGGCGACCCTGCCGAAGGAATGGAGACCCCCATGTCAACGCCTTACTCCATCGAACCCGTGACGATGATCGACGAGGTATTCCCAGGGGATACGAATGCGTACGACACCCTGTTCGGTGGGCGACTGATGAGCATCATGGATACGGCTGCAGGCGTGGCGTCGAGCAAATTCGCACACCGAGAATTCGTCACGGTCTCCGTCGATTCACTACGATTCCGACGCCCCGCGTATCAGGGTGACCTGATCGAGACGACCGCAACGGTGGTTCACACGAGCACCCATACGGCAGGGGTCCACGTCGTCGCCAAGCGACTGAATCGCTCGGAGTGGGAGACCGAGGAAATCTGCTCCGGCTTCTTCTTCATGGTCGCCATCGACAGCAAGATGCGCCCGATTCCGATCCCTCAGCTGACGCCTGAAACCGAGGAAGAACTGGCATTATGGAACCGTGCACAGACCGCGCGCGATGCGATGAAAGCCGCTGGACAGTGAGTCCGATGCCCGTTCTCAACGTCGCTTATGTCGGTCCGACGGACCTCGCACGTGCGCTCGCGAAGAAGAGTGACGAGCGCGACATCGAATCCTATGTGCACAAGGAGGTCATCGATGGCCAGACCCGTGTCCTCTCCTTACTGCGTCCGCTGCGCCATCCCGAGCGACTGCGCCCCTTGCTCAGTGTGCTCAACGTCGCCAAGGCCGGCATCGTCGTCATCGATGTCGTCGATGCGGCACTCGGTGAGGTGCTGGTCGCCTTCGGTGCGGCCGGTGTCCATACCGGTCATGCGATCATCGCACCGGCCGAAGGCGGTTGGGTCGACCCCGAGCAAGTGGGCATGATTCTCGCCCAAGCCGGATTGGGCGATTGGGTCCTGCACGAATCGATGCCCGATGAACACGGGTTGAGGGATGCCTTGCTCGGCCAACTCGAATCCGGTGAAGAGGAGGCCCCTCTCGTCATTCCAGTGGACCAGCATTTCAACGTCAAAGGCGTCGGTCTGGTCGCCATCGGTTATGTTCAGGCCGGTACCGTTTCCAAGCATGACGAGATTCTCGTGCTGCCCGCGGGCGAGAACGGCATCGCGCGAAGTCTGCAGGTGATGGACGATGATGTCGATGTCAGCATCGTCGGCGATCGGGTCGGCGTCGCCCTGCGAAATCTGCGTGAAGAAGTGCTGCATCGAGGTTGTATCCTGACCCACCCAGATGCGGCTGCCCTCGTCCGCCACGAGCGGTCGACATTCACCCTTGAACAGGCACCATTTCAGAAGCGCGAACTCGGCGAGGGCGACATTGTGCACGCGTCGGTCGATCTGCAATACCAGGTCGGCCGGGTCACCAGCATCGATGGGGCGCGATTGACCGTCGATTGGGAACAGGCACTTTGGGTTCAAGAACGCAAGGCTGCGCCCGTGATCATCGCTCAACTCGACGCTGGGAGCATGCGCATCATGGGCACGGCTGAAGACATCGCGCCCGCGTGAGAGACGGCCCTCGGAATTGGGGGTCTGACGGTGATTCCGTCCAATAAACTGTATAAGCAGCAGGTTGCGCTGAACGTTCGGGATGACTCGACAGGAAGGACCCTTCGGGGTTCAGCCTGAGCCGCGTGGACATGAAATCCTCGCACCGCTCAGACTGGCCGGAATCGAAGGACGCGTCAAAGGCGTGCTAGATGAGCGGTCGCTATTGCTCGAACGTCGAGATGGCAAAGGGTTGCGCATCGATGTGGAATCGATTCATCGAGTCCGCCATCACCACATGCCCATCACACCGCCGGGAATCACCTGGATCGGCGTCATCACTCTCATCCTCGCAGCCCGCGTTCTCTCCGGTCCGATTCAACTCTATGCGCTGGCCATCGGGGCGATCACGATCTTCTCTTGGCTGATCGGTCGAAGGCCCGCACTCTGTATCGATACCAAAGCCGGAGACCGTCACATCATTCACGGCCGGGACAGCCTACTGCTGCGCACCCAGATGATGGTCAATCGCTTGTGTGATGGCAAGAGCATGGACGAGGCCAGGGAAGGCCTCGAGGAATTGCACCGTCATTCGAATTACCCCGCCGTCACACCGCTTGAGTCAATTCAGGCCGAGGCAGCGATCATCGCTGGCCAAATCATCGAGGATGCTCAACTTCTGCCCGAACCGGATGTCTTTGATGAGGCCGACCTCGAACAGGCTCTGAAAAACATGTACCGCGGTGAGGAGAGTCAGATTCCCGAACCCCAACCCGCCGAGACCTTCGTCGCACCGGCCGCCACCATCATCGCGACCGAATCCTTCGCCACCGACACGCCCGCCGACCATGCGGGTCGCAGCCTCTTGGATCGCGCGCGAAACTCGTTACATGAGACCCGCCCCGAGGCGGTGGCTCAGGAAGTACAACCCGAGAATCTCGAGAGTTGGACTCAACCGTGGAATCGGCCGGCCGAGAATCCGCCCGCCGCCGACGCCAGTTCGGCCTACGAGCGAACCTGGGGTCGAACCGAACCGGATTGGTACGCCGAACGTGACCAGGCCGGCACCCGGATCCAATCCGCCTTGACCGAAGCCAAAGAGGAGGCGGGCTCATTCTTTTCAGGCTCGATGTTCGATGCCCCCGAGCCTTCGACCACCACCGAGACGGGCATCTTCGGTTCGATGTTCGATGCCCCGGCGACCGTCACACCTCCGATGGTCGCCCCTCTCCAAGAGCCCGTTCAACCCTTGATGCCGGTCGCCGCGCCTGTCGCTCTGGCCACGACCCTGCCCGAACCGACCTTCCACGCTGTCCGTGAGGAGTGCACGCCGGGCATTGTCGCCGCGGCTCGATTGGAACGAGAAGCCGAGCAGGCCGTGGCGTCCCAGCCGGTCGAATCCAGAGCCCAGCCCAACACCTCTCTGACCGCCTTCCCGGCACTCTCGGCCATGGCTGCGAGTCAACCCTCTATGCGCCTGCGCCCCCGCGCGCACAAGGAGAGTCGCCTCGGTAGGCTCGCCAAGCGCAGCATCAGCGCCCTGTTCCGAACCGAAGCTGAGCGGCCCAACCGACAGATGGTCCGACCCGTCGAGGTGCAGGACGATTATGCCGCAACCTACGGAGATGAGGATGGCTTTGCCGATGGCAACTATCGCGAACTCCCCTTGCGCAGCGGACAGATTATTCGCCTGCGGGCTGATCAAGATCATCAAGCAGAGGTGGCAGAACGCCTGCGCGACCTGTCCCGATCCTCGGGCGGTGTCATCGCCGACGATGACACGGACGCCCTCATCGAGCGACTCTCGGCCAGCGGTGACCTCGCACCGATCGCAAGCCTGCTGGCGGCTGCCGATGACCAATCGATCTCCTTCGGCACGTTGGCGAGCACCTCACCACCCAAGCAGGCACCGGGTCATCACGGGCTCTCTCGCCTCGGCTGATCAGATCAGACCGACCATGCGCCGGTATCGGTCGAGCCGCGCGTGATACTCACCGCGTTCCAAGCCGATGAGGCCCGCTGTGCCGAACTCGGACAATGTGAAGGAGGCGGTGACCGTCGCGTGCACCAATGCGCTGTGCAACTCGACCTGGGTGGGCACAGGGTCCTCTCCCTCCGACAGATGGGTGAGCAAGGCACCGGCGAATGAATCCCCACAGCCGGTCGGGTCGACCAGATCTGCGGTCGGGTAAGCGGGCAGGGCGATGATGCCATGGTCGGTCAAGGCGACCACGCCGTGTTCGCCTTTCTTGACGACCAAAATCGATGGACCCTCACCCTCACCTGCGAGGCACTCTCCACTGCGAATGGCATGGGCGGCGCGGATCAGATTGTCATCCTTGGCGATCATGCGCACCTCCATGTCGTTGAGAATCGCGAGGTCGACCCGGCGAAGCACATCCGATAACGCCTCAAAGGCGATATTGATCCACAGATTCATCGAATCCAAAGCGGTGAACTCCGCCCCTTCGCACTGATCGAGGACCTGGGCTTGAATCGAGGGGTGATTGTTGGCGAGGAAGAGAATCCGCGGTGCCCACCAAGCCACCGGCACCTTCGGTTCGTAATCCTCCAAGACATTCTGTTGGGTCTCCAACGTCGTCGCTTGGGCCATGTCCCCATCGTAACGCCCACGCCAGCGGAAGGTGCGCGAACCTTCGATGCGTTCGATGCCCGAAAGGTCGAGACCGGCCTGGGCCAGCAGGTCGAGGTCGGTCTGGCGAAAGTCTTCACCGATGGCGCAGACCAGACCGACCGGCAGCGTGCCACCCGAATCGGAACGACGGCTGGCGTGGAAGGCGGCGGACAGCCCGGCAAATGTGCCCGACCCCCCCAGAGAATCTGATACAGAACCCGCTTCGGTCTCGAGGTCGTCATAGGCGAGGGTGCCGACAATGACCACATCCATGAGATCACCCGAGGAGGCCTGGATGTTCCTCCAGGTACTGAATCGTCACGTCGCGAGCGATGAAATCCGGCTCATCGAGAATCGCTTGATGCAAAGGAATCACGGTCTCCACGCCGATCAGCGTGGTCTCTTTCAGAGCAGCCTTCATCTTGGCGATGGCACCGTCGCGATCGCGATCCCATACGATCAATTTGGCCAGCAATGAGTCGAAGCAACCCGGCATCTCATACCCGATATGGGCATGGGTGTCGACGCGAACCCCGCGTCCACCAGGGAAATGGCAATCCCAGAGTTTGCCGGGACATGGGACGAAATTCACGGGATCTTCGGCATTGATTCGGCATTGGATGGAGTGGCCTGAGATTTCGATCTCGGATTGTTTCAGTGGCAGGTTCTCACCCGCGGCCACGCGAATGCCGAGTTGAACCAGATCATGACCGGTGATCATCTCGGTGATCGTGTGCTCGACCTGCACCCGCGGATTGACCTCGAGGAAGTAGAATTCGCCGTGCTTATCGCGCAGGAACTCAAACGTCGCAAGGCCTTCATAGCCGACACTTCGCGCCCCTTCACAGACCCGCTCTCCAATCTCAGCGCGCTTCTCATCGGTCAACCAAGGACCCTCCTCAACCAATTTCTGATGGCGCCGTTGAATCGAGCAGAACCGCTCGCCGAAGTGGATCGCATCGACCCCATCGCCGAGCACTTGGAATTCGATGTGCTGCGCACCTTCGATGAACTTCTCGACAAAGACGCGTTCATCACCAAACGCGGACCGCGCTCGACTTTGACAGAGATTCAACGCGGATTCAAACTCCGAGGCCTCATGGACGACCTGCATGCCGATGCCACCGCCGCCAGCCGCCGCCTTGATGATGACCGGATAGCCGATCTCTTCGGCCAATGTACAGGCCACGCCCGGATCGTCGATCGCCTCATCGCTGCCCCGCGCCACCGGCAATCCGGCGGCCTCCATGGCCTTGCGCGCCTCAATCTTGTCACCGAGCAGGCGGATGACCTCGGCACTCGGTCCGATGAATGTGATGCCCTCCTCCTGACATCGTTCAACGAATGCAGCATTCTCGGCCAGGAACCCATACCCGGGGTGGATGGCCTCTGCACCGACATCTTTGGCGGCTTGGATCACGGCCTCGAAATCGAGGTAGGTCTCCAACGGATTGGCCCGGTACAAGGGGATGGCATGGTCGGAGAATCGCACCGGCAGAGAAAGCCGGTCCTCGCGGCCATGAATGATGCAGACCTCGACGCCCAACTCGCGCAGCGCCCGGCTGATTCGAAGTGCGATCTCGCCGCGATTGGCGATGAGAACCCGCTTGAACATGGAACTGCACATCCGCGTCCGGTTCAAAGGCGTGCCGCATCCGCCCTATGGGCGGAATGAGGGTCAGTAGACGTCGCGGAGGTAACGCTTCTCGGTCTTCATCAGAACTCGCTCGACGTAGAACTTGGCTTCTTCCGCTGCCATCTCACCATATTCCATGCAGATGTTGATCAGCGTGGCGTGGACATCCTTCGCCATGCGATTTTTGTCACCACAGACGTAGAAGTGAGCGCCCGATTCAATCCAATTCCAAATCTCGGATCCGTGCTTATTCATCAGGTGCTGGACGTAGACCTTTGCCGGACCGGCGCGCGACCATGCGAGGTCGAGCTTGTCGATGGTGCCATCGTCGACATAGGCCTCAATCTCGTCGCGGTAGAGGAATTCACCGGATTCGGTCCAGTCGCCGAAGAACAGCCAGTTCTTGCCCTTGCCTCCACTCGCCTTTCGCTGTTGGAGGAAGGCGCGGAAGGGGGCGATGCCTGTGCCGGGACCGACCATGATGATGTCCTTGTCACCATCCTCGGGGAGGATGAAAGAACGGGTGGGCGACATGAAGACGCGGACCTCGTCGCAGCCTTCGGGCACGCGATCCGCAAGGTATCCAGTGGTCAGACCGGTCTTGGCTCGACCCTGGCCTTCGTAGCGGACGATGGCGACGGTCAGATGAACCGTGCCCGGCTCGAAATCCGGGGAGGACGCGATCGAGTAGAGGCGGGGTTTGAGGCGGTCGAGCGTGTCGACGAATTCCTGAGAACTGAAGCCGAGGTGACCGAAGTCTCCGAGCACGTCGATGAAGTCCCGACCCCAGAGGTAGTCGTCCAAGGCCTTCTCGGAATCCATCATCTTGCCCCACAATTCGTAGGCGGGGTCCGTCACACCTGAGGTTGGGCTGAAGCCGGGGGGGAAATCGTCGTCAGCGCCGGACCAAGACCACTCCATGGTTTCATCGCCCGAGGTGACGGAATTGCGCGTTCGCTTGACCAATCGCATCTCGCCCACGGAATCACCGTGCTGGAACTTGGCACCGATGTTGAGGACGAATTTGCGGTTCACCTGGTGGATCTCGAAATGATTCGAGAGGGCTTCGTGTAGGGTCATCTCACCGGCGTGGGTCTCGACAATCTCATCCGATTCCGCGCCGAGGGCGAGGATGGTGTCCTCGATCAATTCGGTCGAGGTCACCGGAATCACGCCGAGGGCATCTCCAGCCTTGTAGGTCAAGCCGGAATCGCCGAGTTCGAAGACGAGGTGACGGGTCTCCTTTCCCGAGCCTTCTCCATTGAGAATATGGTTCACCGAGACGGTGGAGGTGTAGGGATTCTTCGCACTCCAGTCAGACATCGAATCACCTGTGGGTGGAACCCATGTCCCGAGGGACATTCCGAGCGCCTCGTCTTTCGTATTTCAAGGAACGGGCCCGGCGCTCCATCGACAATCCCATTCAGGAGTCGACTTGGTGAACCGTCACGTGCAATCCCTTGTCACGCGCCAATTCGACGGTTCTCAAGGTCCATTTTGAATCGTCCGCGGGGAAGGCGATCAGGTGGGTTGCCGCTTGAATGATCTTCTGGGTCAGGGTGTAGGCCGCTTCACCTCGGCCCGTGTCGATGAGACCCGCGCGGGACTTCCCCCACTCCTCGTGGAAAATGAGCACGGGCAGGGCATTGTTGTCCGCCCAACGCTCGGCGAGATAGTCCGTGCCGCTGGCGCCACCGCAGATGATGAGGTCGATGTCGCCGTTCGCCTCGACCCAATCATCGATGTGCTCGTCCAAAAGCCCATAATCGTAGAAATTCCGGTTGCCGACGACTGCGAGATTGGTCACCATCATGCTCACCGCGGGGTAGGATGATGTGAACAGGGCCGATGGCCGACATAAACTTGACCTTAGATGAGCGTCTCGGAAGGTCCTGGGGTGACATCGGATGGTCGAAATAAAATTTTTGGGGACGGGGAATGCATTCTGTCCGAACGGCCGCCTCCATTCACTGGTGCTCGTCGACGGCTGGTTGTTGGTCGATGCACCACCCACCGTCATTCCGCAGATGCGAGCATGGGGCATCGACCCCGCATCGATTCGGCATCTGCTCATCACCCATTGGCATGGCGATCACACCTTTGGCCTACCCTTCCTTCTTCTTGAACGGAAATACATCTCTGACCGGGTCGGCATGCGACCGCTGACCATCCATTGTCACAGCGGCGGCGAGGCACGGCTTCGCGGGTTGAATGAACTCGCCTATCCGGGGACATTGACCCAAGTCGACTGGATTGAATTCAATGAGGGAGCCATCGAGATTGACGGTTGGCAAATCGAGAGATTCGAAGTCTGTCATGAACCGGCGACGGAACCGTTCGGATATCGGATGGAAAAGGACGGAAATGTGCTGGTCCACTGTGGCGATTCAGGTCCGTGTGAAGGAGTCGAGAGGATGGCCGGCGAGGCGGATCTGATGATCGTCGAGATGGGCATCCCCGATGTGGTCCAAAGCCCCTGGCACCACACACCATCGGATCTTCGAGAATTGGCATTACGACATCCGGAAACCCGATTCATCGCCACCCACAATTTCGTCGATGGACAGGTGGAATTTGAGATGCCTTCGAATGTTCAACAGGCGAATGATGGAGACGTTTTCCAAGTATGATGGTGTGATTTGTTAGAATAAAAGTGGTTTATTATATCACATAATTGAGAGAAACGACCACCCCGATTCTCACAATCTCCGTGGATTCCAATTGAGATGCAATCGGACGGCGTCCATTCGAGATGCAGATTGGAATCCAGATGGTTTTCAGTCTCTGGAATCTGATCCTCTATCTGGGCTCGGCGTGGATCCACGGAATCTTGAAGCGAGAATGTTGACTGAATCCACATCTCCCGGAAACGGGACGCTGAAGGCATTATTTAGTTAGAAATCGAATGATTTTCGCTCGTTTCATATAGATGAAGTGCAGCTTCGCCAACGACTTGAATCTGTGGCGTAGAACCGATGACGTGAACACCCTTAATTACCGGACGCGAAGTGGACTTGAATCCCTGCGTCGTGACAACATCCCGCTGAGACCCTCATCGTGGATACGGCGCAGCAAAAGCCGGAGATGTTCAAAAATGTCGGAAAATCTTTTCGAAGATCTCCTGCAGGTCGGCAGCTTGTTCAGAGACCGTCGTGCACTCGGTCATGCATTCACACCTGCGAGCCTACCGCACCGGGAAAAGGAGATCAAGATCCTCGTTCACAACTTTGTCGAGGCCCTTCGAGGACATGCGCCCTCGAACATGAATCTGTACGGTGTCCCCGGGTCCGGCAAGACGGCGGTGACTCGCCACGTCTGTCGGCAATTGGAGGAGAAGGGGGCGGAGATTGGACGACCTGTCCACACCGTCTTGATCAACTGTCGAAACATCGACACGAAGTATCGGGTTCTGGCCGTGATCGGCAATGCGCTTCGCGAGGAAGGCGATGCTCAAATTCCATTCACAGGCTGGCCTGCCGACAAAGTATTCGATTGCGTGCGCGCGCGTATGGAAGCGAAGGAAGGCGTCCACATCATCGTCCTCGATGAGATCGATCATCTGGTGCGAAAGGTCGGCGACGATCTGCTCTACAGTCTGACGAGCCTCAACATCGGATTGCTCGAAGGGGCCTTCTGCTGCATTGTCGGTATCAGCAATGATTTGGCGTTCACCGAAATGCTCGACCCTAGGGTGCAGTCCCGCCTCGCGCCAATCGATGTGGTATTCTCCCCCTACAATGCCAGGCAATTGGAGGATGTGTTGACCACGCGCGCCGCGCGTGGCATCATTCCCGATGCGCTCGATGAGGCCGTCATTCCGCTGTGTGCGGCATTGGCGGCAAAAGAGCACGGCGATGCCCGGCGAGCGCTCGACCTCCTGCGCGTCTCCGTTCAGAAGGCGGAACAGGTCGAGACCGATACGGTCGGTGTAAACCACGTTCGCCAAGCTCAGAATCAACTCGAGTATGACCAGGTCACGCCGACGGTGACCAGCCTGCCCTTGCAACAGAAACTCCTGCTCTTCTCGGTGCTCATCAATGAGAAAAATGGCTTGACCAACATCTCGACGGGTGAGGTCTACAGCACCTATGAGGTCGCGTGCAGCAATGCGGAGGAGCGCGCGCTCAGCCCGCGTCGAATCTCCTCCTTGATCGGCGACCTCGACATGCTCGGCCTGATCTCGGCGAAGAAGACCAGTCGAGGGCGACACGGTTTGTCAAAACGCATCAACAGTTGTCTGCCGCCAGCCTTTGACGTCATCGACATCATGTGTCGAGCCGATCCGGTGATGACGGATGTGGTGCAGGCTCGCTATCGGCTCCAGAAGCGTCTGTGAAGCCAACGCCCGCCGGGCGAGGCTCGCGCACAACGGTTATGACGAGGGCGACGGTCGCCGGGCCGATGACCTCTGAAGGAAAGGGCGACTGCCGCTGCCTCGCCTCTCTCGGCTTCGGCCTCGGCGTGTGGGCATTGGTGCTCGGCGTGATCAATCTCGTCTGCGGTGCATACGGCAGCCCCGAGAACAAATTCAAGGTCGTCTGGGCGGCCTACCTCAGCATGGGTTCACTCTACCCCGACCTCTACACCGCGGACATGGTCTTCCGTCCCTACTCCGACACCATCTTCCTGCTGCTCGGCGCCACATTGACCGGCGTCTGTGCCAAGTGCATTCACGATCAGACCGAGGGTGGCTTCGGCGCCTGGTTGAAGTGCGTCCTCCTCGGCGACCACTGGCTCAGCCTGATGTCGACCAAGGAATCGGGTGGCACGATGACCGCCGCGATGTGGTGCATCGTGCTCGGCATGGGATTCTACATCTACCGTGGCATCGTCCACTGGAATTGGGTCGATGTCGGCGTCTATTCGGTGACCGCATCCCTGCTCGGATTCGGATTCGCACTGATGTTTGCGGCCGGTGCCGAGAACGAAGAGTGATCAGCGGCGGCGGCCGAGCAACGGCGGATGTCCATGACGGCCCAACAGGGCGTCGATGCTTCCGATAATCGCCCCAGTCCACAGTGCACCGCTCCACAACAAGCGGCGCCAGCGTGAGATGAGGAGCAGGGCCCAGAACGCAGCCGTGCCACTCGCGACCCACCAGACGGAACTTCCCGAAGGCAGAATCATCGCCAGATAGGCAGCCGTGCTGATGCCGAATATGGCGATTGGCAGCATCCAGATCACATCTTTTGCATCGCCGATGAAATCGTGAAGGTGCAGGCTCCCATCCGGTTTCCGAACACCGTGACGGCCGAAACGCCGGCGGATCCGCATGTGGGCTCGGGCATCTCGCCTGCGTTTTCTCAAGAAGACGCGAAGCGAGGATTCTGCGACGTGATGGACCACAGCGGCAGGGGTGTGGAGGATGACGCCTCCCGACTGAATCAATCGAAGGCTGACCTCCATGTCCTCGGCATGGTACCAAGCCGGGTCGAAGCCACCGACCTCGAGCAGACTCTGGCGATCGAACATCGAGCAGGGCCCATTCGCAAGGCTGGCAAGTCGGGGCCTTCCCGCATATTTGTGGGCGATGGCGCGGGCGCGCATGCGGCTGGTCGGTGTCTGGCCTTCTTCGAAGATGGTGCGTCCGGTGACGGCGAGCACGTGCTCCCCATCGATGCCATCGCAGACGCGCACCAATTCTTCGATCCAGTATGGATCCGGACGACAATCGATGTCGGTGATGGCCACCCAATCTCCAATCGCCGCACCCAAGGTGAGATTGCGACCGGCCGAGAGGCCGGTTGCGGCTTGTGTGAGTACCGTGATGGGAATTCCGTCGTGTTCGCCTGCCCAAGCCTCGAGCCGTTCCCGGCCGCCATCGGTCGAACCATCGTCTACGGCGATGATCTCCAGCGGACGATGGGTCTGGGCGATGAGCGATTTCAGACATGCATCGACCCAATGGTCGGCATTTCGCATGCAGACCGTGATGCTGACGAGAGTCAGTTTCTCACCTCGCCTCGAACCGGTCGAGCAGGGCCCGACATTGTGCCTTGGCCGCCTCATCCGTGATGCGCAGCACCACACCTTTTCCGGGCTGGCCATAGAGAACCGCCGTGCCCAAGGGCGCCAACAGATGCACGAGAATAGGTGCGAGGTCCTCCTCACCCTCGACCTCGATGAGCACCGGACCACCCTCCCCAGAGAAGGTGAATTCCAGCGCCAGATCGAGACACTCGAGTAGCGTCGGTGTCAATTGGCCCGCCGGATTGTCGCACCCGATCTTGCCAGCGAAAGCAGACTCATCGATCTCGCCATCCCATACCTCACGTTTGGTCATGCCATCGATCAAGCCGACATGCGGCACCCAATCCGCTTCGAGAAGGGCTTGAACCGTCACATCGCCAACGGCGACCAGACAGGGGCTGAAGGTCGGCACGGCCTCAAGCGCGGCACGAACCGCCACCTCGGGGGTATCCTCAGGGCCTTCGTAGAGGGTGCCCATCGGGTCTTTCAGTTCAGCACCGAGGTCATCGGGCATGTGGACCACCCGTTCAAGGTCGGCTGCAAGAATCCACAATCCACCATCTCTGTCAATGCTGCCTTGTCGGATGCGCGAGGAGGAGATCGGCAGGCCATCCCGGGCGAGCGCGTGGTCGACATCGAGGAGCTCGAGAGGGGGGAGGTCATTGTCGGCGCGCATGCGGTTGATCCGCTCACAATTCTCTCTGGTTTCGGGGGTGCAGACGATGTGTGTCGCCTCCGGTCGTGTGGGAGCGGGGCCCCAATCATCCTCCAATAGATGGGTGCTGTATCCGGCCTCTTGCAGGGCGGCGGTGCGGATTGTGAACGATTCGATGCGAGGGTCCTTCGCCGCCGCATTGGCATCCGAGGTGACCCATACCTCGACCGCATCGCATGTCGAGGCGGCTTTGAGAAGCCCCAAATGGCCGGCGTGCAGGCGGTCAAAGGTGCCGCCGACCAGACACAACGTGCCACTCATCAACCATTTCGGGCCGCCCGAAGTCCTTCAATCCGGCGGAAGAAGAATGTGCCCCGGGGCGTAACGGACCGATTCATCGCCGTAGCTCGTGATCCTGACCCAGCCCCAGGGCATCTGTCGGACCGAGTGGTTGTCCCATGAATCATCCATTCGTCATCTGGGGACCCATAACCCGGTTCGTTCGCCCACCCGCTTGCACCGACGTTTCATTCCCCGAGGGGTCCAGTCGGTCTTCGATGGGGTGGGTTGAATTCCCGGCGTTGGTGCCGCTTGATCATCGCCCAACCCGGCGTGGGAGGGCTCACAGCGGTGTTGCAGCCGGGGTGCTCCTCGGACAGGCCCACCCGTTTTGAATCCTCTCGAATCAGACATCTAGTGGATTGCGTGAAAGATCGGGGTGCCAACCCGAGGCACCACGAGCCAATCTCGCCGTGATTCGAGGGTCCCCTTCCGAGGAATGGGCAATCTTTCCAGGGGGCCAGAGATGGTGCGGAATGGCCAACCAACCGACCAATGGGTGACAATGTCCGGGGGAGGGACGGGCGAGATCCCGTCCCACTTGAAGCGCATCCTGCAAATCCGTGATCATCTTCGCACCCGGTGCGCCCGCTTGCCATTCGACCCGTTCATCGAGGCGATCGAGGCGGGCGAGCAAAGTCCGACGAACGCCCCGGTGCAAGTGAACGCTGCCGCCGGGCAATTCGTGCTCCTCATCTTGGGGCCGCAGGATGAGCGCCGGCCATGCGATGTCCATCTCGGCGAGGAATGCCAAGCCCGCAGCATCTTCGGAGAGAACGGAAAGCAATGTTTCGGCTTCAGACGCCCACCATTCTTCGGGCAATCGTTCGACGATCAGGCGCATCACGGCCGTGTGAGGACGATTGCCGTTGACCAACCAATCCTCGAGGACGGCCCACAGATGGAGGTCGTGATCCTGATTCTGTCCGAACCCCGCATCTCGGGCCCGCGGTCGCCAATCATCGGGTTCAGCGAGGAGGGATTCCGGCCGCTGACGCGACAGCCAATCCAATCCCGCCAACGCATCAGAGGACCGGGCTGGCGGCGTATCGAGGAATCGATCGACACCCCAGGTGACGAGGTCAGTCTGTTGTTCGGAGACGATATAGGCTATCTCGGAGAGGAGGATTGTTGCAATCCACCCCGCT
>CAVOCV010000017.1:0-20536 GCA_963694325.1 Candidatus Thalassarchaeaceae archaeon | reverse complement strand
ATCCGCATCGATTTCAGGGGCGAGCCAGAGCACCTCATCCAGATGCTTCTCGAGGACCCTTCGATTCTACAGCGGCCCCTGCTCGATGATGGGCAGCGCGTCATGGTTTGCCGCCCGCCCGAACGGGCCTTGGAGTGGTTCTCATGATGCGTTATGCGATCGTTCTCTTGCTGCTCTTCCCGTTGTTGCCCTACCAGCCAGATACTGTCGATATCGAAGAACCTTGCAATGGTGAAGTGGCTCTATGTGACCGGCTCTATACCGAGGTGACCTTTGCTGAAACCCACAATGCACACTCGACCCTTGACGCTGGATTCCTGATCTATGCGGCGAACCACCGGGCGAACATGATGAACCAATACGATGCGGGCATCCGCGCATTCATGATCGATGCACACCACGCCGATCCTGAGCTGCTCGGCGAGGCGGATACCGCCTTCTGTCACGGCAGTAGCGCGACGCCGTTTCACCCCTGTGCCTACGGGTCGGTGAATGCGGTGGAACTGCTGTCGAACCTGCACGCGAAGATGAATGAGACACCAAGGGATGTGGTGACCCTGCTCTTTGAGGTGGCCGTGCCCTACTCCCATCTCGAGTACATCCTTGCCGAATCAGGATTGCTTCCGCTCGTCCACGTCCAGCCCTTGGGGATGCCGTGGCCCACGCTCGGCGAGATGGTAGACTCCGAACGAAGACTCGTCGTCTTTATCGAGGGCCGTGCCGATGCGGAATTCCCCTTCCTTCACGATTTCTCAACCCATGGTTGGACCACGAATTATGCCGAGGAATCGGTTGAGGAAATGAACTGTGCTTATCATCGAGGTGACCCCTCTCAACCCGTCTGGCATCTCAACAATTGGCTGGCGGATGAGATCGGCTTGTCCGACTGGACCAAGGCACCACAGGCAAATGCCTACGACTTTTTGCTCGACCGCGCCATCGAATGCTGGCGGGTTCAGGATCATCGCCCCACGTTCATCGCCGTGGATTGGTGGACTGAAGGCGAGGTCGTGAATGTCACTCGCACGCTCAATGCGATGGAGCACTGGTCTCATTCGCCGCCAGAGCGAGCGACGACCGATTGAAGATGGTCGAGGCTACGTTGGGCCTGGCGGGCCACACTTGTGTCATCATCGGTCAGTGCAGCGGCGAGTGGTTTGACGATGCGACCGTCAGAGAACCGTTGAAGGGCATCGACCACGGCGAGTCGAATCTCGGCATCGGGGTCCTCGATCATGACCAGCAATCGCTGCATCAGTTCGTCGCTCGTATCATTGGTCAGACCCTGGAGGGCTGCCAATCTCACCACCGTTGCCTCATCGTCCAACACACCCAACAAATGAGATTGTGCATGGGATTCCATTCGGCTCAGCGCACGGACGATTCGTTCTCTGGTATCGGCATCCGATGTGCCCATCTGAGCCAGCAAGGCAGGGATTGTTGCAGGGTTGCCGATGCGCCCGAAGGCGGTGATGGCGCCATTACGAAGCCGGGGTTCCGGCGATGACAATGCCTGCATCAGCGGCGGAATGGATCCAAGGGCGACCAGTGCCGCAACCGCGGTCGTGTGGAGGGTCTCGTCCTCGAGACATTCGACGATTCGAGGGGCGGCTCTGTCCTCTCCCAACACCGCCAATGCTTCGATGAGGTGGCCGCGCTCGATCGAATTCAATTCGGGTGAATCAAGCAACGCAAGCAATCGAGGAGAGGCCCTCTTCCCCAGTCTATAACCCATCTCTGGGTCCCGAACCGCAGCGGAAACACCCTCGTCGATGGTTCGTCGAATCGCAAAAATTCGAAGCAGTCCTTGGATGAGGATGAAATCAATTGTCAATAGAAAGAGCATGACCAGATGGCGTCCTCCCATGGCATCGAGGCCGATATTGCTCACCTGAACACCGTAAATCTCGGACCAATCCAAGAGTGAGCGGAATAGCAGGTCGACACCGAGGAGCAACCAATCGGCAAAGCCGGCACCCACCGGTACGGAGAAGAGGCCGAACAATGCATCGCTGGAACGCAACAGGAGCGGGATGATGACAATCAATTGCAGGGCGGATAGCAAGGCGCTGAGTCTCAGATCAGGCAGTTCGTCAGGGTCTACATCCGACAATTTTCTTGCGATCGCCGTGCGCTGTTTCTCATTCGCCACCCAGGCCCGACCGACGGCGAGAACACCGAAGTAACCCATCCACAACAGAATCCAAGCGATCCGGGCATCGACCAAGAACGCCGAGATGTGAATCACGGCGAAGGCGGTGAGCAACATCACCTGTTGCGGCACAGGTGAGGTGACGCCCGTGCCAAAGACCCGTGAGAAACGGACGAGGCTTTGATCGATCAGACGCAGCACAGAGCGGCGGGGTCTCGTCGTGACGATAAAGGAAGGCACACTCACTTCGATGAAGGGACGCGTTTGAAGCGACATCCACATGAGGGAGAGAGCGGACCACCCGCCATGCCGGGCGCTTGGTGGGTTCTCCTCATGCTGTGCTCAGTCCTCGGGGTTGCGACCTGGTGGGCGCGACATTTCTCCGAACGCGATGAGTTGGTCAAGCTCTTCGCTTTCAGCGGCATCGCCTGCATGCTCTCCTTGCTCGGTTGGACGCTGACCATGGACATCTGAGGGACAGAAGATGGAAGAGTTGCAAGGTGCCTATCCTGTTCGTCTCCCCGTCTGGTGGGGCTGGCGAGGTGCGGCTGGACCCCATCCCGAACTCGAGGGTGTAACCGGTCGCTTTGTGATGATTCGCCACGTCAAAAAATTCGGTCGATTCGAGGGACTGCTATCCCGCGTGCTCCGTGCGCCAAAGGAGTTACGTCGCCCATTGGACGACATGAATAGCCTGTTGTGGGAGTTGTGCGATGGACACCGCTCCTTCGAGGAGATCACAGTCTTGCTCGACGAGACCTTTCACGAGCGCATCTCCCCGGTGGGTGAACGGACCGCTGCAGCGTTGACCCGTCTCAATCAACTCGGCCTGATCGGATTGTCCAAGCATCCCTTCGAGGGTGAGTGGCCACTCGGTCCTGGCGTAGACCCGAGCGGCGAATTGGACCCTCCGGCGGACAAACTTGGCCTGGAATGGTGATCAAAGCGCCGCATTGCACTGTGGACAGTGCGTATGGTCGCCGATCGCTTCGGTGGCGGCGAACCCGCTGCAGGATGGACATTGCCACCAGGCAATTTCAGAGGTCAGGGCGATACCCGAGACCATGCAGTTGAAGACCGGCAACCCGGGGTCTGCAGACACCGCTTCTTGCGATGTATCCACCACCGGTTCAACGGTTGGTTCCGCGACAGGTTCAGCGGCCGCCTCTACCACTGGAGTGGCCTCGGCGACGCCAAGTGAATCGAAGGCATTTGTCAAGACCGGTGCGGGTTGGCCTCTCAGTTCAGCAATCTGTTCAGCGGACCACCCGGAGGCGACCAGTTGTTCATCGGAATATTCGGCAGGAGTGGCCTCGGCTGCCACAGCCGGCATCGGACCGGGTGCACCGGGCATCGGGCCCGGAGGCGCGGCTTGAGCAACGGCTGCGACGGGTGCAGCGGCTTGGACAGGAACGATCGGTGCGACTGGGACGGCCCGTGCGACAGGAACGGCAGCAACGGCCGGAGGACCTTGGATGACCGGTGTGCCGACGGGTGCAGCACCCGGCGTCTGAATCTCAGGCTCATCATCCTCTTCCTCATCGATCTCATCGAGTGTTCTGCGTCGACGGAGAATCAGCGTTGTCATGGCGACGAAGAAGAGGAGGAATCCAACCGCGGCACCCGCAGCGATGGCGTTCGTACTCAATGACCCGGTGAGGGAGAGGCCGGACTCGGGGGGCGCGGTCTCCGTCTTCAGGTGGACCGGCCCGCTGACCCAGATCTCTTCGCCCGTGTCATCGACCAAGGTGAATGTGAATGTGCGTGCGAGATCGCTCGGCTCGAGGGTGACGTCACACTCGATCGTCCCCGTCTCCGGCGGTGCGGGACTGGACGCGGGCAGGAGCAACACCACCTCTCCCTCCTGAGAGTGGGGGCGGCAGTCCAAGGTCGTCCCTTCAGGCACGGTGCTGCCGAGCGTCACGGTGATCGGCATGGTCGAATCGGTTGTGACGTTGATTTGGAATGCGTGCGGTTGGCTGCGGGGCATTCGTTGGTCGGCATCGAGATTCCAAGAGACGGAGAGATCCCGCTTCTGGTCGACATCAATTCGCATCGAAGTCGAGGTCGTGACCAGCGAATCCTGAGGCGTCACGCGTCCGCCCTCAACCTCGATGGTTAGGGTGACGCTCTCGCCGAGTGGGAAGGAGTCGTAGGTTTCGAAGGAGATGAACAACTCCTCGGAACCGCCAGCGGCCATCGGGAAGTCAACCCAGCCGTTCAGTTGGCCCGCACCACGGTCCGAATGCATCTGGATGAATAGACCGGGCCGGTTCGAATCCACCGTCACGCGGGCCCGCATGCTGCTGTCGTAGGTATTGCCCTCATTGCTGAGAATCACAATCCAGGCCGTTGATTGTTCCAACCAGACCGAGGTTTCGTCCGACTCGAATGCCGTGATATGGGGGATGGCGATCATTTTCGTACGCACTTCCCAGGGCATTTCGGCATCCTCGGGCGTGGAATCGATGCCCTCCATCGGGCGAGCTGTGAATTTGAGTTCGAAGACCTGGCCGGGCTCCGCACTGCCGGGTGGCTCCACCCAGAGGGTGCCCAATGCGACACTATTGCCATCGATCACCGTCGACAGGCTGAGCGGTCCGCTGATCGTCGCGCTATTGATCTCAACCCACCAATTCCAATCATCATCGACATCGAGATCGAAGATGACATTCTCGGCACCATTTCCAAGGTTCTCAACCTCAAATGGCATGCCGGTGGCAATCCCGGGGACGATGTCGACCTCCGGCGTATCCATGGTCAGGGTGATGTCGTGCAATTGACGCACACGAATACCGACGAAGGAGGATTCCGTGGCCGACATGCCAGAGGCGGTGGATATGGCGTGCGGCGTGATGATCGGACCGGGGTCATTGGCCACGGCCGATTCTGGAGCGGTGAAGGAGACGAGCACCCGCGCCGTACCGCCCGGTGCGATGACCACATTGGAGGAACTGGGAAGACCGACCGTCCAACCGAACACGCCAGAGGTGTCAAAGGAGAAGGTGTAGGTATCCTGCTTGGTCGCATTATTCCAAATCGTGAATGGCACTGTGATCGATTCACCCGGCGAGATCCACCAGCCCCCACTCGGCACATCGGCCGCATCGATGCCGACATGACCGATCGAAATCATCGAGGCAGACACATTGGCCCGCATGGTCGCGGATTTGCTCGGATCGGCCTGACTCACGGCAGTGAAGGCGGAATTTGCCCGCATGCCCGGCTGTGCATCGGCCGGTAGGTTGGCGGTAATCTCGATGATTTCCGTGCCGCCCTGAGGCACCGTCACGGTGGTCGGCTGGTCCCACTTCAGGCCGAATGTCCAACCATTCTGCCCCAATACCTGCGCGGAAGACAGGGCGAATGAGTCCTGACCATCACCCGCATTGATGAGCGTAATCTGGAAGTCACAAGCATTGCCCGGCGCACAGAAGAGACCCGGGTCCTGTTCCAACCAATCCGGCTGATAATCGGGGTCGACGATGAAATTCGTTGTGGCGGTTGAGTAGACGGTCGCTTCTGTGCTCTGTACCCTCACATCGATGTCGGTGGAACCGAGCGGTGAACCTGAGGCTGGTTGGACGAGGAATTTGACATTGCGCGTTTCGCCCTTGTCGAGGTCAATCCGTTGGCCGTTCTGAATTTGAGAACCCGACATGTGCTGGAATCGATGGTTCCAACCCGCGGGTAGGTTGGGCACACTGAGTTCGACCGAATCGGCGAGATTCCCATCATTGGTCAGGCTCAGGGTGGTCTCTGCCCATTCACCTGCCCGTGCGTGTCCACTCGTCCCCGCATTGGTCGACAGGCTGAATTCCTCCGCCCGCGCCTTCTGGTCATAGAACAGAACGATGTCTTCGAACCAATAACCGATGGACGTTCCGCCACTATTCGAGACGAAATTAATTCGGAATTTGAATTGGCTATTCATCGCTGTGGGAGGGATGCTCCACCATGGCACGGCACGGCCATCGACGCCATTCACTGTGATCAGCCAATTGCTGCCTGTACTGAAATCGGTGTCGACACTCTCTGTGATCATATTGGAGATTCGCTGCCAGCCGCTGCCACCCCATACATCGACGTAGAACCCATCGGAAGCGAGGGCCTCCCCGGTGTAGAAGAAGCCGATACCGAAGCCATTGTTCGGTGAGGGGTGCGCATCGGAGGTATCGAACGTCGCACTCTCAAGTGAGGTATCCCAGTTGTTGCCATAATTCGACGTAGAGGTCGCTCCACCGACATGGAAGGAGCTCGTGCCACTCAATGAGGCTTCATCGTTGACGAACCAATTGCTGCCGAGGCTCCAACCCGTACCCACCTCGGCCTGATCGTAGAAGTTGCCAATCGTTAGACTGCGCGTCCCCTCATCGTTACCCGAGTTTGCATCCCCGGACAAGTGGGTCGTCACTCGAATCGTGTGGTTGCCAGAATAGTCAGGGTGCCAGGTGGTCGAGACGGTCGTCGTGGTTCCCGGCGCCAAGGACGGCACGTTGCCAGTAAAGGCATGGATGATGAAATCGTCATACTCGTCGTGAATCACTTCGATGTCGACGGCGAAACCTTGGGCCGCTGTGTCGCCGACGTTTTCGATGGTGGCCTCGATCCGCTGCTCGACACCGATCATGCCATCGATGATCCATAGATTCGAGGGCCGATTCATGCCGGTCGAAGATGGATCCTGACTGGAAAGTGCGGCGTGACTGGTATGATTTGCAGTGGTCGTGTAGTAGATCGTCGCAGCTGTCGGCATGACATCCGGGCCGGCTCGACCCTGCGTGGCTTGGGTGGTAGGAGCGAGGGAGATGAGCATCAGCAAAGCCAGCAAGACCGCGAGCCGAACGGGAGGAGAGGTCCGAGAGAAACGCATGCGCTCGCCCACACACCTCTATCGTGGATTCATCAAGATGCCGGTCTAAAGACCGGGGTCATCTGAATCATCTGCATCGACGAGTGCCGCATTGCGAATCCGCTCATCCCGCTTCTCTTTGGCCTGTCCTGCAATGAAGGCGGTGAGTGGAATCACCAGGGCCAAACCGAAGCAACCGATCAGCGCTGCAACAGACCATAGCAACTCGGTGACGGGATTCACTGTAAACGGCTCAACCAGATTCAACTCGTGCATTGCACTCTCGACCTTTGGCGTGAATTCATCCGGGTGAATCTCGTCTTGGCTCGTCAGGGTGATCGTCCACACCTTGGTGGCATTGGAAGGAGCGATCAAAGCCTCGGCCTTGTCCTCAGCCTCGGCTTGGGAATCGGCGAAGAGACTGCCCAAGCCGCCGAGCGGTAATTCAGCATCGACAATGCTCCTGAATGTCGCCGTTCCTGATGCTGAAATTTCGAATGTATGCCTGTCGTCTTTGGAACAGACATTGTACGCTTCGTCATCATCATCCTTGGGTTGGGTACAACTGAACTGATCCGCATCCTCCTCGCCCAACATCGGATGGTGGTAGAAGGTCCCACTGGACACCGAGACTGTGAGAATATCACCCGCTTCGACATTCTCGATGCTGACATTCAACCAGGTCGTGGCGCGGGTCGTTGAGAACGTCCAAGTCTGTGTGAGATTGTCATCCCCAAGACCCTGATCGACGACGCTATGATCGACTGTATCATTGGATGTATGGTAGAGGTAATAGGAAGAATCGATGGTCGCTGCGTAGACCGCATAGGACAGAATCAGAATGAGGGTCAGGCCAAGACCGATCATGGTGCGAAGCATGTTCGGGTTCTGCGCCAGCGCCTTCCTCATCGGGACGGCCGACCGACCAGACCCGCTTGAATATTGGCTACCCTCAACGCCTCTGTGATTCCCACCGTAGGTGGGCGGTCAATGCTATATACGGGAGGTTTGTCGGCGGACTGCTCAGGTGGCTTGCATGACCACGTTCTACGACATTCCCGCCGACCTCCTCATCCCGGTCCTCGCCGACCGGCTCGAGAAGAACGATGCAATCCACCAGCCAGAGTGGGCTGGATTCGTCAAGACCGGCGTCCACAAGGAGCGTCCTCCCGAGCAGACAAACTGGTGGTTCCTGAGAAACGCTGCCATCCTCCGCAAGGTCGGCCGCATGGGCCCGATTGGCGTCAACCATCTCGCCCAGGCCTTCGGCGGCCCCAAAGACCGCGGCGCAGCACCGACGCGCGCCGCCGCCGGCAGCCGCCACATCATCCGCACCGCACTCCAACAACTCGATGATGCAGGCCTCGTGACCAGCCGCCTCAATGCGGCCGGCACGATCAACATGGGCCGCATCCTGACCACAGAGGGACACAAGATCCTCGATGCGGTCGCCCACGAGGTGCGTCCCCAGGCCGAGGCAGCATTCCCTGGCCTGTCCAAGTATTGAATCGGAGGGAATTGAAATGGCACGTCACAAGCCCTACGCGAAGAAGAAGCGTCTCTCCAAGGTGACGAATCAGAATCGCCGTGTGCCTGTCTGGGTCATGATGCGGACCAACCGCAAGACCACCAATCACCCCAAGCGTCACCACTGGCGTCGCAGCAAGTTGCAGCGCTGAAACAGGAGGCATCAATCTATGACAGAAACCAAGGAAATGGTCGTCCCCCTCCGCGCCGCATGGGCGGTACCCCGCACCCAACGCGCTGCGCGTGCAATCAAGGAGATTCGCAAGCACGTCGCCCGTCACATGAAGGTCACGGAAGACGAAGAATTGTGGATTGACGAGGCCGTCAACCACGCCATCTGGGCCCGCGGCATTCAGAAGCCGCCCCGCAAGATTCGCCTCGTCGTCACCCGAGAGGAAGGCTTCCCAATCGAAGTCAAGCTGGTAGAGGAGTGATTCACATGGGCAACATTCGACCTTCATTCATCAAGATCCGCGCCATCCGACTCTGCGAAGAGTACCCGGACATGTTCAACGCCGACTTCGACCACAACAAGGCGCTCGTCAACGAGTACACCGACGTCGACAGCAAGCGCATGCGCAACTGGATCGCCGGTTACGTCACCACCTACATGCAGCGCCGCAAGGACTGAGCCACATGACCTCCATCGAGGTCGACCAATCCGGCGACATCGGCACCGTTCGCGCTGCTGCGCGCCAAACGCTGCTCGATTTCACTCAGCATCTCAAAGAGAATGGCTTCCTGAAGTACTCCTATCCGATGCCCGATCAGGAGCGCGGTGAGGGCTGGATGATTTTCCTCTACTCTGTCTTATCGACTGAACTCATCGACTCCTTCGGAGCGTGAGAGATTGGGAACGAACACCGCCATCCCACAGCCCTCCTTCCCCTGCGAACTGGTCGTGGTCCTCGTCAACCCTCAGATCGAGGGAAACATCGGCGCCGTCGCCCGCGTGATGCGCAACTTCGGCATCTCGGAGCTCCGCCTTCTCCACTTCGAAGGTGAATTCTCAGATGAGATTCGAAACCGTGCCAAACACGCTCAATCCGTTTTGGATGATTGTCAGGTTTTCAACAACTGGGAAGATTGCTTTGCGGATGTATCTCTGGTGATCGGTACATCCGGCAAGAGAGAGATCGGCGATAAGGTCCAGTTCAGACACTTTCTATTGCCTGCAGAACTGGGTGAACGACTGTCATCCGTCACGGGAAGGGTGGCCATCGTCTTCGGCCCCGAAGGCATGGGGTTATCCCAATCAGAATTGCATGATTGCGACCTGCTGCTCACCATCCCGACCTGGGAAGGATATCCAATCTTGAATTTGAGCCACACCGTCGCTATCGTCTGCTACGAATGGTTCCAGACCCTGCTCCCGCAGGTTGGCTCGGTCAGATCCCTGCCCAAGACGGTGCACACCAAGCGGCTCCTCAATCCTGACCTCAAGCAGCAAATCAAGCGGCGTGCGGATGAAATCGCGGAAGCCTCCAACAAGCGTGAGGATCAGATGGCATCCGCGGCTGCAACATTGTCCAGAGTCATTCTCCGCGGCATGCCAACCGATGACGAGGCCCACCAACTCCTCGGCTTGCTTGACACGGCGACCAAGGCCCTGAATCAGGAAGATTAGGCCCGCCAGGTCGCCCATGATTTGGGCGTCTCTCGCAGATGTACTGCTGTGAGTTTCAATTGATTGCCATAGGCTGTCTTGATGTGAGGTTCAATTTGTTCGAAGGCCCACTTGGCGAGATTCTCCGCGGTCGGAATGAAATCAACGACCACCGTTCGATGTTTGGGCCCCATCATCGCGAGGGCCGTGCGCGCGTCATCATCGCCGTCGTAGACGATGAAGGCATGATCGACCACGTCGTGGATGTGTTCGGCAAGAATCGCAGAGACGTCGCTGAAATCGATCAGCATCCCTTCATCGGAGACGCCGCTCTCAGTGACGACATCGCCCTCAATCTCCGCTTCCCAGCGATAGCGATGGCCATGCAGATGCCTACACTTGCTTTTGTGATTGGGAACGCGATGTCCCGTATCGGTCTCGACCCAGCGGCGTATGCTCGTTGTCATGCGTTCAACTCCAGCGCGTTCTGTAATACTGTGTCCCAATCATCGACATACTCGATGGGATCGACTCGACCGATTGCGTGGAAGGCCAAGATGCGTTCGATATCTGCGCCACTCTTTCCTGATGCTCTACCTTCTGAGTCTGGATTGTAGGATGTGTTGGTGTTCCTCAACACCGTATCGAAATCGAGTTTCAACTGCCTTGTGGCATGAAGTGTATCGAGGAGAATCGTTTTCTTGTTTCCATCGATGTAAGGCAAATGGAAATCAACACGTTCACTGTCCCAGTTACCGATCTTGAAAGCATCCGATAGAGACGCATAGAATTCCGGGCGACAGTCCGGATAGATGGCATGGTCGCCACTGTGGACGCCCAACGCGATCTTGACGTCGCAATCCTCCTCGAGTGCAACACTCAGCGCATATCCGTAGAGAATCGAAGCGAAGATGGCATTGCGGTTCGGCACCACGGTCTGCTTCATCTGCTCCTCTTCGTAATGGCCTTCGGGGATATCGAATCCTTCGGTCGTGAGTGCCGAATGAAAGACGCTCATGGCTGAACTGAGATCGATGATTCGATGTTCAATCAGGATGCCCATCGAGGCAAGATATTGGATGTTCATCTCCGCTCTTTCCAGTTCGATGTTGTGCTTCTGTCCGTACTCAAAAGATAGGCAATCGACGGCGTATCCATCCGCGAGCAGACGAATGAGGAGACCGGTGGAATCCATACCACCTGAAAGGGCCATGATCGCGCGCATCAGAGCACCCCCATCCATTTGTGGGTCTGGAGGCTGAGCCTCCAGTCCGCATTGTCCTTGACGAGCTGTTCGACGACCTGGAAGCTGTCCCCATTCCACTCGATGGATTCATTCTCCATGTAGCAGGGCTGAATGAAATGATGTTCGAATCCTTCTTTGAGTTCGTTATACATCTCAAGTTCTTGACCGACGTAGACGACCTTGAGTTCGTGACCGGTTCGCTGCTTGATGGCCACGCTGGGATACATCTGGTCCTTGGGGGAGACGCAGATCCAATCGATGATGGGATCGACTGGAATCGTACCATTCGTCTCGATGGACAGCGTGTATCCATCCTCTTTGAGGATGGTTCCGATCGTTGAGAGATCCTGCATGGCCGGCTCGCCGCCGGTGAAGATGATTCTCTTACAGTCATACTGACCGATGTCCATCAGTACTGCATCTAGAGTCATTTCTTCGTAGGTGAGGAAATCGGTGTCGCACCATTCGCAGCGGAGATTGCAGTTGCCGAAGCGAACGAAGACGTGAGGGATGCCGGCGTGGAATCCTTCACCCTGGACCGAGTGGAAGATTTCGACGATCGGATAGGTGATGGTCACAGTTCTCGGCTCCGAATGAGTTGCATGAGTTCAGTTCGAGCTTCGGCTTTCTCGAAGAAGACGCCGCGCATCGCACTCGTCGTCATGATGGCGTTCTGTTTGGCGACGCCTCGGCATTGCATGCAGCCGTGCGCGGCCTCGATGATGACAGCACATCCCAATGGTTGCAAGTGCGATTCCAAATCATCCGCCACACCCTTGGTGATGCGCTCTTGATTCTGCAGGCGGCGTGCGTGCATGTCGACGATGCGTGCGAGCTTGCTGATGCCGACGATGCGCTCGGTGGGGATGTAAGCGACATGTGCGCGTCCCTTGAAGGGCTGGAGGTGGTGCTCGCAGGTGCTGTGGAATTCGATGTCTCTGAGGAGGACGATGCCGTCGTAACCCTCGCTGTTGAAGGTGGAGGCCAGCACCTCTTCTGATGATTGGTGGTAGCCAGCGAAGATCTCGTCGAATGAATTGATGACTCTGGTGGGTGTATTCTTCAGACCTTCTCTGCTGGAATCATCTTCCAGGTAGGTGAGAAGGGTCTGAACCGCATCTTCTGCTTCTGTTCTGGAGACCATTCACTCACTCTCCAATCGGCCGTGTCTCAAATCGATCGCATCCAACTGATCGAGCATCTTTCGACATGCGGTGCGGATCGCATCGGCGACGGAGACGAATTTCCCGGCGTCGCCGACGTGTGTTTTGATGTCGTCCAGCAATTGCTGCGGCATGTCTAGACTGACCTTGGGCATGCTTTGGCCTGATGCCTTTGGCATATCAAGGTATTCGTATGGTAATACTCAGCGATTACGAGAGGGATTCGACGAGG
Source organism: Candidatus Thalassarchaeaceae archaeon (assembly GCA_963694325.1). Classification (GTDB taxonomy): domain Archaea; phylum Thermoplasmatota; class Poseidoniia; order Poseidoniales; family Thalassarchaeaceae; genus MGIIb-P. Next base: position 7,758 of record CAVOCV010000017.1, on the reverse strand, counting down.
TCCTCTCGGTTGAATTGCTTGGAGGCCCAATAGATGGCGCCGATGGCGTACAGCAGGCTTGTCGTCACCCACGTGATGATGTGGATGGGGTCGTGGATGTCCAGAATGGCCTCGCGCATGGCCAAGGTGATGTTGAACACGGGCATGGCGAACCACCAGGTTTCGATGCCCTGCAGGTTGACGAATTGTGCAAACATGGTCGGCCCGATGAAGATGAGGATCATCGGTCCGAGAATGCTGCCCGCCTCCTTGACGCTGTGTGCGCGGACAGCCACAGCCAGTTCGATGGCGACGACGAAGACGGCGAACAGGATGACGCTGAGCAACAGCAGGGCGATTCCCGTGTTGGAAATGGTGGGGGCATCGAGGATGCCCTGCGTCAGGTAGGAGAGCGCGAATAGCAGTCCTGCCATTTGGCCGAGCACGCTGACACTGGCGACCACAGCCACAGCGAGCCATTTGCCTGTGAGAAGGTCGACGCGGGCGACAGGGGTGCACAGGAGCGCTTCCATGGTGCCGCGCTCGCGCTCGCCCGCGGTCAGGTCGATGGCGGGTTGGATGGCGGCTGTCGCCGTCCATAGAGCGACGACGAGCGGGATGAACATCGCCAGGCCCATGGCGGCGAGTTCTCCGCCACTGGCAAGATCGGCCGCCTCTTGGTCGCCATCCCAATGAATCGGGTCAAAGGCTTCTTGATTGCTGAGATTGTTGTGGGCCAATGTGGCGTTGATGACCTCCTCTTCCCATTGTAGGATGGCCTCCAAGGTGCGATCTTTTGCCTCTCGGGATAATTCGTTGGTGGAGTAGGATAGGATCGCGTAATCGTAGGATTCTGTCGCATTCGTATCTGTCTCTCTCAATCTGAGAATGGCGTGCAGGGTGCCGTCGTTCACCCCTTCTTTCAATCGGGTTGCATCGAGTGTATTGTTGGAGAGTGTTCCAGTTTCGACGAGTTCGGTCTCGATGAAGATGAGATGTCTACCCTCGAGATGGGGTTGGAGGCCATCCGGGATGCCTCCTTGGACCTCGACGGTGAGTTCGTAGTTGGAGATCTCTGCCTGTTCTCCTTGGAGGAAGAGTGGTAGTGCGATGAAGATGACTGGGAAGATGAGAATCGGGACGAGGATCATCGCAAGGACCGTGCGCCAGTCGCGCACGAAGTCTATCAATTCCTTTCGCGCGACCTCGAGCACGCGCTTGATGCGCAAACCATCAGTCATTGGGGCCACCTCCGCGAGTTAGGAGACGACGCCATGCGCCGGCAACCTTCCCTTCCGGGTCGGGCGTTGAGGTGCGGGCGATGTCCTCGGTGAGGGCGATGTATGCGTCTTCGAGTGTGTCGGTGTCTGTGTCGGTGAGCAGGTCTTCGGGTGTGCCGTTGGCTCGAACCGTGCCGTTGTGGATGATGACGATGCGATCGCAGACGTTGTGTGCCTCGGCGAGATTGTGTGTGCTGTAGATCACCGTGCCGCCATCGTCGCCGAGCTTTCGGACGAGTTTCCTCACCATGCGGGCACTCGTCACATCGAGCCCACCCGTTGGCTCGTCGAGCAACAGGATGCGCGGCCCGTGGGCGAGTGCGCGCAGGAGGGCAGTCTTTTGGCGCATGCCTCGGCTGAATCCTCGGGTTGATCTGTGTAAATCCTCATCGAAGTTCAGAAGTTTTGCGAAGCGTTCGGTTCGCGTCCATGCCATGTCATCATCGATGCCGTTCAAGCGGCTGTGGTAGCGGATGTTTTCCCAGGCTGTGAGTCGTGCATAGAGTCCTGTTGCCTCGGGGACGACGCCGACATGTTCCCGCATGCGATGAATGTCGATGCGCTCATCGTCAAGATGTCCTTCTACCGCGCCTACTGTGGGGTGATAGAGTCCGCAGAGCAGGCGTAGCAGGGTTGTTTTGCCTGCACCATTACCGCCGACCAGTCCGACAACTTCGCCGGCGTGAAAGTTGACGGTGACATCGTCGAGCGCCGTGACATCGCCAAATTCCTTGGTCACCGAAGTGACCGAGAGGAGTGGCTCAGCGGGATGATTCGACGGCGCCATCAAGGCCCGGGTGTGCCTCATCCAACTTCATGCCTCGCACGAGCAGGTCGCGGAGGTGTTCCTGTGCTTCCATGCGGGAGATGCCGAGATCGACCATGTTCGACAGGGTGGATAGGCCGCCTTGAATGGCCCCTCCATCGAGGAATGCATCGTTGGAAATCGTGCCTTCGCTTCGCAGGTTTTCGAGGGTCGATTCGATGAAGTTGATCTCGCCGCGGAGGGTCACAGAATCGATGAGTGGCAGGGCGATGAGTCGCTCGACACAGGTGCGCATGATTCGTTCGCCCGACTGTCTGGTTATGACCGTTCGGGTGGGCCCTGTTTCACCGTTCGAGCAGTTCGACGAGGACGCCCCCTGTCGACTTGGGATGGACGAATGCAATCTTGCTGCCGTGTGCCCCGTCGACCGGGTGTTCGTGAATGAGTTGGATGCCTGCCGCCTTCAGTCGGTCGAGCAGGGTCTGGAGGTCATCGACTCGGAATGCCACCTGTTGGACGCCGGGGCTTTGGCTTGCGAGGAAGCGTCCGATGGGAGTATCCTCACCCAAGGGTTCGAGAAGCTCGATGCGGGTCGGTTCCTCGGCCGGTGCTGTGTCGAAGAAACGCAGTTTGACGCCTTGGTCCTGGTTGACTTCATCCTCTCCTTCGAGCAGGCCGAGTAGGCGCCAGAAGGCAGAACCCGCCTCGAGGTCGGGCACGGCGATGCCGATGTGATCGAGTCGAATGTTCATGTGTTCACCTCAGAATCCAGATGGTGCCATCCACGTGCCGAATTCGGTCTTCATGGCATTCATGATTTCACCGACGCTATGCTCGGCCTTGACCGCTGCGAGAATGAGCGGGAAGAGGTTGACATCTGTCGCACAGGCGGCGGTGAGCGCTTCGAGGGTTTGATTCTCGGTTCTCGAGGCTCGGAGGTCTTCCAATTTGGCGCATTGGTGCTCGGCGATGCTGATGTCGATCTGCTGTCCTTCGTCCTCGATGGATTCTTCCATGCGCGCATGATTGACGCCGATGACCTTGCGGTCGAGTGATTCTACATCTTGGGTCTGCTTCCAGGCCGATTCGTGGATGGCCCGTTGTTGGAATCCGGTTTTGAGGGCGGCGAGGGCGCCGCCCATCCCGTCGATCTCTTGGATGAGGGCCAGAGCACCCGCCTCGATGTCGTCGGTCAACTTCTCGACATGGTAGGACCCGGCGAGCGGGTCGACCACGTCGGCCACCCCGGTCTCCTCGGCGAGAATTTGCTGGGTCCTCAGGGCGATGGTCGCGCTGCCGTCGGTCGGAAGACCGAGGGCCTCGTCGTAAGAATTGGTGTGCAGTGATTGGGTACCGCCGAGCACAGCCGACATGGCCTGGTAGGCGACGCGGGCGACATTGTTGAGCGGCTGTTGGGCGGTCAGTGTCACGCCTGCGGTCTGGGTATGGAAGCGCAGCATCGCCGATCTCGGGTCCTGCGCATCGTATCGTTCGGTCATCAATCGGTACCACAGGCGCCGGGCGGCGCGGAACTTTGCCGCCTCCTCGAAGAAGTCGTTATGACAACCGAAAAAGAAGGAAAGTCTGGGTGCGAAATCATCGACCTTGAGTCCAGCAGCGAGGGCCGCATCGACATATGCGAGCGCATTTGACAGGGTGAAGGCGACCTCTTCGACGGCGGTCGATCCCGCCTCCCGAATGTGATAACCGGAGATGCTGATCGTATTCCACAACGGATGATGTTGGTTGCAGTGTGCCATCAAATCGGTGATGAGTCGCACGCTGGCCTCGGGCGGAAATACGTGTGTGCCGCGCGCGATGTATTCCTTGAGGATGTCATTCTGTACCGTGCCGCGCAAAGCGGTCGTGTCGACGCCCTGTTCCTCTGCCACGGCGACGTAGAGGGCGAGCAGGATGATGGCTGGGCTGTTGATCGTCATCGAGGTACTGACCTCATCGAGACGGATGCCATCGAAGAGCGCCCGCATGTCGACGATGGAATCGATGGCGACGCCGACCCGTCCGACCTCGCCTTGGCTCATGGGATCGTCGCTATCCATGCCGAGTTGAGTCGGCAGGTCGAAGGCGACGGAAAGCCCGCTCTGTCCGCGTGCGAGCAGGGTTCGGAATCGAGTATTCGTCTCTTCTGCACTGCTAAATCCCGCATATTGTCGCATCGTCCACAAGCGGCTGCGATACATCGTCGAATGCACGCCGCGCGTGTACGGGGCCTCGCCGGCTTGTTCAGGCTCGACCTCGACGTCTTCCGCCATCGGCATCTCGGCGATGGGAAGACCACCCAGGGTCTCGAACTCATCCTTCCGAAGCCGCATATTGGCACCTCCTCACAAAGGGGTGTCGGGGCCTGAACCCCTTCAATCGTTCCGTTCAGTCGTGGTGGCCACCGGGGCCGTGCACATGTCCGTGGGCCAATTCCTCTTCGGAAGCGGCGCGGACCTCCATGACCTCACACTCGAAGTGCAGGGTTTTGCCGGCCATCGGGTGGTTGAAATCGCATTTGACCGTGGTCTCTGTGATGGCAACGATGCGGAATGGTCCCGCATCGCTCATCAGCTGACTGCCGAGTTCGAGCGGCATATCTTCGGGAAACATCTCTCGAGGAACATCCTGAATCGCTTCATCGGTCAGTTCGCCATAGGCATCTGCTGGCTCGAGTGTGAATTCTTTCTTGTCACCGACAGCGGCACCCATCAGGGCTGCTTCGAAGCCGGGAATCATGCCTTTGTGCCCGACGAGGAAGGTGATCGGGTCACCCTCTCTGCTGGAGTCGAACTCCTCGTCCGAGTCGGGGAAGGTTCCGGTATAGTGCACGCTTGCGACGGTGTCGTTTTCGATGGTTGTCATGGGGGTTCACCTACGGGTGGTCAATGAGTCGATGAGTTTGATGATTCGCTTGGCGCAATTCTCGGAAATCAGGCCCTCCTCGATCTTCTCAGCGAGGAATGCTTTGGCTTCGGGGATGCCCTGTCGCTCGCCCTTTGCCCAGGTTTGTCCGAGGACGTTTGAGCGGTGTTCTTCGGCGATATCCTCGGCTTCGAGAATCTTGCGAACGTCGTACTTGAATTCCATGTACTTGCCGCGGTGGAGCTTGAGGGTGCGCTTGGCTGGGCCTTGCGGCTTGTTGCGCTTATTCCAGCGGCCACCTCGGCGTTGAGGTGCAGGTCGAGGGCCGCCGCCAGCCTTTTTCTTGAAGGGATTCGCGGGGTCCTTTTTGGCGCGCGCTTTGGCCGCTTCTGCATTCTTTGCCGCCACCTCGCGCGTGACCTTGTTTCGCGTTGCTTCGATGAGAGCCTTGGCGCGCTCATCGGTGCGCTTTGCAGCTTCGGCTTGACTCTTGGCGGTCTTCTTTCGCAGACCGACGCTTCGACCGGCCCTCGCCGGTGTTTGGGTGGAGGATTTTGGGGTTGGTGCGACGGTCTTCTTCTTTGCACTGGTCGGGGGTGAGGGTGGCTGTGCACCGCCGCCACTGGGAGGTGCTGGAGGTCCGCCTCTGGCCTTGGGTGCAGGAGTGGGTCGACCGGGTGCTGGACGTGCCTTTGGGGCGGGAGACGGTGAGCGGGCGGACTTCTTGAAGGGGTTCGATGGTTCCTGCCGCTTCGCCAAGTCGTTCTTGCCTCCGGCTGCGGCCTCATGCCGACCCATCATAAGGCTTCGGGGAGTCGAATCGTCAGGTCGATTCAGTGCCACAGTAATTCGGTCTCGTCGGTACGCAAATCCTGACGCACACCAGAGCCCTCGATGGGGGTTGCATCTCCCCAGAGAACCTGCAGTCGACCGAGGGTTGCAATCATACTACCATTGTCGATGCAGAGCGCCTTGACAGGCACATGCGATGAGCCTTCACGATCGCTTGCCATTTGACTGCACATGCCGCGCAGTCGCGTATTGCAAGCGACGCCACCACCGAGAAGAAGTTCCGATTTTCCAGCGTGGGCCATCGCCCGTTCGGCCACCTCCACACAAGCGGCGAAGGCGTGTTCTTGAAGCGACCAACAGACCGCTTCGAGCGGCTTTCCCTTCTCGACCAGATACAATGCTGCGCTCAAGAGTCCCGAAAATGCGAGATCCATGCCGTGCACTGCATAGGGAAGTTCCAGCCCTTCGAGGGAGGCATCGGGGTGTTCTGCCAGCCATTCCGCGGCCAATTCCTCAACGCGGGGGCCACCGGGAAAGGGGATGCCCTGAACGCGGGCAAATTTGTCCAACATATTGCCAATGCCGATGTCGAGCGTCTCACCGAGCACCCGATATCGTCCATCGAGTCGAGTGATCACCTGTGTATTGCCTCCACTGGCATAGAGCAGCACAGGGTCATCGCACTCGCAGCGTTCCCGTCCCACCTCGATGTGTGCGACGCAATGGTTGACGCCGATCAGAGGCACATCCCACTCGGTGGCGAGTGAACGGGCGACGCTGGCGCCGATGCGTAGACAGGGCCCGAGACCTGGGCCTTGAGAAAAGGAGACTGCGACGATATCCTCTTTGGTGAATGGTGCGGCTTCGAGCATTTCAGTCAGCAGTCGACCGGCATTCTGTGCGTGATGATCCGCGGCTTCACGTGGGTGAATGCCGCCTTCGAGCGGGCGCACAAAGGCAGAGGTCGAGGGCCCGGGAACACCCATGCCATCGACATAGCCGAATGAAAAAGTGTGGGCGGTAGATTCGATGCCGAGCACGATGCCACCCGCATCGCGAGAACGGTTCGCCTCACAGGAGGGTGCACTCGACATGGTCGGCCGTGCGGGCGCACCCTTTCAAGCCTGATGACGCGTGGCGATACCATGCGAAGCGTACTGCTCGACGCAGGACCCGTGGCACACTTGGCGACGGGTGATGTCTTCACGCCACTCGCCGGTGCGGCAATGTCCAGCGATGACCTCATCGAGGAGGGGCTGGGTTTCGTCATCGAGAACGGTGTATTCACACGAATCGCACCCTCCGAGGACATTGAGGCAGAGTTTGGTCGTGCACAGGCTGTCTCGTTGAATCACCGGGCCATCGTGCCGGGCTTGGTCGATGGCCATACCCATCTGCTCTGGGGCGGAGATCGCTCCAATGAGATGCGCATGCGCCAGCAGGGACTCTCCTATGCTGAGATCGGAGCGCGGGGCGGTGGCATTCGGCATACTGTCATGTCAACCCGTGCGCTGTCTCAATCAGAATTGCTCACCCTCGGTCAACAACGATTGAAGGTGGCGCTGTGTTGTGGCACCACAGCACTCGAGGCAAAATCGGGCTATGGTTTGGACACGGAGACAGAACTCCGACTATTGCAAACGGCATCCGCACTAAACGCAGAATCTCACATCGACATCCATCACACTTGGTTGGGCGCTCATGATGCACCACCCGGTGGAGATCGTGCTGACTATGTCGAGGAATTGCTATCCGAACAATTGCCGGCTGTCATCGACCAAGGCATCGCTCAGTATGCTGATGTATTCTGCGAACCGGGTTGGTTCACTCTCGAAGAGACGGCTTCAATCTGTGAAGCTGCAAAACAGGCTGGCCTGAAGATCCGATTGCACGTTGATGAGTTTGCCGACGGTGGCGGGCTCGGGTTGGCTGCCGAACTCGGGGCCGTCACGGCAGATCATGCTGGATATTCTTCTTCCGACCAACGAGCGGCCGCGGCTGAGGCTGGAGCTCTCCAAGGATTCCTTCCGGGGACACCCTATGTTCTCGGCATGGATCATTGGCCGCCAGTACAGG
>CAVOCV010000016.1:0-20541 GCA_963694325.1 Candidatus Thalassarchaeaceae archaeon | reverse complement strand
TGCGGCGACGGTGCTGAACCAGAGCAAGACGGCCTTTCAGGCCGAGATCGATTCGGCTTGCGAACTGATCGACTTCTGGAATTTCAACTGCCATTACGCGCGTGAGTTCCACGACCAATACCAGCCGCTCGTCTCGCCCGCGGGCGTGAAGAACACGACTGAAATCCGCCCGCTCGAAGGCTTTGTGCTGGCCATCACGCCGTTCAATTTCTCCAGTATCGCAGCAAACCTCCCCAGTGCACCGGCCATCGTCGGATGCACGGCCGTGTGGAAGCCGAGTCGCAACTCCTACCACTCCAACTATGCACTGATGGAGCTGATGATGGAGGCGGGTCTGCCCGCCGGTGTCATCAATTTCGTACCGAGCAGTGGCCCGGACGTCTCCGATGTTTGCCTGGCGAACCCCGATTTCGCGGGCGTCCACTTCACCGGTTCAACCGCGGTCTTCCAAGGCTTGTGGCAGCGCATCGGTCAGGCTCTTCCCGACCTCAAATCCTACCCGAGAATCGTCGGTGAAACCGGTGGAAAGGACTTCGTCGTCGCCCATCCCGAGTGCGATGAACAGGGATTGTTGGTGGCGCTGTTGCGCGGTTCCTTCGAGTTCCAAGGCCAGAAGTGCAGCGCGGCGAGCCGCGCCTATGTGCCCAAGGGTGTCTGGGGCCGCATGGGCCAGCCCTTGTGTGATGAGGTGGCGAAGATCACCATGGGAGATGCCCGCGATTTCTCCAACTTCATGACCGCGGTCATCGACCAGCGCGCCTTCGACAAAATCACCGGATACATCGAGCGCGCCCGCGCCAATCCCGCCTGCGAAATCGTCGTCGGTGGCGGCAGTGACGACAGTGTGGGTTGGTTCATCGAGCCGACCATCATCGTCTCCTCCGACCCCAAGTCCGAGAGCATGATCGAGGAGATCTTCGGCCCGGTCCTGACCGTCTACCTGTACGATGATGCGGACTTCGAGGCGACCCTCGACCTGTGCGACATATCGAGCCCCTACGCGCTGACCGGCTCCATCTTCGCCACACACGAATCGGACATTCAGACCGCATTCGAGGCACTGCGCTTCACCGCGGGCAATTTCTACATCAATGACAAGCCGACGGGAGCCGCTGTCGCCCAGCAGCCATTCGGTGGCGCCCGGGCCTCGGGCACCAATGACAAGGCGGGCAGTCCACTCAACCTGTTGCGCTGGATCAGTCCGCGCAGTGTCAAGCGCACCATCGACATCGACCATGAATGGGGTTATCCATTCTGTGCCCCCGACAATTGAGGTGATTGATTCACGTGCAATCGAACACCAAGGCCTTGCTCACCTGCTTCCTGATGCTCGCGACCGCATTCGCGGGTTGCCTGGAGAGTGAGACGGCATCCGATGACGAGGACGTCCTGAGAATCATCTCCTACGATGCCTTCGGCATATCCGATGAGATGCTGTCTCAATTCACCAATGAGACGGGCATCAAAATCGAACTCACGCGCGCGGGGGATGCGGGTGGGGTCCTTGCGACCGCCCTGCAAACCCAAGATTCCGGCCTGTATGACATGGTGCTCGGGATCGACAATTCCTACCTCGGTGCCGCCCTATCCGCCGAGCTTTTCCAGCCGTTGGATGTCAATCGCAGCGGCCTGTCTGAACGCGCCCTCGCCTCGTACGATGGAGACTTCGCAATCCCCTTCGATGTCGGCAGTGTCTGCCTCAATTACGACGCCACCCATGTCGATGGAGAGAATGTGACCGTGCCGTCGAGCCTCTGGGATTTCACCGATGAGAACTGGACGGGCAAGGTCGCGGTCCAAAACCCCCGAACCAGCAGTCCAGGTCGGTCCTTCGCCATCGCTGTGGCGACGATGCTCGGCGAGGAACACGACGATTGGTGGTCCGCGATGAATGCCAATGATGTGATTGTCTCGGATGGCTGGACCGAGGCGTACGAGGTCCACTACTCGGCTGGATATGGCGTCTGGAATGACGGCTTCATTGGAGATGCGAAGGCGGTTGTTTCCTATTGCCACTCCCCAGGTGTCGAGGCATATTACGGAGAGAACTGGACGACGAGCGTCGCTCTCGACCTGCCCGGCGCTTCGTTCAGCCAGATCGAATACGCCGCACTGCTCAGCGGTTCCAAGCAGGGTGCTTCGGCCGATGCATTCGTCGAGTGGTTGATTTCAGAAGATATCAACAGCCAGATGCCGACGCTGAATTTCATGTATCCCGCCATCGAGGGCGGCGATCTTCCCGAGGATGCGGGGTATCGCTGGCACAGCGTGGTCCCGACCGATGCGGTGGTCATGCCCGAGACCATCGACGCGAAGATTGCGGATTGGCTCGATGCATGGGATGCCGCAATGGCTTGAGGTGATGAGATGCGGGTTCGCGCCGTCTTCGTGATGGCTTGGACCGTCGCTGTCCTCGCGCCCTTGGCCTTGGCTTGGCAACAACTGGACGGGGTCGCCGAACGCTCGATCTTCGACACATTGGCTTCGTTTGAGGACCGATTTCAGACATCGGGTGCGCTCGAATTCACCTTTCGTGTCGCCATACTTTCGACCCTTCTGACCTTGGCCATCGGTGTGCCGCTGGCATGGAACCTCGGCCGTCATCGCTGGCCTCAACACGCCTTGTTGCGCAGCCTGTTCACCACCCCGTTCGTGATGCCGACCATCCTCGTCGCGATGGGGTTTCTCGCCCTGCTCGACCCATGGCCGTGGTTTCGTCAGGACGGGGCACTGCTCGCGCTTCTGCTGGCCCATGCATGGTTCAATCTCGCCTTGGTGATCAGATTCTGTGAGCCGCTGCTCGCAACCTTGGATCCATCTCTGGAGGAGGCTGCAAGGCTCTTGCCGAAGGGACGCACCCGATGGGGGCGGATGCGCCATCTGTGGGCACCGTTGTTCGCTCCGTCGATCGCCGCGGCCGGTGCGATGACCTTCCTGTTCTCGTTCACCTCGTTCGCACTGGTGCGCTGGTTGACGCCAGGCCAGCGAAATCTCGAGATCGTCATGGCCAATCAGGCCGAGTGGGCAGGCATCGCCATCCCCGAACTCGGCAGGGCGCCGTCCGAGATCATCATGGCTGCAGCGATGGTTCAACTGTTGACCATCCTCGCCTCACTCGGCCTCATCTCCTGGTTGCAGGCGCGGAGAAATCTGATGCATTTACCGCGTGTCGAGGATGCCCGCGAACCCCCGACAACCGTGGCGGGTCTCCATGTCATCGTCATGGCCATCCTCGTGCTCAGCCCATTGGTCGCCCTGCTCATCTCCTCCTTCCAAATCCGTGGGGAATGGGATACTGCGGGTTGGTCCGCGGCCTTCGAAGGGGCGCGCACAGGCATCGGCGTGCCACGGGCGATGTGGAGTTCTCTGGTCTATGCCGGGCTCACACTATGCATCGCTGTGCCGTGCGGCTACATCCTTGCAGACGTCATTCACGGCCTCGAGAAGGACCGACCTCGCCTGGCGATGGCGGTCGATGTGATGGCGATGTTGCCGCTTGCCGTCTCCGCGGTCATCATCGGTCTCGGCGTGCTCATCGGCTTGATTCGAACCGAGCCGGAACTGGCGCGTTCGTGGTGGATTCCCGCCTATGGCCACATCCTGCTGACAACACCCTTCGTCGTCCGCATCCTGCTGCCGGCGATGCGAGAGATCGACCCCGACCTCGATGCCGCCGCCGCCCTCCTCGGTGCGGGACCGTTACGCCGGCTCCTCCGAGTGCGATTGCCCTTGCTGCGTGGCGCACTGATCGTCGCTGCCTCATTCGTTCTCGCCATCTCACTCGGTGAATTCGGGGCCTCTTGGGTCGTGGTGAAATACACCGACTGGACCACATTGCCCATCATGATCGACGAATTGCTCGGCCGGCCCGGATTTGACCCGGTGCCGCGCGCCGCTGCACATGCCGCTGGTGTAGTGCTGCTCGGCCTGACGATGGTGCTCTTCATGGCGGTGGAACGGTTCAGGCCGACCGGGAGCGGTGGTGAATTCTGATGCTATCACTCAAGGGCATCTCAAAGTCCTTCGACGGACCGGTTCTGGTGGATTTTGATCTCGAGGTCGCCGCCGGCGAAATCGTCGCATTGCTCGGCCCTTCCGGGTCTGGAAAAACAACGATTCTGCGCATCGTCGCCGGCCTTGAATCCCCCGATGAGGGTGAGGTCATATTCGCGGGCAAAGACATCACTTCCCTCGCTCCGGAAGCGCGTGGCATCGGCATGGTCTTCCAACGATTGGCCCTATTCCCACACCTCGATGTCGCGGGCAATCTGCGATTTGGTCTTGCGGATCCAAGCGATGAACATCGAATCGAGGAGATGCTAGACCTCGTCGGCCTCGCCGGATTCGGTTCTCGCCGCATCGAAACCCTCTCCGGCGGCGAGGCCCAACGTGTCGCTCTGGCCCGGTCCCTGATCGCGCAACCGCGGATGCTGCTGCTCGATGAGCCGCTTTCCAGCCTCGACGCGGACCTCAAGGAACACCTCGCAGACGAGGTCCGCCGCATCCTCAAATCCTTGGACATTCCCGCCATTCACGTCACCCATGACCCCGTCATCGCAGACCGTTTGGCCGACAGAATCGTCCGACTCGACACTGCGAAGGAATGAAGAGTCAACAGGTCAAGCACCCTTTGGGTGAAAAAGTGACCATCGGCAATCCTGTGGATACCCTGACCTATGTGCGTGCGCTCGGATTCCTCGTCGGAGGATACGGCGCCTACGGCCGTGACAAGCGCCGCGAGACCGATGTCGCCGTGCGAGAAGAGATCCTCCGCTGTGCCGATCGAGTCCGCAAACACGTCGAAAACGTTCACGATGCCGCCTATTCGGATGGTGACATCAAATTGGCCAAGTCCTGCCAACAGACCATCGAGGAGATCGATGCGCTGCGCAACGATGTCAACCTCGGTGAATCCGGCGGGGAACACCCCTTCTTCAGCAAGCAAATCAGCCCTTCCAAGAAGACGCTGAACAAACTCATCAAGCACGACCACGATACACTGACCCTGTTGGTCAAGGCCGTCAACCGCAGCAACGACCTCGAGAAGTCGGCGGCGGCGGGCGAGGATTGCGCCGTCCAAGACGCCCGCGAAACCCGCCAACTCGTCAGCAGTGTGAGAGGACATTTCAGCGAGCGCCGTTCGGTGCTCAGGAAGATCGATTGAGGAGATGAGAAGATGGGACAACACCGCTGGCGAGACAGACCTGACATCATCGCACGGATGATCGACTCCGGTTCGATCCAATCCTGGTCGGCCCACGACATCGTTCTCAAACCGAATGAGACCTGCGTCATCATCGCCGATGGCAAGGTGCAGGACATCCTCTCGGAGACCGTGCTGAAGAATTACGTCGGTGGATTCAGCCGCTGGCTCGGCAGCAAACTCGGGATGGGTTCGCGCGACCACAAGATGATCTTCGCCATGACCGGCCCCTTCGACCTGCTGATGCCAATGCGCGGACAAACGGGGGACGGCGGGGTTGCGGAAGGCATGCTCCACCTGCGCGTTCAAATCCAGCGAGATGATGTGCCCAAACTCATCAACATCTTCGCAAATCACGGGCGAGAACTCGACCGTGGCTTCTTCGAGCGCATGTACCAAGCCGAGGCGATGAGCCGGGTCGTCGGCCCGCTGCTCTCCAAGCAATCCGACCTCACAGCGGTTCGATCCTCCGATTTCACCGACGGGCTCGAGATGGCGATGCGCGCTGAGATGCGCGCCACGCTCTCACAATCTGGCCTGACCATCCTCAAGGCCCATGCTGTCATCTCCGAGACCGACGTTGAGAAGCTCAATGCCTACAAGAAACAGACCGAGACGATGGCCGCGCGCGCGGATGTCGTCAACGATGCCGCAATGGCTGCGGTCGAGCGCCAGCGCAGTATCACGATCGCCCGCATCGAGGCCGAGAATGATTTGGCCCGCGCTCAGGCGAGAGGCGAGGTCGAGGTCGCGCTCGAGAGCGAATTGCTCGAACTTCGGAAACAGGAGTCCGAATGGGCTGCCGAGCGCCATGACATGGCGGAGCGGCAGCAGATTGAGATCGATGGCCAACAATCGAAGATGGACATCGCCATGACCGCCTTCGAGCAGGTCCAAGCCGCCAAGCGGGAGCGCCTGGGTCAGCAGGCCGATGCCAATCTGTCCCGCCAGCAGCATACCGATGGCGTGCAGAAGGAGATGATGCAGATGGCGGCCGAGCAAGGCGCCCTCACCCCCGAGGTCATGCAGACATTCCTCGAAGAGCAATCCGCCCAGAAATCCCACGACCAACCCATCCAAGCGCCGGCCGCGGCACCTTCACCCCGCTGTGGTTCGTGCGGCGGCGAGGTCCAACTCGGTTGGCAAGCCTGCCCCAAGTGTGGAAACGACCTTTGATCAGTCTTCGATGCGAAGCAGATCGAGCGGCACTGCGATCGGCGGCAGATGATCGCTGAATCGATGGCGGCTGGTCTTCGGCGGATAGACCGCGTCGGACAGGGCCATGTCGATGACCTCGGCCTTTGTCAACTTCGAAAGGCCACTCGCGGGCCAGACATCGAGTTCGATGCCCGCGTCGTTGAGATAATCGACCATGATGACGGGAAGGCGTGACAGACCGATGCGCAGACCGACGTGGTAACGGTGGTGGCCATCGAGGATCGTCCCTGTTTTGGAATCGACGAGAAGCGGCTTGGTGTAGGCCGACCAGCGCAGGGTCATCTCGTGCAGGGTGTCGACATTTCGCGGCTTCACCTCCTCGTGGGGCTTGAGCCAACCGATGGGAACGAGTTCGACCTCCATGAGACGCCGACCGAATCCACGTTCAAATCCCTTCGCACGGCGGCAGCCTCATGTCCCGGTCGAGTCGGCGAAGCCGACATGACCGGTGCGGTATGGTTGGAGGGCCTTGCTGCGGATTGTGCCGGCGCACCCCTGCCCGATTCCCTGGCCGGCTGGCGCGAAGACCTGCCAGATACCCTGCGGGAGTTGGTGAATCGTGTCGCGACCGCGGGTGGCGGCATCTGGTTGGTCGGCGGTTCGGTGCGCGAGGCATTGCTCGGTCGTGGTGCCTACGACCATGACCTTGCGACCACCCTCCATCCCGATCAGGTGATCGAGATTTTCCCGCGCGCCATCCCGACAGGGGCGGCATTCGGTACGGTGACGGTGCGAATCGGCGAGGATTCAGACCACTACGAGGTGACGACCTTGCGAAGCGAGGGCACCTATGGCGATGGACGCCGCCCGGACAAGGTCGATTATAGCGAGTCACTACTCGAGGACCTATCACGCCGTGATTTCACCATCAATGCGATTGCGGTCGACCTTGCTAGAAGCCAGATTCACGACCCATTCGGGGGCATGGATGACCTCGACGAGCAGGTCTTGCAGGCGGTCGGCATCGCCTCGGAACGACTGGGCGAGGATGGGCTGCGCCTGATGCGCGGTTATCGATTCATGGATCAGGGTGCGCAGGGGGTCTGGGCACCGGACCCTGCGCTCTCCGCCGCTCTCATCGAATGTGGCCACATGCTGCAACATGTGGCTGCTGAGCGGGTCTGGTCCGAATTCAAGCGGATTCTGGCCGGTTGGAACGCCGCGCAGGTGCTCGAGCGCATGCGCGTCGATGGCATGCTTTCACGCATTTTTCCGGGATGGGATGCGGACCTTGCGGCCCAGCACGTGCTCCGAGCGCCGAAGGGTGAAGTCGCCATCTGTCGGCTCGTCCTTCTCGCCGCCGACGTCGATCATGCCCGCTGGCGCCGTTTGGACCATGACATGCGCGAATTGACCCTGTCAAATCGCGATCGGGAACACATCCTCGAAGTCCATCGCCTATTGGGCCAATTGCCGGATGATGTCGCCGAGACGCGCCGCTATCGGTTCGCCGTCGGCGACCGGATCGAATCCCACCTCGCCGTCGAGGATGTGCTACGACCAGAAGCGAGCGCCGAAGCCCGCGCGGCCCTCGCCGTCCTGCCCGCCCTGCGCGGCGGAGATAAGCCTCTCGTCGATGGCCATCAACTGGCCCGTGCCGCCGAGATGCCGATGGGCCGGCGACTGGGCCGATTGAAGTCCTGGCTACACCGAATGCAGATCGAGTTGGATCTCGACGATACCGAGGAAATCCTCGGTTTGCTCGACATCATCGACTGGCAGAACGGAGATGCCGAATCCTGGCCCGGGCCGGAATGGCCCTGAGACTCAATCTTGCAAGGATTCGATGTACTCTTCAGCGGTGAGGAGTTGATCCTCATCGAAGTCGTGCGGGTCGATCAAAAGGATCCAACCCTCGGAATAGGTGTCATCCGAGACCAGCTCGGGCGTGGCTTCGAGTTCGTTGTTGACCTCGAGAACCTTGCCAGCGCATGGGGAGTGGAACGTCTCTCTGTCATCGACAGCGTGCAGTGAGAAGAGCACGTCATCCTCGCTGAACTCCTCACCGACCTCGGCCGGGATGACGCGAAGAATCTCGCCCAATTCCTTGACCATACAATCCGAAACACCGACCTTCCAGGTGTCCTCTTCCTTGTCGACCAGTTGCATCCACAGATGATTCCGTGTGTACTGTCGATCCGATACAATGCTGAATTCGAGAAAATCGTCCGCCATTATTGTCTCCCCCGTTGGCGCGGCGGCTACCCACCATATTTCAACGAATCGATGAATCGGCCTTCTGACCCCGTCCGTAGGACGGGAACGACTCACGCATGAATTATGAGTCAGTGGCCGGTGGCAGCCGGTGAGGACCCACGATGCAGTTCGCAGAGACCGAAGAGCAGAGCATGATTCGCGAGATGGTTCGGGACTTCGCCGAAGAGGTTCTCGCACCGACCTGTCTCGCCCGAGACAAGGCCCAGGAACCGCCCCTCTCAGAGTGGGCGGAGTTCTGCGAATACGGACTCCAATCCTGCACGATTCCAGAGGCCTTCGGTGGCGTACCACTGGACGATATCACCGAGGCGATCATCGTCGAGGAATTGGCCCGTGTCGACCCCTCGTTCTCTGTTTTCTTCTGCGTCCACGTCGGACTCTGCGCGAAAACGATCGTTCTGCATGGCACCGAGGCGCAGAAACAAGCCTACCTGCCGCGCCTCGCCGCCGGCGATGTCGGCGCCTACTCCCTCTCCGAAGCGGGCGCAGGCACCGACGCGGCCGCCATGTCCTGCAAGGCCAAACTGTCCGAAGACGGGACGCATTACCTGCTCACCGGGGAGAAAATGTGGGTGACCAACGGCACGGTCGCGGACATCTTCGTGCTCTTCGCCAAAGACGTCGATCACCCCGATTACGGGGTCAAGAAGCACGGCGGAACGACCGCGTTCATCATCGAGAAATCCTTTGAAGGATTCACCGTCGGCAAGAAGGAGGACAAGCTCGGCATCCGCTCATCCGACACCTGCACCCTCGTGCTGAAGGATTGCAAAGTCCCGGTCGAAAATGTCCTCAAAGAGGCAGGCAAGGGCTTCCCAATCGCCATGAATGCGCTCGACAACTCCCGCATCGGCATCGCTGCACAGGGCCTCGGCATCGCCCAAGGCGCCTACGAGGCTGCCCTGAAATACGCCCATGAGCGCGAGGCATTCGGCGTGGTCATCGCCCGCCATCAGATGATCACCGCTTATCTTGCCGACATGGCGACACAGGTCGAAGCAGCCCGTCTGATGGTCTACAAGGCTGCCTGGGCCAAGGAGCAGCACTACCAGAACGGCGGCCACCGACATTCCAAGGAGGCCAGCATGGCCAAACTCTTCGCTGGCGACACGGCCATGTGGGTGGCGGAACGCGCCGTCCAAGTGCTCGGAGGCTATGGCTACACGACTGATTTCCCGGTTGAGAGGTTCTTCCGAGACGCCAAGATCACCCAGATTTACGAGGGCACCCAAGAGGTGCAGAAACTCGTCATCGCCCGCGCCATCAGCAAAGATGTTTGATCAGGGTCGCAACGAGATGCGCGGCTTCGCCAAACGATCGGCGATGAGCGTCGTGTTTTGACCCACAGTCCAGCGTTCTCGGCGCTTCGAAAGACGCGTGTCGAGGCTTGTGACAGCCGATTCCAAAACAGGCCCCGATCAAATCCATTGGCCACGGCGATGAGAGGGGTGACGATGAGCAAGAGACCGCCGAGAATCGTGATGAAGGTCATCTCGATGATCAAGAAGAATGCGAGGATGCCCTGCCCGATGGTTGTCCAAGGTATTCTTGCGATGATTGCGTTCAACCGAAGCATCTGGTTTCAGTTGGGTGTACTTCCCCTTAACCGGCGTGCTTGGTTACCCCCGAGGCACCCATGATTCAGCACTGATACAGGGAGAGATTGAACCGGGTGCCCGCAGCGAAGGTGACCGGTTCTTCACCCGGTTGAAAGACGGTCGCGTCCGCTCCGATGAGCAATCCACCCTCATCTTCCCAGCGTAGAAAGGCGCCTTCCCACAAGCCGATCACCGGCGCAGTGTTGTGTTGATGGAATTCTGAAATTCGCTGCGTGCGGGTCTCACCAAAGTGTTGGACATGCCCATCACCGTCGGCCAACCAGATCGACCCTGCATGGTAGTGGGCATTGATCTGAAAGGGCACGAGGTCGAAGGTTTCGAAGGTGGGCGGCATGACGATCGGCATGTCATTGGTCGTTTTCAGGGTCGGACAGGCAACATTGCTGCCCGCGCTCACGCCCATGTAGGGCATGCCAGCGGCGACGCGCTCGACCACGATGTCGATGAGACCATTCTCATGCAACCCTTTCGTCAGAAGGAAGGTATTGCCGCCACCGACGTAGAGGCCATCGGCGGCGCGAATCGCTTCGACGGGGTCGGAAAAAGATTCGATGCCGCGCATCTGGATGCCGGATGCGGCTGAGAATTCGATCATCCTCGCCGAGGAGGATGAATGATCATTGGAGGCATAAGGGATGAAGACAACATTCTCACAACCCGCGAAGAGCAGGGCCATCTCATCGAAGTAGATCTGCTTGCGCTCGGGCGTTCGCAAGCCGCCGCTACCGAGCAGGAGTCTCATGCATCCGCCTCCAGTGCGGCCACATCGTCGAGCAGACTGGCCGCCGCCTGTCTGATGAGAGGATCCTCAGCAGCGGATAGGTCAGCGAGACGCGATTGAATCTCAATGGAGACTGGGCGCCCGTGCAGGTGTTCCAGCACACGTGAGATGACCATCGCATCCTCTCCACACAGCAGGGAAAGACGCATGTCGTCGTATGCCGAACCGCGCTTCGAGCGCAGCAGGCGTGGCAAAAGCATCGAATCGGGACTGGATTCAATGGCGTCGAGCAAGGGGGCCTGTGCCGCCCAGTCGACCTCTTCAAGCACCTCGGAGAGCATCTTTCGGTTCTTCGCAGAGGGTTCTGAACAGAGGGCGATGGGGTCGATCTCCATCTCGAATCCGAGTGTGGACAACCGTCGTTCCGCTGCCGCTACCACCCGTGAATGGGCATCGTCGAGAGCGCCGCGCAACAATGTCTCGTCGCCGCTGCGCTCGACCGCCATGCGGCGGACGATGTGATCCTCATCCTCGACACCGACGGGAATCGACCCGGCATCGAACTTCAAGCGCCCACGCCAAGCATCCCGTCTCACGGTGGCATCCGCATCGCCGCAGAGAACGCCGAGAATGTCCAACCCGCTCGAGCCGAGGCGCGGTGCCAGTTCGGCCGAAAGCATTCGGCGTTTCACATCGGCCGAACTGCTGAGCTGGAGGATGACGGTGCGATTGGAATCATCGACCCAGCGTCGCAGTGCATCGACCGCCTTGCCTTGGAACCACTCATCCGGGTCTTCGAGCAACTCGATGAAGGCGGGCAATGCGGCTGGATTGTCAATATCAAACAAACGGCGGAGCGCGATCCGGCGCTGGCGCACATCCTTGTGGCCGAGGCGGTCGAGTTCGATGCGCAGCATGTTGCCCGCCCAAAGGGCGGGGCCGTTCCCGTATAGGCTTCACGGGACGAGGTCGCCGTGTCTGCCAAAGCCGCCCGAACGCCCGTCATCATCGTCGGAATCCGGCTGACCGGGGTGGACCATCCGCACGTCGATCAGGGCGATGAGCACCGGCCAGATGTCGGCCAGCCAATCCATCTCCGCGGTCAGCAGATCAACCACAGGGTGGACCTCGTCCATCCAGGCGCCTTCATCGAGTGCCCATGGCGGTTCATCCTCCATCCGCTCTTGATGTGGCAGTGGTTCGAGATCATCTGGTAAGCCTTCGAGCGCGGAGGCGAGTTGGCCCAGCCGTTCGAGGATTTCGACATCGAACAGGCCGATCTCCTCACCGAGAACGGCGCCTTCGCGCAGCAATTCGGAGAGAGAGGCCGCTGACATGGGTTCGGGCTCGGTATCGGCGATGTCGACCGGCCCGAACAGCACCCCACCGAGGTCGGTATCCATCCAATCCGGCCCGACCCGCTCGCGCTTGACCAGGCGTTGGGCGATGCGGCCGCCCATCGGCGCCACAGCGAAGCCGCCGTCACACATCCGCGTCTCCAACCAGGCGGGGAGATCGCGCAGAGAACCGGTGACGAGCACCCTGTCGAGGGGCTCGGGCAATTGCGGTGGGCAGAAGTCGAGGCGGCGCATCTTGCGGACGCGAACCGTATGCGTCTCGCTGACAGGCTCGAGCCGTTCGCGCACATGGTCGACGACCTCGCGGCTTGGGTCGACGACGACCACACCACCCTCGGGCCCGACGATATGGGCGATGAGGGCGGCGATGTAACCGCCTTTGGCGCCGAGAATCAGCACTTCTTGGCCGATTTCCAACTCGAGATGGTGCAGCATCGTCGCGATCATGTGCGGCGCCGAGATCGTCTTCACCCCGCCCCGATCGGTCTCCAGAAAGACCAGTGGACGGTCGTGAAAGAAGGGCTCCAATTCGTAATCCGTGAACTCTCCGACATCGACCGAGCGCATCGCGGCGGAAATCGGCTGTGTCAGTGGAACGCCGGCCGTTTTCAGCCGCCTCAACAGCCTCCCCAACGCCGACATGAGTCCCAATTAACCATCCTTGCTCAAAAGGCTGCGGTGGGGTTCATCTCATATCCCACGGGTTCAACCGGGACCTGAGGATCCGTGGTCTAGGGGTTATGACGTCGCCTTTACAAGGCGGATATCACCAGTTCAAATCTGGTCGGATCCATCAAAAATCATCACAAGACCAGACTTGAACCAGAGACTGACTGATCGATCAAAATCGATACGGCCGTCTGTCACGTGGTTCAGACCTGGGCCGAGAATCTACAATCGACGAAAATCAATACGGATCATCACGCATCGAGGGAAGGTCTGGAACATCAAGAAGCAAAAACCGGGTTCTCTCACTACTCTTCAGACCAGTCGACATCGGTCGCGAGGGCATCTTTGCTCTGCTTGTCCAGGGTCGTTGCGACCTCATCGAGGCCCCATTCAGCACCGTCTTGCCAGGTGTCGAGGTTGGGGTCCATGCTGGCCAGCGCCTCGGTCAGCCCGACGGTGACCGCCTCATCTTCGGAAGAGGTCACGGCCTCTTTGACCGCGGCTCGGCGGGTGAAGTGGACATCCCAGGCCTCGATGGCCTTCTGCATGGCGAAGATGACGAAGGAATGCTTGTTGCTGGCGCGGTCGCCGCCGCCGAATTCGCCTTTTCGCACCAGATAGGATTCACCGATGCACACCGCGACGTAGACGGTGCCGACCGGCTTATTCTCCAAGCCTCCGGTCGGCCCGGCAATCCCCGTGATCGAGATGGTGACACCACTGCCCGAGATGCGCTGGGCACCCTTGGCCATGTCGAGCGCAATGGTGTGACTGACCGCGCCTTTCTTCTCCAATTTCTCCGGGTTGACCCCCAGTTGAGAGACTTTGGATTCGTTGGCGTAGGTGACCCATCCCTGGGTGAACCAGTCGGAAGCACCGGCGATGTCTGTGAAGGCCGAAGCGAGTAATCCACCGGTGCAGGATTCCGCGACGGAAAGGCTCCACTCCTTCTTGTTCAGGCGCCGCACGAGGCGGGCCGCGAGCATGGAGGCTTCCTCACTCACGCCCCCCCGGCTCTGCCGGGCGTTCTTAGGCCTATTGCCGGCACTGAAATCGCTTTCAGGGGCCCCAAAGGCACTCACGCAATCCCTTTGAACGGCCGCGTCGGCCTACGTGCTTGTGAGCGACGCGGACTGGGGTGAGATTCACCGAAAGGTGAGTGCGGCAGGGCTTCTGCCGACCCGTTCAGTGCGTGACCGGCTGCTCGCCCTGCCCGATCTCGATGCGTTTCTCAATGCCGCTCAGGCGGCTGGAAAGCGCGGCATGTTGACCGACCAGATGCTCGATGAACTGGTGCCGACCGCCGCGCCGGCACCGGCACCGGCACCGGCGCCGGTCGTAGCGCGCGTCATCGCGCCGATCGAGGCCCCCGAGCCCGCACCGGCCCCTCGCATCCACGATCTCGACCATTACCGCTTGGCGGATTTTCCGATGGCGGCACGCGACGTCGATGCCGACATCACGGTTCATTTCGATATCACGGGCAAGAGCACGACCGAGGGGCGCAAGGAGGACATTCACGCCTGTTTCAACGACCGGCTCGAGCAACTTCGCAAATTGATTCTCACCGGCCGACTGCCCAATCGACCGATCCGCGTCAACGAGGCGATCCGCCATCGCAAGCGCCACAACAATCGCGACGATCCATTGACCATCATCGGGCTTGTCAACGGCCCGCGAACGACGAAGAATGGGCACCTCATCTTCAGTCTCGAGGATGCCTCTGGAGAGGTCACCTGCCTGTTGAGCCAGCGTGACGAGGAGGGGCCGACCCAAGAGATCGTTCACGCCGGTCTGATGGCGGACGATGTGATCGGCGTCAGCGGCTACTTCAGTTCGACCGGCGACATCATCTATGTCGAGGACATTCACTTTCCGCCACTCACCGGCCACCAGCGTCGCACCGCGGGGGCGGACAGTGCGGTCAGTGCGGCCTTCATCTCCGACCTGCACCTCGGGTCCAAGACCTTCCTCGAGCCGCAGTGGCACAAGATGATCGAATGGTTCCACAACGATCCGCTCGCCGCGACAATTCGCTACTTGGTCATCAGCGGTGATGGGGTCGATGGCGTCGGCATCTACCCCGGCCAGGAGAAGGAGTTGAACATCCCCGACCTGTTCAATCAGTACAGCCGCCTCGGCGAGATGCTCCAAGCATTGCCCGACTGGGTCGAGGTCTTGCTGCTGCCGGGCAATCACGACGCGGTGCGTCCGGCCGAGCCTCAACCCGCCCTCGACCCGGAATTGCAAACCGATTTCAACAACACGAAATTCGTCGGAAATCCCTGCGATTTCAGCCTGAATGGGGTTCGCATTCTCTCCTATCACGGCGTCTCGATCATGGATTTCGTCGCATCCCTGCGAACGGTCACCTTCGAAACCCCCGAGGCCGCCATGCGCGCCATGCTCGACCGGCGCCACCTCGCGCCGTCCTGGGGAGGCAAGACCCCGCTCTCACCCGAACCCGAGGACCGACTCGTCATCCGCGACATTCCCGACATCTTCGTCACAGGGCACGTCCACGGGCACCACACGGAGTCCTACAAGGGCGTGACACTGGTCCACAGCAGCACCTGGCAGGACCAGACGAGCTACCAGCGCATGCTCGGATTCCAGCCCAAACCCTGCATCCTGACCGTCGTCAACCTGCACACCCACGCGACCGCGTCCGTGCCCTTCGTCTAATCCTCGTCGAAGAGATCATCCTCGGGCGGCATCGAGTAGTCCAACTCATGCTTGCGCGTGCGGATGAAGGCGAGCAGTACGCCGAGAACGACGAGGATGAGAGCGATTTGCACCACGGGGTCATTCAGCACCGATGAGAAGTCCTGGTCCTCCTCGATGGGGCTCTCGGGTTCGGGATCATCGGGATCTTCGGGTGGAGGGTCCTCACCACCCTCGAGTTCTGGAATGGCCAGGGCGGCGAGGGTGGTGGCATTCGGATTGCCCGCCGCATCCGCGACCTCGATGGTGATGATGCAGGTCGCGGGTCCTGTCGCTACGAAGGTCAGGCCATGATTGCGTCGCAGGGCGACGGTATCACCCTGCACATCGTCTGCACAATCGATGACGAGGGTCTCATCGGCGAATTCACTGGTGTACCATGTGACGCTGACGAGGTTGTTCTCATCGACGGAGGCCGCGGCGTTGAGAATCTCGGGCGGGACCGAATCGATCTCTGCACTCGTGTTGAACGAGAGCGAGACTGCATCCGCATCGTCGACGCCAATGCTGCAATCATAGGCCGTATCGCTCTGTAAATCGGTGAGTTGAACGGTCTGGGTCAGACCGGCTTCAGCCACGAAGGTCACGGCTTGACCACAGGTCACGTTGGCCGCACCGGGTCGGGTGGTCGACCATTCGAAAATCGCCGTCGTCGCCGTGGTTGAGACCACTTTGGCGCCGAAGATCTGTTGGGCAACCTCCGGGAGTTCGATGCCCGAGAGGACCGAGTAGACCTGGGCATCGACGTCGTAGGCCTCGAGCACGGCTCGCTGATCCACGGTATCGGGCAGGACCATGTCGACGATGTTCGGGTCGTAATCTCGCCCTGTGACCGGGCTCGGGTCGGCGCCGCCACCGAGTCGCCACGTCTTGGCTGTGGCGTCGAAGTCGCGCCATTTACCGACGCCGAATCCGTCCTGACTGCCGGCGACGACGACGAATCTGTAGTTCGGAATGTCGGCGCCGATGACGCTTTTGGCGACCGTGATGGTGATCGTCTTGGTCGAGGCATCTCCCGATACCTCGATGCCCTTGGCGCTGGTCTCGCCGGTCAACGAATCGACCGTCTTGACCGCACCCGGCTCTCCGGTCGCACTGATGGCAACCTCCCAGGCCCATTCATCATCGATGACGGCATTGACACCGTCGAGCATGTCGGTCTCACCCCACATCGTCGAGCCTTGATCGACGTAGATCTGCACGATCTGGTGGCTGAAACCGTTGGAGAGACCCCAATAATCGGTCATCTCAGCGAAGGTGATCTCGAAGCGTGCATTCCACGAGGACTGACTCACCTTGAGATGGGTGATGTCGAACAGACCTTCTCCGGGGGCAAAGTCTCCGGCCGTGGGATAGGTGCCGCGCTCATCGCCGGTCGCATCGTCGATGTCGAGCAGCGTGACCCATTCCTCAAGGTCGGGCATGATCATCTCAGCGGGTGCCGGCGGGGCGATCTCCACATCCTCACCGTCGACCCAAGAGGTCACGACCTTGACCCGGGTTGAATGGCGCGGGGCGAGGCCGAGATCAGACCACGGAATGGCGAATTCGAAAACATCGTTGACGGCGGTACCGTCGAGAGTGGATTGCCCTTTGAAGTTCCAGCGCTCGGTGTCACCCACCATGCCTTGGGCTTCGAATAGATCGTACTTGGACCGGCCATCTTCGCGAAGTTGAGCGAAGTTGAAGGACACCATCGACTTGGCCGGGAAACCGAGAACCGTCGCCCCATAATAGGTGCGGAAATTGGTCTCGACCTCATTGAAATTGACCGCGTTCGGCTGCATGAAATAGATTGAGATATCGACATCATCGAAGTCGTCTGGCATCTCTGTCAAATCGATTCTCGCGAAGACATTGGAGGCATCCGTCCCGAGATGGAAAGAGGCGATGTCGAGCACACCGCCATCGAAACTGCTCGCATCATACATCGCCGCGCCATCCCATTCCCCGGGCAGGGCGATGCCATCGATCATCGGCTCGATCACACCGCCAACAGGGATGGTGGGCAGCGCGGGGCTGGTCCACAGATCCTGTAGGTACGGCGGCAAGTCGAGGTTGACCGCGCGATACACGTTGGAAAGATGCACCTTGAACAGCACATCCCACATCTCGTCATATCCACTGTCCTGGTCCAATCCATACCACCAGTACCAATCCGACCCCTCAGCGATGTAGACGCTCTCCCAGGCATCCTCCAAGCCCGGGTGGGTGGGGTTGTCTGCCTCGAAGTCGACCAGCGCTGAGCGGGCCTCGATGAGTCGCTGCCAGGCCAAGCTCTCCTCAGCCTCACCGGCCCAGGTCGACAGGGTGCCGTCGACCCATGATCCCGTGCCGATCTCAGAGATTTCGGGCAGGGTGCGATTCTCCGCGAGGAATTCCCCGGGGGTGGTCGTGACGATGGTCGGGTGTGTGGCCAATCGGCCGAACCACTCCTCGGTGAAGGGTCGGCCGTTGTCGTTATGCTGCATGTCGGACATGAACATCCAGTTCTCTCCGTCCATGCTGACCGTCAGCAGATGGTCACTGGGATCGCCGCCGGCATCGAGAATCTCTTGGCGGACGCCGTCGACATAGGTGATGAAATCCGAGACGGCCGCCTCGGGCGTCATCGACCCGTATTGCCAAGCGACACGGTCGGAGATGACGCGGTCGCGGAACACCACAGACACGTCACCGGCCTGCCAGGGCATGGCGAGATTGGTCGCAAGGTCCGTGTCGACAAAATTCCCATCAGCATCCTTGGATTTGGACAGGATCTCCTCATCGGTCACCATCCATTCGATGCCAACATCGGCCACCGGCTGTACCATCGCCGGGCTGACCGCCTCCTCGGAAGGCCACATGCCGATCGGGCGGAATCCCATCTCTTGCTCGAATAGATCCATGCCGGTCTCGAGGTGATTGCCGACATCGTCCGGCCAACTTTCCTTGTCGACGCGGATGCCGTCCTCAAAGGTCCAGCCATCCATCATCAGCAACGGCATGATCGGGTGATAATACGGCGTCGTCGTCAATTCCACTTGACCCTCGGCCGCCAATTCAGCATACATTGGCAAAATGTTGGCCATCGCTGCTGATTGCACATCCAAGACATAGGTCAGGTCGGCGACGGTATACTGCCCATTCTGTTGGAAAAGGGAGATGAGTCCCTCATCGCGATGGCTCGCATTGTAATCACCCAACACATAGGCCGGACTGAATTGATACAACACCCACAGTACCTGCAGGTCGAGGTATTCTTGCGGGTCGAGCAACTCATCATCCATGATGGTCGCCGGTTTCAGATTGTGCCGCGTCATCCCGTAGATTTCCGAATATCGCTGTGAACTCTCGTAGACCCAGCCGACACGGGGATCGTCCGCACTCACATTGTAGATCCAGCCAGAATTCCAAAAGGACTGGAATTGCATCGTGTGCAACTCGAGCGCGGTCGCGTTCGGATAGCCGCCATCATTCCACGCTCGTCGCGCGATATCGGTGTGAACATCCAAGGTCGTATTGTCCGTATAATCGAGCATCTGCTCCATCAAAGATGGCACGAGATTGTAGGTCACTTTCGTGTCCGTCGCCGCCAAGATGCCCGGGCTGTCCACATACTCGGTCATCCCGTGCACGCGCACCCATGGCATCTCGTACATCCCGGTCAACTGATTCTTGTAATAGGGCTGATGTTGATGGAAAATGATGGCGAGATTCAGCGCATCATCGACCTTCTCGACGGCACCGGGTTCGATGATCGAAATGTCGCTGGGGGACTGAGATTGACTGATGTTGGTCGCCTCGAAATAGTGTGTGAAGGTCTCGGCACCACCCGAAGTGGTTGGATTCTCTAGCGGGAACGCGGTCCAGACATTGCCCGCATCCTGCCATTGTGCATAGGCGATGAGGCCAAAGGATTCGGGATTTCCAATGGTGGCCCAAGGGATGGAAATCTCTGTGGTTGGATTCTCTGAATGACCAACATAGGCGGTGGGGGTGGCACCATCAACCCACCCCGTCCCATCATGGCTGCGGACGGCGAGGTAATCGTTGTCCTCCAGCACCAGGGCATGATCCGCGGCGAAGGGCAGTGTATGCTGGGCGTTCCAAGTATCGGTCAGCACACTGCCGCCGGCGCTCGTGTTGAGATAGACGAATAGATCGGCGCCCTCATCCGTAGAGGCCCAATCCGTGCCCTCCCACGCGAGGTAGAGATTGTCATCGTCCCAGGTCAAGCGGAAGGTGACGGCATTCGCATCCGTCACCGAGAGACTGTCGGCACCCCAATCGGAGGTGTCGCCATCGATGGTGATCGTCTCAGGGGTGGCTGCGGTGGCGAGGAGGGGCAGCAAAAGGAGTGCCACGAGGAAGATGGAGAGCCGGCGCATCATGCCCGCTGAGGCCGAACGAGCATCAAAGGTTTTGCAGGTCCTTCTTCGGAGGACCGGCCATGAAGGAGACCGGTGTGCTGTGTCACATCACCTCGCTGCCCGGCGGAACGCTGGGTCCAGACGCCTTCACCTTCGTCGATTTGCTGGCCGATGCCGGTGTCACGGTGTGGCAGGTATTGCCCTTGCATCCACCCGACGTGCACGGCAGTCCCTATGCAGCGACCAGTGCATTTGCGGGTTGGCCAAGGTTGTGTGACCCCTCGTTTGAGGCCGACCCCGATGCAGAACTCATCCAACAATGGTTGGAGGTCAATGCCCATTGGGCCTGGGATTGGGCGCTGTATGATGTGCTCAAAGAATTGCACGATGAGAAGCCGTGGTTTGAGTGGCCGGCTGAACTCAGAGACCGGGACCCGGCGACCATCGACGCGGTGCTGAA
>CAVOCV010000015.1:0-20825 GCA_963694325.1 Candidatus Thalassarchaeaceae archaeon | reverse complement strand
ACCGAGTACTGGCAAGTAGACATGGAATTGGACATGCAGGAGATGAGTTTCAGTCACCCCGACCTCAATGGATGGGAAATGTCGATTGGCATTGAGCACAATCAGATGTGGATGCGCGACCAAAGTGCAGGATCATTGCTCTTTGAAGATGAATCTTGGCGCAATGAGACCATCATTCAGCATATATCTGGAATTCCAGCCACTATTCAAGAAGGCGACGTCTGGTCCGAGCAAAATTTCCAAGAAATCACGTGGAACGAGGAATCCGCATCAAACAGTGATTATGGCTATGATGAGGAGTGGACGAATTTGACCATGAACGCCACCCAACTCATTCAGATCGAGTTGCCTCCCAACGAGGCCGACACGGGGGCCGGCGGTGTCACCATGGATGCTCTCCTCATCGAATCACGGGATACCGACACCGGAGATTTTGATGAACTGCTGGCCATTTCCGAGTATAAGGTGCCCATTCGACTGTACATGGGCGACGCTGGTGGCCCCAAAATCGACGTGATCGCATGGCGCATCATGGCCCAGACGATCACCGTCGCCGATGAAGATGGTGATGGTGTCGAGGATGCGGCCGACCTGTGCCCCTATACCGAGGTCGGCGCCGAGGTCAATCTGGAAGGCTGTTCACAAGCCCAACTCGACACGGATAACGATGGGGTTTCGAACGCCGAAGACGAGTGCGAAGGATTCGACGATACGATCGACGTCGATGGCGATGGTATCATCGACGGCTGTGATACACTCATCGATTCTGATGGCGACGGCATCTCTGATGCCGAAGACCAATGCCCAGGCGCGAACGACACAATCGATGTCGATGCGGATAGCATCATCGATTGTCTCGACGCGCTGATCGATTCCGACGACGACGGTGTGGCCGACGCGGATGACCTCTGTCCGGGTGAGGATGATACCGTCGATGTGGATGGCGACAACGTACCGGATGCATGCGATGCACTGATCGATTCAGATGGCGATTCCGTGCCCGATTCAGAGGATGTCTGTCCTGGGTATCGTGATGATCTCGATATCGATGCGGATGGCATTGCAGATGGCTGCGATGACCTGATCGATTCGGATGGTGATGGGGTTGCAGATTACGATGACCTCTGCCATGGCCATGATGATTCAATCAACGTGGATGGCGATGCATTGCCGGATGGTTGTGACCCGCTGATTGATTCAGACGATGATGGCGTGGCCGACACCGACGACATCTGCCCGAACACGCCAGCGGGTGAGCTGACGAATGCCGTGGGTTGTGCGGGGTCGCAGGTCGACTCCGATTCTGACGGTATCATGGATGATGCGGATATCTGCCGGACAAACCCGGGTGGCTCATTCGATGCGAATCAGGATGGTTGTCCGGATGATTCAGACGGCGACGGATTGCTCGATGAGGCCGACGATTGTGCCGCGACACCATCGGGAGCCGAGGTCGACGGCAGCGGTTGTGAAATCGTCGCCGAGGCCGAAGCCGAAGGCGGCATTGCCGGCATTTCCAACATCGCCATCATCGGCGTGCTGGTTGTGGTCGGCATCCTGCTGGTCGGCGCGGTCATCGTGACCATCCGAACGGGTCGCTCGGGCTGAGTCGATCAGGCGTCGCCTTCGATGCGCGGTGCCAAGAAGTAGACACAGCGTCCAGCGCCACCGGCGAATTCGAATTCCATCTTGAGTGGGTAGTTCTCACCGAAGTTGACCGAGACCGAATCGACGATGCCCTCGATGCGCTTGGCCATCGGCTGAAGATACTGAAGGCTGTATTGACTCTTGACCGGGCCGTCGCAAATCAATTCCTCCATCTCGCCTGCATCATAGGAGACGTTGACCGCATCCGTATCACCGGAGACGTTGACCGAGAAGGTCTGCGCATTGAGTGAGAGTGTGACCAAGTCGCCGACCTGCTTGGCCGCGCGTAGGGCGTGGCTGAATTTGGCACCGGAGAGGGTGACGCGACTGTCGAGGTCGACCTCGGGGACGCGGGGCTCGAGCAACGCGGCTCGATCGAGCGGACGGATGGTGCGGTTGATCTCGCCGACCTGGATGTTGACACGACCATCGGCCTCGTCATAGGCCAATTCGATCAGATCATCGGCACTGGCGAGGCTGATGAGGTCACGGAGCTTGGTCAGTTCAAAGCCGATGCTCGTCTCCTCGCTCTCCCAGGCCTCGAATGCGGCCGAGTCGACCTCCATGCGAATCATCGCCACGTGGGATGGGTCGACCATGCGGACCTCGATGTGCCCTTCTTTGAAGTTGAACTTCGCTTCGTCATCCACCACCGTGAGAATGTCCACGATCGTTCTCATGGTCTCCTGCTTCGCCGTGATGTTCAACATGTGCTCCGCTCCAATCCCTCCGTCCTGACAGGAGGGGGCACAAAAGGGTTCAGTCGAAGCACCTACGGTGCTGAGGGTGGAAATTTCAGTATTCGCGCCAGCCATGGCCGCAGGGTGAACAGGTGAGGATTCGCGTTTCCGGTTCGTCGGAGGCGCGGGTCTGCTGGAGTTCAGCATAGACTTCATCGGAATCACACTTCGGGCAAATATAGGTCCGGGTCGTCAACACACCGCGTTGTTGATCCGAATCATCGATGACCTCGGTGAGGTGTTTTTGGGACTTTGCTTTGCTCGTTGAACTGGCTTCAGAGATATCGATTTGGCTGCCATCGACCATGGTGATTTTGTTCTCTGAAGCACCATGATATCCACATTTGTAGTTCGGACACTCGACCGTCCCATTCGGTTTTGGGAAAGCGAGTGTTCCACAATCTGGGCAGAACATGGGACCACCGGGTGTGTTTCCCCTCTTCAATTGAACTCTCTGCCACATTTCCACCGAATCGCCTCCGCACGGACTTTGAAGGAGGGGGATGTGTGCCCCCCTCGTGCGACTGACATGGGATTGGCGCATGGCGCGCGTCATCGATGCCGATGGGTGTGTGGTGGATGATTCCGTGTGGACAGGCGTGCGCGGGGTCGGCGCGGTTGTGGATCGATTGGAGCAACTCGGACAGGGTCGGATGACGGCCGAGGCCCGCGCCTTGGAGGCGCGTTTTTCCGAGGCGATTCAATGCCCGACCACCGATGTGGAATGGCCTGCACTCGATGCGGATGAACAGGTGCTGTTCGAAGCCGCCGCCCGCTTGGTCGCCTCCAGAGGGGTGGCCCGGGCCGCCGCCGAGCCGGACCGCAGGCTGGAGCATCTCGTCCACGCATTGGAGGAGATGCGCGCAACACACAATACACTCGAATCGCGACTGGTCGAATGGGCCGGCATGTTCCAGCCCGAACTCGACCTCGATGAGAATCGTTCGAAGATGGCAGGCATGGTCCTCGCATCGGATGCGGCCTTCGAAGAGGTCGGCGTCGAGGAATGGAAGGCGTTGGTCTCGACCGCGGAAGGGGTCGAGGCATTGGCCGCGCCCCTCCAGCAGATGGAGACGGCGGTGCGAGAACTCGCGACCGAACACCTGCCCTCTCTCTCGGCCCTGCTCGGGCCGGTGCTCGCCGCGAAATTGTGCGTCACGGCGCATGGGCGGGCGCGTCTGGCGCGCTTGCCGGCCAGCACCATTCAGGTGCTCGGCGCGGAGAATGCCTTCTTCTCGCACCTGCGCCACGGCACGAGCCCACCCAAACACGGCCACATCTTCCAGCATCCATGGATCGGCCGCAGTCCGAAGTGGACCCGGGGTTCAATCTCGAGGATGGTCGCTGCCAAGGCGGCGATCGCCGTTCGCTTGGACCACTTCGGCGGCGCGCCCTGGACCACCAAGGAGGTCGCTGCGGTCGAGGCCAAGGTCGGCGAGATTCGGGCCAGAAAGGCACGGCGGTGAAGGGCATGATCTCCGACCGCGTCCGCATCCAAGGCCGCAGTCTGTGGTCGCGCAATGCGGTCCGCGGTGTCAGCCTGCGCGGTGAGCGCTTGAAACGTGAGGGGCGCAAGGAGTGGCGTCAGTGGAATCCACGGTCCTCGAAGCTCGGGGCTGGACTGCTCAAAGCGGCCGAGTCTGGCCTGTTGCCAGCCGAGGGCGCAACCTGTCTCTATCTCGGCGCGGGACACGGCACCTCTATCTCCCATCTTCACGACCACCTATGCGCGGCCAAGAATCATCTCAGTGGCCAAATCATCTCGGTCGACATCTCGCCACGCTGCATGCGCGACCTCCTCCGTCTCGCATCATCGAGGCCGGGCATCCTACCGGTGCTCGCGGATTGCCGCGAGACCGACCAGATCGCCCCGTTCCTCTCTCAGCGGGTCCCATGGCTATTCCAAGACGTCTCCCAAACGGGACAAGTGGAGATGTTCATTCGATCCTGCAATCGATTCTTGGCATCGGGCGGAACGGGCATATTGTCCCTGAAAGCGGCGAGTGAACGCGATACACAAGGCGCATTCAATCATGCAGAGAAAGCCCTGATGGATGCGGATTTCACCCTGGTCGAACGAATCGATCTGGCGGGCTGGGAAGACCAGCACGTCCTCTTCCACGTGGTGTCCTGATGCCCGAACTGCCCGAGGTCGAGACCGTCCGCAGGGGCCTGGCACATGTGGTGGGAAAGAGAATTTTTCATCTGGACTTGAGGCGAGAAGGTCTTCGATTTGACTTCCCTACAGACTTGGAGTCGATTGTCGGTAAATCGGTTCTTGGCATCGACAGGCTGGGTAAATTTCTATTGTTCCGACTCGAAGATGATCTCACCCTGCTCGTCCATCTCGGCATGACGGGGCGATTCGGACATGAGGAGGAAAAGCACAGCCACGTCATCATCCATTTTTTCGATGGCTCCACATTGGTCTACACTGATCCGCGCCGATTCGGCATCATCGACCTGATCCGTGGTGACGAAGGACATGCATCGCTCTCGCGTCTCGGGTCCGACCCGCTGAAAGCCGAATGGACAACCGAGGGGCTGGCCGAGTCACTGAAGGGACGTCGCACAGCGATCAAGGTCGCCTTGATGGACCAGCGAACCGTCGCTGGAATCGGCAATATCTACGCCAGCGAAATTCTTCATTTGGCCGGCGTCTCACCACGGCGGAAGGCGGCAAATGTCTCGAAGAGGCAGTCCGAAGCGATTCACAGCGCCACCATCGAGGTGCTGACCGCTGCCATCGAAGCGGGCGGGTCGACACTATCCGATGGACAGTTCCGTGGTGTATCGGGTGAATTGGGTTATTTTCCACACGAATTCGCAGTGTATGACCGCGAGGGGGAGCCGTGTTTCAATCCACTGTGTGAACAGATGGTGAAACGCATTATTCAGGGCGGTAGATCGACGTTTTTCTGTTCGAATTGCCAGAGGTAGTGTAGCGCAGCACACCTGATGTCAATTTCGACACCGGCATCGGAGAAAACCCCTGAAAACGTATATCTTGGCCCAATTATAGACGGATTAATTCATAAGTAGCCCGAAACGCGACGACATCAGTCGCATAGCGATAAAAATGGTGAAAAGAATGGAATTGGATATGAAAGCAATGAAGGCAGAAATGGGTGGGGCATTCATGCTCTCCTGGGTCGTACTGACCGTCGCAATGATGGTCGATGATGGGACTGGAACGATGGTGGCAGGGTCCGAATGGACGATGGCGCTCGGCGCAGCACTCACCCTCGCGGTGGGATGGCTCGCGTTCGAAGGCGCCCACATCTTGCCGGTCGTCACATGGTGCAACATCATGACGGGCGACCTGTCGGACACGGAAGGAAACTGGATGGCCAACGGCACCCGATTGGTGGCGCAGGTCATCGGTGCCGTGCTCGCCGTGCTCTTGAGCACTGAAGCAGGTACCTTGGACCTCCCAGATACCGCATTCGCAACCAGCATGAGCATCGCTGACATCGGAACGGAGTACTGGGCAACGATCGGCATGATCGCTGCCGGTGCAGTCTGGTGGCAGATTCACACCCGATGCGAATCCGCATGGGTCAGTGCTCTGGGCATGCTCGCCCTCGCGGGTGCGATGTCCCTGACCGGTGCCCACTACATGGGCGCCTCGATCGCAGGCGGTGGAACCGAAATCGCGAACGTCCTGGTCAACTGGATCACGGACGGTCTGTTCGTCGGCATCGGAGCCTTCGTCGGTTGCAAGATCGACGACGCCATCTGAGACCGGTCGTCGAACACACGACCCACAGATCCTCGCCTTTCGGGGCTGAGGAACCACGATAACACACAGGAAGCCATTCGGCTGGCGAGGCTCACTTTACTCGCCAGCCGGAGGTTTTCCTCCAATCGATCGAGCCACAGCGCTCACTTCCTTTTTTGACATCTGGTGTGGCAATGCACACCGGCGCCCCGGAAAGTGACGAAAAATCGCCATTTTCGAACCTTCCTCCGGGGTCCTCTTTAAGTAGTCACCGAAAAAGCCGGGAGTGCTCGACATAAGAAGAGCAGGATGGAAAAATGGAAATGAATACGAAAGGAATGATGGCAGAGCTCATCGGCAGCATGGCGATTACGCTCCTCGTTTGGGGCGGCGTCGCATCGGCGGAAGCAGCACCTCATGAGAGTGCGGTGATGGCAGGCGCAGCCGGTATCACCCTGGCAATCATGTGGATGACGTTCAGCGGATCTGAGATTCTGCCGATCATCACGATTGGCAACATGGCCTCGGGACGCACGGACTGGGAAACCGGTTCACTGAACTTTTGCATGCAGGTACTTGGCGCGCTCATCGCGGCCGGTGTACTGTTCTGGGAAGGAGGCAGCGTTGATGGCTCCGTCTGGGGCGGTGTGGAAAGTTTCGGTGCTGAGGGTGCTGTGATGGCACTTTTGGGCGGATTTTTGCTGATGATGGTGTGGGATCGCCTCGGTGGCGGCTGGGAGGCAGGTGCGTTCGCGGCTGTTCTCATCATCGCTGAAATCACCCTGTCCTCTGCAAGCAACCTCGGCGGCATGATTGTCGAATCCGATTGGACTCAGGACAACTTCGTCAACGTCTTCGGGACGATGATCGTCGGTGGCATCGGTGCCACAGCCGCACTGATGTTCGGTGACGAATTCCTCCCCGAGGAAGAGTGAGCCGAACCCCGGCAGAACCTCAAGAGATCATACCGGTGGCACGAGGGCGGCTTCGGCCGCCCTCGTGTCGCCCTTTTTTTATTGCAGGTGCCACTCGGAACCCACATGGACGAGGAAGCCCCGGACCCTGTGCTACTCAGCGGCGTGACGCCGTCTCTCTCTGCGGAACCCTCGGATATATCACCACTCGCCGTTGAGAATGTGGATTTCGTCGTCGGTCCAGATGGGCAGATGGTGGCTGTGCGCAAGGAGGCCTTTGTCTGGAAGCAATTCTTTGTCGGCATCGGTGTGCCGGGGATTTTCATGGTCATCCCCTTCATTCTAATCATCATCTCCAATTCGATGCAATTGGATGAGGACGAGCGGAATGATCGAGTTACTTTGGTCAGTACTGATGGGACGAATTACACAGGCACCTTCACCCTCGAAGACGACCGGATCTTGGATGAGTGCAGAATCAACGAAATCCAGACCCGATACACGGAGTACTTCTGCAGCAGCGGTGAGGACTCACGCTCACGTGAGATCATGATGTGGGTCGACGGTGTCTCCGAGTCCGAAGGCGTCGGGGCTTGGGATGCTGAGTCCGGTGCGCTCACCTTCGATGATGGCGAGGACCATGGTGCCTCGTTCAACATGACCATGACCTCCATCGATGCCGAGGCGTCGGAATCCCAACATGACACGGACGTGGGTGATTTGGCAGGTGTCGCCTGCATGGGCATCCCGCTGACGGGCATCGGCCTGGCCATCTTTGGCTTCGCAACGGGTCGAAAGGCCATGGGAATCGGCGCTTTGCTCGCGCTCGCCGCCTTCCCCTTCGTCTCCCTCGCGCTGGTGATTTTCGCCGTCTAGGTCACTTGAGTGGACTGTTGAACCCGGTGGGGAGCACCTGCGCTTGCCGCATGGTTCATAGTCGGTAGGTCGGGCGTTGGAATCGGATCCTACGGATTCGGAGTGAGAACCATGTGCAAGGAAACTGAAGCCAAGCTGTATGCAGAAGCCATCGCGACCTTCGCCCTGACCTTCATCGGTGCGGGTGCGATCTGGGTTCAAGGCGACAATGTGGACCTGTTGACCGTCGCTGCTGCGCACGGCATCGTCCTCGCCGTCATGGTCACAGCGACCATGAACATCTCCGGTGCGCACGTCAATCCCGCCATCACGCTGGGCTTCATGGCCACGAAGCGCATCGACAACAAGCTCGGTATGATGTATATCGGCGCCCAACTCGGCGGTGCAATTCTCGCCGGCGGAATCCTCTACAGCCTCGGCGCCAGCGGCGTCGGCACCCCCGCACCCGGCACCGAAGTGATCGCGGTGACCACCCAACAGGCCATTTTGGTCGAGGCGGTCCTCACCTTCCTGCTGATGAGCGCCATCATGGGCACGGCGGTCGACAGCCGTGCACCCGCTGGCATCGCCGGCTTCGGCATTGGCCTGACGGTCTTTGCGGGCATTCTGATGGGCGGCCCCCTGACGGGTGCGGCGATGAACCCGGCACGTTGGGCGGGCACCTGGGTCTTCGGTAACATGGCGAATCCGATCGACATCATCATCTACACCGTCGGACCGATCCTCGGCGCCCTGCTCGGCGTCCTTCTGTGGGACAAGTTCACCAACGGCGCAGCCGAAGAAGAGTGATCTCGCTCACATGTTGCGGCGGTATTGTCCGCCGACCTCGAACAGGGCCTCGGTGATTTGACCGAGGCTGGCTACCTTGACGGTCTCCATCAGTTCGGCGAAGACGTTGCCGTCGGTTCGCGCCACCTCTTGCAAACGCTCGAGCGCCGCGGGGACTCGGTCGCGGTGCCGCTTGTGGAATTGGGCGAGCCGCGCCAGGCAGCCGCGCTTCTCCTCGGGTGTTGCGCGGGCGAGTTCCATGTCGAAATCGTCTGCGCTGCTCTCGTCGAAGGCTGCAGCGTTTGGATTCTCGAAGAAATTCACACCGGTGATCGGTAATTCTCCGGAGTGCTTCAGTTCCTCATAATGCAGGGATTCGTCCTGGATCTTACCGCGTTGGTACATCGTCTCCATCGCACCGAGCACCCCACCGCGCTCGGCGATGCGCTCGAATTCGACGAGCACGGCCTCTTCGACAAGGTCGGTGAGTTCGTCGACGATGAATGAGCCTTGAAGGGGATTCTCGGTCTTGGTCCAGCCGCTCTCCTTGTTGACGATGAGTTGGATTGCGAGCGCCCTTCGCACACTGTCCTCTGTCGGTGTGGTGATCGCCTCGTCGTAGGCATTGGTGTGCAGGCTGTTGGCCTGATCCTGAACGGCGAGGAGGGCTTGTAGCGTCGTGCGGATGTCGTTGAAGTCGATCTCTTGGGCGTGTAGGCTGCGCCCGCTGGTCTGGATGTGATACTTGAGTTTCTGACTGCGATCATTGCCACCGTAGAGGTCACGCATGGCGACCGCCCAGATGCGGCGCGCGACCCGGCCGATCACCGTATACTCGGGGTCGAGGCCGTTGGAGAAGAAGAAGGAGAGATTCGGTGCAAAGTCATCGATATCCATGCCGCGACTGCGATAGTATTCGACATAGGTGAAGCCGTTGGCGAGTGTGAAGGCGAGTTGGCTGATGGGGTTCGCACCCGCTTCGGCGATGTGGTAGCCCGAGATGCTGACAGAGTAGTGATTCCGCACGCCCTCATCGATGTAGAACTGCTGGACGTCGCCCATGAGCTTGAGGCTGAACTCGGTGCTGAAGATGCAGGTGTTCTGGGCTTGGTCCTCCTTGAGGATGTCTGCTTGGACGGTGCCTCTCACCCTCTGCAAGGTGCGTTGGCGCACCTCGGCAATGTCCGCTTCGGACGGCTTGTCGAGCAGGGCGACCTGCTGGCGGATGGCGGCGTTGAAAAACATCGCCAGCACGATGGCTGCAGGACCATTGATGGTCATTGAGACACTGGTGTTCGACGCGCAGAGATCGAATCCTTCGAACAGTGTGCTCATCTCATCGATGGTGAAGATCGAGACGCCGGATTCTCCCACTTTACCGTGGATGTCGGGTTGGGTGTGGGGGTCCCTTCCGTACAAGGTGACCGAGTCAAAGGCGGTGGACAGGCGTGCGTAATCCTCGTCCTTGGACAGGTAGTGAAAGCGCTTGTTGGTGCGTTCTGCAGGTCCCTCGCCCGCAAACATTCGGGTCGGTAGTTCGTCGGCCCGCTTGAATGGGAAGACGCCTGCGGTGTAGGGGAAGATGCCGGGCACATTCTCTCTTCGCAGCCAGCTGAGAAGATCGCCCGCATCGGCGAAGTTCGGCAGGGCGATGCGGGGGATGGCCGTGTGGGCCAGTGATTCGGTGGTCGTCGCGACGCTGAAGTCGCGCCCTCGCACCGAATAGGTGTAGGTGCCCGTGCGGTATTGTGCCGCCCGTTCTTCATGGTCGAGGATCATTCGCCAGGCGACGGGATGAATCGTGCCTCGAACCGCGTCTGCCTGCATGCGGATGTCAGCCACAGCGCCGGCAGCGCCTGTGGACAGCGAGGAGCCCGTGCCATCGGTCAATGAGGCCATGTGGGTCGCACTCGCCTCCAACTGCTGGACCAGGCGCACCTTTGCTTCCATCTCGCTGGTCCGGTCGTGATAATCGCGCATCGTGCGAGATATGTCTGCGAGGTAGTGGATGCGCTCGGGCGGGATGATGTGGGTCGGCTTGGGCATGCCCGAAGGAGGCAGGACCGGTGTGCGCGCGGCGAGGATCATGTCGTGACGGTCGGCGAGAATGCCGGCGAGCCGCTCCCACAACAGATCGACGCCCGGGTCGGCGAATTGGCTGGCGATCGTCGCCACGACGGGCAGAGCCGAATCCTCGAGGTCGAAGAGATTACGATTGCGCTTCACCTGCTTGCGAATGGCGCGTAGTGCATCCTCAGCACCGCGCTTCTCGAATTTGTTGAGGACGACGATGTCGGCGACATCGAGCATCTCGATCTTTTCCAACTGGGTGTGGGCGCCGAATTCGCTGGTCATCACATAGAGGCTGACATCGGCCACATCTGTGATTGCGTCACTGCCCTGACCGATGCCGCTGGTCTCGACGAAGATGAGGTCGTAGCCGGTCGCCTGACAGACCTCGATGGCCCCACGGGTACTTTCGGACAATTCCTTGCCACTGCTGCGTGAGGCAAGGCTGCGCATGAAGAGGCGGTCGTTGGACAGCGTATTCATCCGAATGCGGTCGCCCAGAAGCGCACCACCGGTTCGCTTGCGGGTCGGGTCGGTGCACAGCATCGCCACGTTCAGATCGGGGTTCTGGGTGGTGATGCGGCGCATCAGTTCATCGAGGAGACTCGATTTCCCTGCCCCGCCCGTGCCGGTGAATCCGATGACTGGAACCCGCTCTTCGAGGGGTCGACTTCGACAGGATTTGAGGGTCTGGGCGAAGCTCACCGAATCGGAATTCTCGGCGATCGAGATGAGGCGCGCAACCTTCTCGCGTTGGGCGGGTGTGACGGGCTTGTTCAGACCGGCATCTGTGCCGAGCAGGTCGCAGCCACCTGCCTGCGATACCAGGTCGTCGATCATGCCGAGCAGGCCCATCTGGCGGCCGTCATCGGGCGAGTAGATGCGGGTGATACCGGCCGCGTGCAGATCGCGGATTTCAGGCGGCGTGATGGTGCCGCCACCGCCGCCGAATATGCGAATATCGGGGCGCCCTGCAGCGTTCAGCAAGTCACGAATATAGGTGAAATACTCCATGTGACCGCCCTGATAGGAGGTCAGAGCCACGGCGTGGGCATCCTCTTCGATGGCAGCTTTGACCACATCGAGTGCGCTGCGGTCGTGGCCGAGGTGAATGACCTCACAACCAGCGGCCTGAATCAACCGACGCATGACGTTGATCGCTGCATCGTGACCATCGAATAGACTCGCAGCTGTCACCACCCGCAAGGGGATGCCCGAGGCATCGAAGGCACCCGCCTCATCGGATGCCGCGGGGGATGATGCGCCGCTCGCCATTGGGCCGAGGGGGTGGAAGGCCCCCATTCAGCATATCGGCGGCGTAGCCGCCGCGCACACGTGAGGGCTACTTCACTCCAAGGCGGCCATGTCGGCCTCGTGACGGGTGAGCAGCGCATTGCGCTTGACCTTCAAGGAAGGCGTCAGGAGCTTGTTGTCGGTGGTCCACTCCTCGTGGTCGAGGATGACGCCTCCACTGATCTCGAAGCCCTTCCAGTTCGGTCCCATGACCTCCTTCTTGAGGGCTGCGTGTACCCAAGCGCGCACATCTGCGCGCTTGCAGAGGTCCTCGAGCGACCCGCTGGCATCGATGCCAGCCGCTTTCAGGCCGTTGATCAATTCGTACTTGTTCGGGTGAACGAGGGTGACGGTCTTGACCTTGTTTCGACCGTCGACACAACATTGCTCAACCAGTGCACTGAGTTTGAGGGATTCCTCGAGTGGGCTCGGTGCGACGTACTTTCCGTTCTGGAGTTTGAACTGCTCCTTGACGCGGCCCGTGATGCGGATGAATCCGTCGTCGAGGCGGCCGAGATCGCCGGTGCGGAAACCGCCGTCCTCGGTCATGACCTCGGCGGTCGCCTCGGGGTTGTTCCAGTAGCCGAGCATGATGTTCGGGCCATAGGAGACGATTTCCCCATCGGTGGAGTCGGGGTCATCCCAGGCATCCTGGTCGATTTTGACGGTGACACCGGGCACGGGGCGGCCGACGCTGCCGAGCATGCAGGGGTGTCCCTCTTCCCAGCCGTTGATGCTGATCAGGGGGCTCGTTTCGGTCAGGCCATAGCCTTCGAACATTGAGAAGCCGACGCACTGGATGAAGGAGGCGACCTCAGGGGAGAGGGCGGCGCCGCCGGAGATGCAGAATCGCATCTCTCCACCGAATCGTCCTCGAACCTTGCCGAGGACGATCTTGTCGAGTTTCTTGTCGAGGAATCCCTTCGGCTTGATGGCGATGCAGTCGCGGCCATCCGCAGCGATTCGCTTGTGCGCCTTGTTGAAGGCGGCCGCACCGAGTCGCTTCTTGATTGGACTCGCGTTGAGACCCGCCATCACCTTGGCGTAGAGCTTGTTCCATACACGTGGCACAGCGAATAGTGCATGGGGCTTGATATCCTGGCACTCATCGGCGATTTTCAGCACGTCTGAAATCAGGTTGATGTGGACGCCACCACGAATCATGTAATGCAGGTCACCCATCTGGCCGAAGGAGTGCGCCCAAGGCAGGAATGAGGCAGAGCGGTCGCCCGAATAGATGGGGAATCGCCCCTCCATTGCCATCAGGTTGTGTCCGATGTTCCAATTGCTCAACATGACGCCCTTCGGGTTGCCTGTTGTGCCGCTGGTGTAAATCAGCGTGGCCAAGCCATGGGCATCGTCAGGATGGGGTCCGGCATGGCCGAGGCTGGTGCCGTGTTGCAATGTCTCGGTCCAGCTTCGAACGGGCACACCTTCGGGTGGGCTGTTGTTCGCGCCTTCATCGCCGAGGAGGATGACACCCGATGCCGGCCAAGAAGCGGCATCAGCGGGCATGTGTTCGACGAGTCGGTCGAGGATCTCAGCATCGCGGAGGATGATGATGGACGGGGTTGAGTCACCGAGGATGTAGGCCCATTCGGCGCCGTGCTGGTGGGTGTACATGCCCGTGTAGGCCGCGCCCAGCCCATTGGCTGCATAGGAGGCTGCGGCCCATTCGACACAGTTGTCGAGAATCATTGCGACGCGGTCGCCGGAGCCGATGCCGTAGTTCTTGAGCGCACTTCGAAGGCCTTCGACGATGGTGCCGAATTCATTGTAGGAAATGTGGATGCGCGGCATCCCTTCCCCGGGGATATAACCCCAGGCCAACTGGTCACCATAGGAGTGAACGCTCTGTCGACATAGTTCGTAGAGGGTGCGTGGCTCATCGCCTTGAGGCCCGCTCCAGTCGCGATTCGGATCGTTGGTTAGAAGGGGCCTCGGCAGTTGAATATCGGTTGGCATGAATACACCCAAGGAGTGTGAGGGTCGGTTCTCCACATAAGCCTGCGTCCGGCCTATGTTCAGCCATCCAGTGCCTGTGTGAAGGCCGCTCTCCAGTCCGCACCCTTGTTGCGATTTGCGAAGGGGGAGGCCGGACTCGGGTGGGGCACATAGGAGACGTCGACGCCGGGCAATGCCTGCTGACAGCATCGTTCGGCATAGCGCCCAACACCGATGACCCGCTCGATGCCCATCGCGGAGACAACCGTTCTGAGATGTTGATCACAGCATTCTGAAAGTCGCTTCGCCGCCGCACCCGTCAATTTGTCGGGCGTGATGTTCTGACCCGCTTCATTGAACATCCACAGCGGACAGTGATTGACGATGAAAATCTCAGAAGCGACTTCCGCAGGCGTGCCGTATCGTTCGGCGAGCCCCGTCCAGATCCTTCTGCCACTGACCTCGGCTTTGGGGCACTCGAGGCCGTAGACGGGTCGCTTGGAGTGAAGTCTCGCC
The DNA here is from genome assembly GCA_963694325.1 of Candidatus Thalassarchaeaceae archaeon. Classification (GTDB taxonomy): domain Archaea; phylum Thermoplasmatota; class Poseidoniia; order Poseidoniales; family Thalassarchaeaceae; genus MGIIb-P. Next base: position 6,336 of record CAVOCV010000015.1, on the reverse strand, counting down.
GGTTGGGAGACGGGCAGTCCTGTGATGGCGAGAAAATCGCGCACCTGCTCGGGACAGCCAAAGGGGACGCCCGTATTGCCCATGCCGTGACCGGGATTCATGCCGACGAGGAGGGTTGTTGCACCCCCGTCAGAGAATCGGCGAATCCATTCCGCGTGTGGGGCCCAAGCATGGTCGAGCGGATTGTAGATCCAATCGATTTGCTTGCAATCCGCCAACAGGTCGGGAATGAGGGCATTGCAGGCGTCACGAAGCGCCGCCGCGGCCATCAGCACCTCGCTCATGATTGGCTCTTGCGGCGAAGGTAAGCCGAATAGTTGCCGGGGTGGATGTGAATGGTGCCATCACCGGGCAATTCCCAAATCGTGTCGCAGACCTGATCGAGGAACCAGCGGTCGTGAGAAACGGTGAGGATGCAGCCGTCATAGGCCTTCAGACTCGCCTCCAGTGCCTCCTTCGCATCGGTGTCGAGGTGGTTGGTCGGCTCGTCGAGAAGCAGCATATTGTTGTCTTCGAGCAGTAACTTCAGCATCGCGATGCGCGCTCGTTCGCCCCCGCTCAACTTCTGCAGAGGGGTGGAGACCATGTCGGGTGTGAATTGGAATTGGCCGAGCATGGCGCGAATCTTGCCATAATCCATCCGTGGTTTCAGTTTCTGGACCTGTTCGATGGCGCTCAGGTCGAAATCAAGGGTTCTGTGGTCCTGATGGAAATACCCGATCTGGACGCCAGGGCGTACATCGATGATGCCTTCATCCAGCTTGATCTCATCGTTGATGATGCGGAGCATGGTGGTTTTGCCGGCGCCGTTGGCACCGACGATGCCGACCTTTTGGCCGCGGCTGACACCGAGGCTGACATTCTTCAGAATCGGTCGGCCGAGGCCTTCGAAGGAGAGGCTCGCGCGCCTGAAATCGAGCACCTCGAGGCTGGATTTTTCGGTCGATTGAATGTTGAATTCGAGCCCTTTTCGATCCTTGGGTTTGAGGGTCCTGAGCCACTTCAACTCGCGTTGGGCTCGGCTCAGCATGTGGTGCTTCGCTGAGATTGACTTGTCATATTTGTTGGCCCGTTTCATCGACTGTAGTGCCCCAGTCAGGCGTTTGATCCCCTTCTCGGATTTGTCGATGCGATCGGTCAGCGTCTGTAGGAAGAGTTCTTTCTGCTTCAGATAGGCGGAGTAATTCCCCGAATATCCACGCGAATGTCCATCGAAGACCTCGAGCACATTGTTGCAGACCTTGTCCAGAAAGTAGCGGTCGTGGGAAACGATGAGTTGGGCGCCCTCGAATTTCAGCAGGAATTTCTCCAGCCATTCCAAGGTCGGCAGGTCGAGGTGGTTGGTCGGTTCATCCAAGAAGAAGACGTCGATCTCACCGAGGCCGACCAATTGGCGGGCGAGGGCGACCTTGGCGCGCTCGCCACCCGAGAGTTTGGACAGCGGCATGTCGAGCGGGTGGTGGGCGAGGTCGAGGGCCTTGAGGATCGACCTGGCGTGACCGGCCACGTCCGAGCCGCCGGAGCGGGCGGAGAGGGCCTGCAATTCCGAGTAGCGATCGAGCACCGGCTGCCAATCGCCCTCGTAGAATGCGGGGTCGGTCATCTGGGCTTCGATCTGCTCGATCTCATCGATCAATTCCTTGAATTGGTGGCCGCGCCGATTCAGCTCGGCTTCGAGCGTCGCGTCCTCGTCGATGTCGCGCACCTGCGTCAGGTAGGCGATGCGGAGTGCCGGTGCATAGGTGATGTCACCGACATCCTGATCCCGATTCGAAATGGTGCGGAGCAGGGTGGTTTTGCCCGCGCCGTTGTGGCCGACCACACCGATGCGGTCCCCCTCGTCGATGCGCAGATGGATGCCGTCGAGCACGGTGATCGGCCCGAAGGCCTTGTGCACATCCTCGAGTCGAATCAATTCGCGTGCCATCTTCAAGCCTCCAACACGCGGGCGGTCAGGTCGGGCATTTCAACCCCGGCCTTGTCGAACCACTCGTCGATGGTCCAGAACTCTCGACCCTTGCTCGCCGCCTTGGCGCGAGCCGAGATTAGATTCCAAGCGGACTTTTCGCCGATGCCCGGCATCGACTCCAATTGCTTCTGGGTAACCGTCGACATCTTCAATCCGCATTCCACGCCGGTGATAGACCGCGCCCCATGCCCGGTCACGATGATGTCGGTGGTCGTCTCCAACGGGATGTGATAGGGCACGCCGATGAGGATTGGATAGGCGCCGATCTGGCGCCCGAAAGTGATGCCCGCCTTGCCATGGATGGCGGGGTCTCTGTGTTCTTCTCCAAGGTGAGCCGGCAATCGAATGCGACCGTCGTGGGCCTCCCATGTCACCCCGGAGAGTTTCAATCCCAGTGGGAAGAGTTCGGTCAGCAGAGGGGCGTCGATCTCGTTGCGGGTCCAAGTCTTGAAATCCTTGAAAAGATCGGTGGGAATCTCCTGAAATCCAATGCCCTCGACCTGCCGAATGTTGATTCTTCGAAGCCACAAGTTCTCGTTGCGAATTTGATTTAGCAATTGCTTATTTAGACCATAGGTCTCAGCGGATTCACCGTTCAGACCGGCGATGAAGTTGAGGCCGGGAAGCAACTTGGGCAGACCGCGTTCACCGCGTTCTTTGCCGTACTTGTTGACCAGCCGAATCGCCGTTTTGAGTTGGTCCGCATTACAATTCAACCAATTTTCCTTGTGGACGGCAGGATCTGCGGATTCCAAGCCGAAGGAGAGCACACTGCCGTCGGATAGCGTCTCGACCAGCGTTTTCGTGATCTCGGTGGCAGGTTCCAGATTCTCAGCGATGATCGAGGGGTTGCCATTGTCGACGTGCAAGGTCGCCAAGCGCTCATCCTCGCGCAATCCGTGTAACAGATTGGCCAGCGGTTCGGGGTTGGGCACCGGATACTCCAATTCGACCACGCCATCCGCCATGTAGGTGTAGACGTCGGTCATGCCGCCCAAGCGGACGTGTTCGACGCCTTGGTCCAACGCTCTTGTGACCTCGGTGATGACATCGCGCGGGGTGCGCCACACGGGCACGCCTTTCTTCGGCTCGATGCAGAATTTGCAACCGCGTTTGTAGCGCACGCAGCCTTGGTAGACCTCGACCTCATAGGTCAGCGGTCCCGCAAGGTCCGGATGTTCGGTGACGGCTTTGGAGACCGCTCCCGCCTGCGCCCAAGCCGTCCATTCGACCGCGGTTCTCCGCTGATGCTTGAAATCGCCTGTCGACAGGTACCACGACAGGGTGGCGTCGGTATCTTGGACACAGAGGAAGAGGTCCTTGCGCAGAGGTTGCCAACCCGCTTGACGCCAGCCGCGAATCGCCCATCCACCCGCGATAATCGGCCGACCGGGGGCCAATGTTCGAATCATCTCATCGCATTCACGATGGCTGATGGGCGTGCCTCTGAGATATTTCCCAGGCACGATGGCGCCCGCCATGATGACGACGCCGTCGATCTCCTCGATGTCGGGTCTTGCCCCCAAACGCCATTGATCGATGGTCAGGTAATCGTAGTCCACGCCGCGGGTTTCGAAGACACCACAGATGTATCGGACGTGAAATCCGACGTAGGGGGGAACGCCGAAGGCAGCGGGTTCGTCCTCGTATCCATCGAGGACCAGCCAAGCCATCTTCGAACCTCAGCGTCGGTCTCTTCGGTCGCGTCCGCCGCCACCGCGTCGGTCACCGCCGCCGCCGCGTCGGTCACCGCCGCCGCCACGTCGGTCTCCGCCGCCACCACGGCCGCCACCGCCGCCGCCGCCGCCGCCGCCACCGCGGTTGGATTCCTGGATGGTGAGTTTGCGTCCGTCAATCATTGTGCCCTTGAGCGCCTTGATCGCAGCGGTGCCTTCGGCGTGAGACTTGTAGGTGATGAAAGCGAAGCCCTTGCTGTTGCCCGTCTCCTTGTCCATGGCGATGTGAACCTCCTTCAGTTCACCGTGTGCGGCGAACATCTCGGTCAGTTGTTCCTCGGTGGCTGAATACGGGACGCCACCGATGAAGAGCTTCATTCCCATGGTTGCCTTGGCCTTTTCACGGGCCTCTGCAAGAACACCTCGCTCCGCGGTGAGTTCCTCTTTGCTGGCCTCACCATTGTCCACTTTCTCCTTGCAGGGAGAGCAGCGGGCCGGCACGCCGGGTGTGGGTTCGAAGGGGAGTTTGGTGTCGATGCCGCACATCGTGCACTTGGCTGCGTGCATCTCGCGGCGAGGGCGTTGGCCGCCACCGCCACCGCCGCCGCCACCGCGACCACCGTCGCGCTGCAGACCGCCGAGGAACTTGGCGACATCCTTGGGAACCGGGTGTACCGAACCGCGTCGATGATCCGAGAGCGGGGAGAGGTAGGGGCGTTCGCCATCCTTGCTGATGAAGGCCATCGAGGCATCCGACCAGCGTTCTCCATCACGGTTGAGGCTTGAGAGCGTGCTGTCCTCAGGAATATCGGCACCGTGGCCGAATCCATTGGACAGGGCGCGGAAGCCGACGTAATCACAGCGCCCGCAGGCGACGTTGACATCGGGTTCGGCCGTGCTCGCAGCGAGCATATCACCGCAGGCCGGGCACATTGCCTGCATCACACCGAGGTCCGCATGGCTGCGGCATTCGGCGCGGAGCATCGGCTTCAGTTGCTCGATTTTGGCGCGAACGACGTCACGCTTGCGCATCGCATCGCCGGGGCTCGGCATGAATCGGTCGATGATTTTGGCGACGAAGATGTCGGCGAAGAGATGGGTGGCAGGCAGGCTGCGCGGGGGCTTACCCTCGACGTGGAGGATGCGGATCTCCGCCGTCTTCGGGTTGATGCGGTTGACCTGGCCGATGACGACATCTCCGACCTCGATCTCGCGGATCGGGTCGGTCTTCTGGTCGACGAAGAGCACGCCATCATCGCGCGCCACAGTGCCGACAACGGTGGCGACGATGCCACTGTCATTCGTGATCAGGCCACGGCCCAATTCGTCATCATCATTCTTCAGGACCGTCGTGCCGGGCACGACGAAGGATCCCACATTTGCGGGGTTGGTCATTTCGCTTCACGCTCCAAGGCGGGTGCCGGTCCCTGAAAGGGGACCGGTTCGCACAGCCCGCCGACCGACGCCCCCCATTTGAAGCCGCCGACGTCTCATTCGGGCGTGAACCGCCACACCGACACATCCGTGACCGCATCTTTGGCGGCGTGGTGGTCATATTGCGGCGGCAATCGAAACTGCCCCGACAGGATGACTTCGCCCGTCCATCCATGGGACTTCCCAAGGGCTTCCAAGTGCGTGGCGCGGGCGGAATGGAGCAGGTGAATCACCTTCGCCTCCGACGTGAACGCCGCTTCGAGAAACGGCCGGTCCGCCCTCGGAATTTGAACTCCCCACGGTGGATTCATCACGACGAGGTCGACATCCGTTCGCCCCCACTCACCCACATCTGCATTCAACCACTCGACATCGTGTTGCTCATGCAGGCAGGCTGAATCAATCTCCACCAGCAGCACAGACGCACACCCCGCAAGGTGGCAAGCGATGCCGAGGATGCCATTGCCGGCGCCGAGGTCGACCACGCGGGTCGTCTCATCGAGATCGCCGCCTTGGACAATTTCTGCAACCCAGCGCGCAGCGAAGTCACCTTCCGTCGCATACTGTTCCAGTTCCACATCTCGTTGGGGATGAGGAGGTAGACGGCTGAGCGCCATCGCGAGATGTCGAAGACGCATGATGCTCCGAGCGGTGCGGTTCGCATCAAGGGTTCTGCTGCCGGGCGATTTCAATCGCCTTCAGGGTCGCGAGGTTTGCCTGTTGAGATTGCGTCACCTCGCCCGACTTCTGGGCTTGGATGTTGGCTTGTTCCTCTCGCAGTTGCCGCATCAGCATCGCACCCGGCATGCGCTCGCCGCAGAACCGGCAAAATTTCTGGTCATCGGTCTGTTGCTGGGCGCACTCTGTGCAGAAGACCATGGGGACCGAACGGTTCGCATCGCCGAGCCCCTATGAACGTGGCCCCGGATTCTTCAGGCACCATCGGAGAGATTGACAAACATGCCCCACACATCAACGCCCGCTGCACTGGCGCGTTCACTGACCTCGATGAACTGAGGATGTTCCATGATGTCACCGACCTCTTGGCCGCCGGCGACGAGAAGGGAGATCACCTGACGCAATTCAGCTTCGAGCGGGGATTCGGGTTCTGCCTCGGGTACGGGTGGTACTTCTTCCTCGGCCATTGGAATCGGTTCGGCCGGTTCTCCCTCGACCTCTGGTGTGGTATCGGGCGCGGGTTCGGGCGTGGGCGTGGGCGTGGGCGTGGGTTCTGATTCCTCCACAGTCGATTGACTC
>CAVOCV010000014.1:0-20856 GCA_963694325.1 Candidatus Thalassarchaeaceae archaeon | reverse complement strand
TTTGGGAGATGTGCAGGAAGCGGTCAAAGCCTTCCGCATCGCTCTTGACAATCATGCCGGTCACGGCGCGACCAGCGCCAACTTGGCCGTGCTACTCCAACGCATGGGTCACGGCGACGATGCCGCCAGCCATGCGCAGAATGGACTTCTCGCATTCCCAGGTCATCCGGCCCTGCTCGACATCGTCAACAGTGCAGGGGCCGAGGTGCCCGTCACACCAATTCATGTCGAAGAGACAGAAGCGGTGGATGCCGCAGCACCCGAACCTGAAGCTGAACCCATCGAGGATGATGGATGGGCGGCGCCGAGCGGATTTGTCCAAACCCTCGATGCACCGCCTCAAGTCGCCGTTGAACCTACTGCCGCGCCTGCAGGCATCGACCTTGACGCCCTCTCCGATGCAGCCGCAGACATGATTCGCAGCGGTGATGCCGCCAGCGCACTCGAATCCCTCAGGGAACACCTCCCGGCCGCCGCCGCAGACCATGCCCGCTGTTGGCGGATCGCTGCGGGTGCCATGGCCCGACTCGATTTGCCCGACAACGCGATCGAGGCCTTCGCTTATTCCCTCGACATCGATGGCAGTGATGCACCGACTTGGTTCAACATGGGCGCACTCAAGCGTCGCGGTGGCGATTTCGTCGGAGGCATGGTCTGCTTTCGCAACGCCGTCGACCTCGACCCGAATTATGCCAAGGCTCAGAACGGCCTCGCCCAAGGTGCACTTGAGCAAGGGGATATCGAGACATCCATCACCGCTTTCCGTGCCCTGCTCGCTCTGGATCCTGCCCACACAAGCGGCGCCATCTTCGCCGAACTTCTGATCGACCTCTCCGAGGGAGAGGGACGCGTTCTCGAACTCGACGAGTCCTTGCCAACCACGTTGCCCGCCGGCCCCGAGATGGCCGCAGAGGCCCTGCAACACCTTCCCGCCGAAGCCACGGCCCTTCGCGCACGCGCCCACTCGATGTGCGGCCAACACGCGGAATCCGTGACGCTGTGGAAGTCTCTACTCGAAGCGGACAAGTCCAACCCCGATGCCTGGATTGGCCTCGCTCGGGCCTTGACCGCAGCGGGCAGTGATGACAAGGCGGCGGCCTGTCGACAAAAAGCCCGTGATCTCGGAGCAGATGTGGCCCCGGAAGCCGTGGTGGAAGCCGTCGCTGAACCCCTACCGGATGATTCGGTTGAAACCGAGCCCGAATCCCAAACTGTCTCTGACCCTTGGGCTGAATTCGAAACGTCAGAATCCGACTCTGAACCAGCGGTGGAAATCACCCCGGCAGAAATTGTCCATTACGAGTCTGCACTCGACACTGTGTCAGACCCCGAACCCGTCACCTACGAACCGGTCTCAGAAGCGGTCGATCTCGCCGCCGCCGCCCTGGAGGCACAATCCCATGAGATGGAGGAGTACGAGGTTCGAGCCGACTCCAGCAGCATCGCCAATCAGGATACGGAGTGGTACAACAAGGGCCTCGAACTCCTCGGCAAGGACCGCTACAAAGAGGCACTCGGCTGCTTTGACCGCGCCCTGCCCTCCTTCAAGGACGACAAGGGAATGGCCATCAAGATTCTCAACGGCCGCGGCAATTGCTACTATTACCTCGACGAGTACAAACAAGCGATCGAGAATTACTACAAGGCCTTCAGCATCGACAAGGCCCTGACCACTGGAAATGCACTCTACAACATGGGAACGGCCTATGCCGAACTCGAGTCTTATGACAACGCCATCCACTGCTTTGAACAATCGATGGGCAAGGAGGTTGGCGAACCTCTCAAGGGCGAGAACAAGAAGCGCGGAAAGGAACAGATTCGTCGCTGCAAGTTGTTGCTGAAAGAACTCAAGAAGCGCTCTTGAGAACGATGTCGAAGTGGCAGTGATCCTTTCCGGTCGCTGTGCACTCGCGTTCAACTGCGGACACTTCAACGCCGAGACGACTGGTGATGATGCCTTCGAGGATGCCCTCGTCTAGATGGCAGAAGATGCCGCCCAATTTCGGAGCACCGCCACATGAATCCGCATTCTCGACGCGGACGATCTGCGGAGGGTCACCCTCGACGGTCAGTGTGCCCATGCCGAGTTCCTGCCAGCGTTGGGCCAGTTCTGTCCAGAAATCCCCCTCTTCATCGGACTCGACCTCAAGGGCGATCTCTTCGCCGATACGTCGACCGATGGCGCGCAGCAACTCGTCCGTATCGATACCGAGCGCCTCGAAGGTCGGCAGGGAATGGGCCGGGGATACCGTGGTCGAACCCACCCTCAGAATCGCATTGGTCCAACCGATACTCGACGGGTGTTGGTCGGCGACCGGTTCGGCGAGGTATTGCTTCAGGCGGGAATAGAACGAGCCACCACCGAGACTCACCTTGAGCGGCTCGACGATCTCACCGTCTTCGATGCGACGCGCGACGGCCGACAGGTCGGTTGCCGTGCCCCAATTATTGCGAATCAAATCCTTCTGCGCGCTGATGAAGCCACTCGCTTCGACGAGCAGCGCGCTGTCCTCGCGACCACGGCCGACCGGATTTGAATCAATGGAAATGCCTGTCACGGCCACGTCATCATCCACGATGATACCATTCATCGACAGATGCTCAGTATGGCGCACCTCGATGCGATCATCCAATTCAGTATAGTAGCGCAACGTTCGATGTTCAACCGTGGCCAATACACGGACGGAAACCCCGCGGCCAGCCGCCTCATTGAGCACCTCATCGCCGCCCGCACGAATGAAGTGAAGCATACCCCAGCGACCAGTCACCAGCCAGATTTCAGTCTCGGCATCGGCGACCAATCGTGTCACAGCCGCGTAAATGTTCTGGCGATCTTTGAGAACGGTGAACGTCGGGTCGACATCACCCGTCGTGGTCGGAGAGAGAAAAATCGCACTCGGGTCCTCGGACAGGTCCGCAAGGTGATGTTCGATTCGCTTCAACTCATTCTCCTGTCGACGAATCAGGATGCCAAACACATCCGAGGCCGATGCACAGGTGAAGCGCATCGGTTTGTCGACTGTCGCTGCGACGATGCCTTTCTCCTGCAGACGTTTCAACGTGTTGTAAGCGTCCATTCGACTGATCTGAACCGCCGAACCAATCTCGCTTGCCTTGATCGGTTCACGACCGGCCATCGCGACGATCACGCGCGCCTCCTTGAGGTCCAGTCCACTGTCGACCAGTCGGTCGACCAGGTCCAGAGAATTCTCTCCCATCGCATCCTCCGAGCCATCGTCCCCTTTTGAAGGCCCGGATTTCAGGCCGAATGCTTGAGAAGCCCCCCCATTCCATGCCACAGGCATGGAGGAGCGCATCGCCGCACAGCGGGTCACCTCAGCAGGGGCCGTCCCACTCGAGGAGAGCGTCGCCGTCGAGGCGCCACTCACCATCTCTCTCAACGGCGAGAATTGGGTGACGACGATGCGTACCCCGGGCGAGGATGAGGATCTGGTGCGCGGTCTACTCTACACAGAGGGCATCATCGGCAACCTCGAAGATATTCATCAGATTACCAATAATGAGAATAATATTTTTCTCGAAGGCGACTTTGACATCACCCACCGTTGTTCCATCTTCCTGCGCTCCAGTTCATGTGGAGTCTGCGGCACTGAATCATTGCCCGCAGCTAAAATCAGCCACATTCCAGCGACTGGATTTGACATGGCGATCAATCTCGTCCAACATTGTCTGGATGCGCTTCGCTCGGCCCAGAATGTCTTCGATTCAACAGGTGGCGTCCACGCAGTAGCCCTGTTCACCCCGGACGGCTTCATCTCGGACATCGCCGAAGATGTCGGCCGTCACAACGCCATGGACAAGGTCATCGGCCGACATCTCAGCGAACTGCCGCTCCATGGATTCGGATTCCTGCTCTCCGGTCGCATATCCTACGAGATGGTTCAGAAGGCGGTGCGCGCCGGCAGCCCCTGCATCATCGCCATCGGCGCGCCCACGACCCTGGCGGTCGACATCGCACGCCAACATGGCATCACGCTGATCGGCTTCGCCCGAGAGGGGCGCTTCAACGTCTATGCAGGCGCCCACAGGTTGAGGGAGTGAAATGGGTCGAAACGTCCGCGCAACACCCCCCATCACGGCTGAAAAGCCCCGACTGGGTACACCGAAAACCACAGCAGCGGGCCTCATCGGTGTGAAGAAATCATTCGATATCGGCATCGCAGAAGCGGGCCTTGCGCGCACGTGGAAGGCGATGCGCACCGTCAATCGTCACGACGGCTATGATTGCCCAGGCTGCGCCTGGCCCGACCCCGATGGCCATCGCAGCGGATTCGAGTTCTGTGAAAACGGCGCCAAGGCCTTCGCCACCGAGGCCACACTCAAGCGATTGACGCCCACCCTCCTCGCCTCCAAGACCGTTCAGGAATGGGCCGATATGCCCGATATGGACCTCGATAAACTCGGACGCATTACACACCCCATGGTGTTGGAAGCGGGGTCTGATCGTTATGCTGAAATCAGTTGGTCAGAGGCTTTTGAGTACATCTCTGCCGCTGTATCAGCGTTGGACAATCCACATCAAGCCGCGCTCTACACCAGTGGCAGAGCCAGCAATGAGGCCGCATTTCTGTGGGGGACGCTCGCACGACAGATTGGGACCAACAATCTACCCGATTGCAGCAATATGTGCCACGAATCATCCGGCGTGGGACTCACCGCATCGATCGGCATCGGCAAGGGTACCGTGCGACTCTCCTGCTTCGAGAAGGCAGACCTCGTGCTCGTCATCGGGCAGAATCCGGGCACCAACCACCCGCGCATGCTGAGCGCCCTCGCAGAAACGAAGCGCGCGGGTGGCAGTGTGGTCAGCATCAATCCCCTGCTCGAAACAGGCCTCAATCGCTTCAAGCACCCCCAAGAAATCACCCGACTTCTGGGTGCGGGAACACCCATCGCCGACGCCCACTTCCCGGTTAGAATCGGCGGCGACCAGGCCCTCCTCCAAGGCGTCGCCAAGGTCGTCCTCGAAAACGGCAAGTGCGATTGGGATTTCATCGATACCCACACAACCGGATTCGAAGTGTGGAAGACAAACATCTCCAAACTGGACTGGGCTGATGTCGTGACGCAGTCTGGCATTCCAGAGTCTCACATCAGAGAACTCGGTGAAGCGGTCTCCAATTCCAAGCGCATGATCATCTGCTGGGCCATGGGCATCACCCAGCACGAGAATGCCGTCGCCACCATCCAAGATATCAGCAATCTCCTGCTCCAAGGCGGCCACTTCGCCAAACCGGGTGCAGGCGCCTGTCCAGTCCGCGGCCACTCGAATGTTCAAGGCGACCGCACCGTCGGGATCGATCACAATCCTTCCTCTGCATTCCTCAACGCAGTCGAAAAAGAGACAGGAATCACCATGCCTCGCGCGCATGGATTTGATACGGTTGAATTCGTCCATGCTGCAAGAAAGTCAGAGGTCAAACTCCTGATGGCGCTCGGCGGCAATCTCCTCTCAGCCATGTCCGATACTGCAGCCGTCGCAGACGCCATCGAAAACATCGATCTCACGGTCCAAATCTCGACCAAACTCAACCGCAGCCATCTGGTCACCGGCAAGACAGCCCTCATCCTGCCCTGCCTCGGGCGAACCGAAACAGATCCGGCAGGATTCGTCTCGGTGGAGAATAGCATGGGCGTTGTCCACTCATCCACAGGGTCACTGAAACCCGCCTCGGAACATCTCAAGTCAGAACCGGCCATCGTCTGTGGCATCGGTGCAGCATGTTTCCAAGAAACTCCGTTCGATTGGACCAGTCATCTGGACAATCATGACTCGATCAGAGAACTCATTCAGAACTGCCTTCCTGGATTCGAAGATTTCAATGCCCGCGTACGAGAGAAAGGTGGCTTCTATCTGCCAAATGGACCGCGGGATGGTCCGACCTGGGATACGCCGAGTGGCAAGGCCGTCATCCACACCCATCCTTTGGCTGAGCGGCACATCCCGGACGACCGATTCGTCCTCATGACATTGAGGAGTCATGACCAGTACAACACGACCATCTACGGCATGGATGACCGCTACAGAGGCATCTACGCTGGCCGCAGAATCCTCATGATGAACAAGGACGACATGAAGCGCATGAAACTCTGCGGCCTCGACCGCGTCGACATCACCAGCCATTGGAACGACAAGGAAATCCATTCAGAAGATTGGAAAGTCGTCCCTTACGACATCCCCAAAGGCAACCTCGCCGCCTATTTCCCCGAAGCCAACATCCTCGTTCCGCTCGAGTCTGTCGCCAAAGGCAGCAATACCCCTACCTCCAAATGGATCGAGGTCAGTCTCAAGAAAATTGATGGAATGATTTAATTTGACGCGTCTCCACACTCACGGCGTCTTGTATTTGCGTTCCTTGAGGTCGTTCTGGTAGCGCTTGCCGAGGCTGGAGCCGTGCTCGGTGATCCAGTCTGAGAATTTCAACTGGCCGAGTGGTGTCTCATCCGAGGCCATCAAGCCTTGGCGCAGGCCTTTGATCTCAGCCCGTGTGATGACTTGGTCTCGCAGGAAGAGGCCGAGGACTCTGCCAAACATCCAGCCGGCAATCGGTGGCATCGGGAGGATGAGGCGGCGCAGGCCCATGCCGCGGGCCATCAGGCGGATGTAATCCTTGTACCGAAAGGTCTCGGGTCCCGTGACGTCGATGGTGAGATTTTCTCTGGATTTTCCTTGTTCGACGGCGACGCGGGCGACGTCTTTGACATGGACGGGTTGAATGGGATAATGTCCCATTCCGAAGACGCCGAAGATGGGGAATCTTCGCAGCATCCAGGCGATATTATTGATGAGCACGTTGCGGCCGCCGCCGAATAGAACCGTGGGTCGAAGAATGGCATAGGAGTGAGTGGATTCGTTGAGGATCTTCTCGACCGCCAATTTGCCACGGAAATAGGTCCATCCGGGTGCAAGGTCCGGGTGGGCGACCGAGAAGTGGATGATGCGTTCGACGCCGGCCTCTTCTGCGGCTGCGAAGAGGCGCTTGCAATTCTCGACGGCGAGACCGTGTTCGAAGTTGCGCTGTGGGTCGTTATAGCGCACCCAATAGGTGTTGTAGAGCACGACTGCGCCGCGCAGGGATTCGACGAGGGCGTCGTGATCGTCGAAGTCGAGGGAATGCACCTCGACACGGCCATCGAAGGGGTCGTCGCGGCCGATCGCATTCGTCAGGGTGCGGACGCGCACGCCATCGTCGAGTAGACGATGGGCGATCCAGCGACCCGAGTAACCGAAGGCGCCGGTGACAACGTGGAGGGGGGCCGCCATGCTTCACACCAATGCGGGCAGTTCTCCCGTGGCCTCGAACAGGCTCGGGCCCCGGTTTAGGTAGATCGCTGTACCCATGCGACTGCGGCTGTCCGCAGGTTGCGGATTTTCCATCGAGGCGCAGTCGCCGGTGCATCCGTCGGCGAAGGCGACGTAGACGCGGCCCTCGAGATCGATGTGCAGGTCGTTGAAATCGAGCAGATTTCGGTTTGAGCCGCCGATGTCGCGGCAGTCGCCGCTGTTGAGACAGATGGCACCGATCTGAACCGGGTCATCGGTGACGCGATAGGTGTGGAAGATTGGATTCTCGTCCAGGGCGTTGAGGCTGTAGGTGATGTAGAGATTGTAGGTGACGTTGGCGGTGGCGTAGTGAGGGTTGCCATCCCACGGGTTGCCATCGAGGTCGGTGGTGTTCAACACGTCCGCATCCTCGCTGCCGAGATAGGTGAAGGCAATCCTGCCGGGGTCGCCCGCATCGATCTGCGGGAAGGTGGTCGAGATGACCTCGACGGGTGTGATGCGCATGCTCGTCTGTTGCCAGGACTCTCCCGAGTCTGTGCTGGTCGACATGTAAACGCCCGAATCCGCGCCGGTCCAGATGTGGTAGGCATTGGATTCGGAATCGGTCGCGACTTCGGAATTCTTTCGTGGATTCGGCGTGTTGACATCTTCGCCCATGGTCCGGGTATCCCAAGTCAAACCATTGTCCTTGGACAGGATGACGGTGGGCGTGGCGACGCGGGGCGTGACGTAGACCGTGCCGTCCGGTGCGGCCGTGATGGCACCGTGCAGGCCACCATTCGAGGTCGCAAGCCCGTAGATCTGACCGCCGACCTCGAAGGAAGCTCCCCCATCGAAGGAGGTGTAGCAGAAGATGCCAGCCAATTTGTTGTAACAGAAGTAGACCGCCTGCTCATAGGCGGGTGAAAGTTGTCCCGGAATGCCATAGCCGCTGTCGACCCAGGGTCCTGTCGCGAGTTTGATGTGATCATTGAGCGGCAGTGGACCCGAATCGTGAGGGTTGCCCATCCAACTCGCGCCATCATTGTCCGACCAGCCGATCCATGTCGATTCCAATCCCATCATGTGGATGTTGAAGACGCGATCTGTGGCCAAGTCGACCCAGCCATAGGGGTCGCTGGTGAACGGGGCTTGGGTGATGTCAGCGACGTTTTCCCAAGTTTCACCGAAGTCGCAGGAGCGCATCGGTTTTTCCATGGCGATGAAAAACATGCAACCGGATGAGGTCACGCCGATGCTCGGCTCGGGACCGGTCTCGCCGACCACGCTGGTCGTGAAGTTGAGTTCGAGGGGGGCAGCATCGACGGGCATTCCATCCGTGCCCGTGATGAAGTAGCCGTCGGCCAAGCCTGCTTCTGCTGGGCTCTTCGGGCCGTCATCATTGCCAAAACAGCCGGACAACGCAGCACCGAAGAAGAGGAGCGTCATCACCATCGCAAGACTCCGCATGGTCCTGCCGAATTCCCAACTGGTGAATACTCTTCCCCTACGGGGAATTAGCCTCAGGAAGCGCATCGAATTCCTCTCGTCGCTCCACAAACCACACATTCATCGTCTCAGATCATCGTATTCATGACGAAATAAACGGGCTTGACACCATCAACGTTCACCTCCGGGCGGCAAGGATTCATAGCGGACCCACCCCGAGGGTGGACCATGTCCGAAGAAGACTGTGGGGCGACCTTTGCCTTGGCGCAGGGCGATGATGTCGAAATCATCCCGGTGGCGCTCGATGTCACGGACAATGCGATGAGCGCCATGGAGGGCGCGATGTCGAGCAGCGACAACGACGATGTGCTCGTCGTCAGCGTGCTCGGCGGCGGTTGTTCCGGCTTCATGTACGATATGCAGATTCAGACGCGTCCCTCGGATGATGGCTGGCAATTCGTCAGCTGCGATGGCATCACAATTGCGATTCATGATCGGGACAGTGTTCAATTGTCCGGCATCACCCTGGATTTTGAGAACAGCCTGATGGGTGGCGGCTTCAAAATCGTCAATCCGAATGCGGCAAAAGCCTGCAGTTGTGGCAAATCCTTCCGCTGAGCAGACCATCGGTTGCCCCGGCCTCCGTGGCTTGGGTCCCAAGAACGGACTCCATCGCAAACAGGTCTACCTGTGATTCACTCATCTTCGAACATCGTGGCGTCTGGAATGGTGGGCGGTCGCGCCGATTCTCCCTCTCTCAAGGTTGACGGGGTTCTCAGCATCTCTTCAAATCCGAATTGCTGGCGTTCATCGATGACATTCCCATTGCCAAAAATGTGCTCTCCCAAACTCCGAATGGGTGAAAGTTCCATCCTCCCATGATCGCGGGTGAAGGCGTAGAGAATCGGGTCGAACTGCGCGACGATCTGCGCCTGGAAGACGCGTCGCACCCGGTCCGCGCGCAGGCCGAAGAAAGAAATCTCGACCATGATTGCGACTGCGGCCGAACTATAGAGCACCATGAGGACGACACCGGCGAACCAAATCGGGTCGCCAAACAAACTGCTGCTCGACCCGATTTGGGTCAGGAAGAGTTGACGCGACAGCAAGAAGAGCAAACCGAAGCCAACCACCGGCGCGAGGATGTCATCGACCAGCCGTTCCATCGGTTGCATGCGCCGCTGACTCGTATCGGCGAAGACCAGTTCCCCATGACTGGCCCCCTTGACGATCACGATGATGCTCGTCAGGACCAAAAACAGCAGAATCGTCACCAAAATCTGTGCCCAAGAAGCCATCGGCATGTAGGCGACGATGAGGAAGCAAAAGAGCCCGAGGAAGGCTGTGATCGGCAGCCGATGCATATGCTCGACCATCGCATCCTCTTCGCGCACTCCCTCCTCCAATCGATGGATGCCGATGATGCCCCAGTGCATGACGCGCATGATGAGGCCAACAAACCGCGACAGGAATCGCTTGTCGATGAGCAACCATTCCGCCACCAGAATCAACGGGAAGAGCAGGATGAAGACCAGCCCACCGATGACACCGACCAACGGCGATAGAATCAGCACGGGAAGCAGCATGAAATGGGGCAGTTTGAGCGGGTGGAGCACGCTCATCTCGATGCGACCTTGGCGCTCGGCATCGAGGCCGAGCCGCTTGGCCTCGTGATCGAGTGCTTGACGATAGCCCGACAGCGGTTGACCCGCATCGAGCACCCGCCGCACGAATCCACGATACTTGACGTGCTGCGGCTCATTGCCGACCCGATGGGTCCACCACAAACGCAGCGGGAGGGCGAGAACGACGGGGGTGAGAAGCACGCCGACCGCGATCAACAGGGCGGTAAATTCCTCTGCCACGTAGTGGCAGGCCGAATCTTCCTTCCTTAACAGCAGCGGGACTCAGGAGGTGAGAACACCCATTATCGAGGCCGAGGCAATGGTGCCGAAGTTGTGTGAATCCTCACTGCTCAACGGATCGGGATTGTCCCCTTGAACAAAGAGACGCTCACCTTCGATGCGAACGACGCGTTTGATGCAAATCTCCGACTTCAGTGGATGCTTGAACACAACGATGGAATCAACGATTGGCAGGCCTGTCTCATCGATGAAAATCTCATCGCCTTCGGTCAACGTGGGCCACATCGAGTCGCCCTTCACGAGGACGCGGAGCAGGGGTCTCAACTCGCGCGGATCCACGAGATTTCGGAGCGTCCCTTGACATCCCAGAACAGGTTGTGGATTTCTTCAATCGCATCCATCAATTCCTGGGCGTGGACGGCACTGACCTCGACCTTGCAGGCCGAGCAGAGTTTTGTCGCTTGCCAGAAGATGTCGTGCAGGTTGGGAATCGCATCGAGGTGGACCGGCTTGAAGAAGTCCGTCCACAGGACGAGCAGCTCTTGCTTGCACTTGTGGGCTTCCTCTTCCTTGATCGCTGCATAGCGGCTCATCGTGTTGATGTAAGCGGCCATCGCGACACCATCGCCGGTGTCGGGACAGACCAGGTCGAGCATCTTCTTGGTCATCGATTGCACGGCCTCTCCGGCGATGCGGGCGCTGGCGGGATCATAGACACCACACGGACCATCACAGTGGGCGCTGGCAACAATCGTCTGAATATCATCGGGGGACATGGTTCGTTGCATTCTGGAGCAGCATATCAACATGCGTATGTTGAAGAAGTGCTGTCAAGCGCGCAGCATCATGGCCCGCATCGCCGTCACCGACGGCATGGCAACAAATGCCGTGGACAAACTCCGTGACGCAGGCCACATCGTGGATCTTGCCCCTGCATCGCTGGATGGATTCGATGCTGTGGTGATTCGTTCAGCGACGAAGATGACCGCGGAGGCGATCGCCGCCGCACCCTCTCTTCGCTTGATCGGACGCGCCGGCGTGGGTGTCGACAATATCGACCTCTCCGCCGCAACCGCCGCCGGCATCCTCGTCTGCAATACACCCGGTTCCTCGACCCATTCCGTCGTCGAGATGACCATTGGACACCTGCTCACGAGCGTTCGCCATCTGGCGACGGGAGACCGCGACCTCAGAGCGGGCAACTGGACCAAGAAGGCCCTCAAGGGCAGCGAATTGGCGGGCAAGCGCATCGGCTTCATCGGTTTTGGCAGAATCGCGCAGGGCGTCGGCCGCGTCGCCCAAACCATCGGCATGGAGTTGCACGGATTCGACCCCTACCTCCCCGATGTCGTCTGGGAACAGGAGAATTGCACCCAGCACACCGATGTCAACACCTTGTTCGAGACCTGCACCCACATCGCCGTTCACTGCAACCTGACCGATGAGACCCATCATCTGGTCAATGCAGAGACCCTCGCCTCGATGCCGGGCGTCGGTGCGGACGGCATCGCCTGTGGCAATCATCTGGTATCGTGTGCGCGCGGTGGCATCGTCGATGAATCTGCGGTACTGGATGCGTTGAATGATGGGACCTTGGCCTCCTGTGCATTGGATGTCTTCGAGGTCGAGCCCGCCACTGGAAATCCGCTCCTCCAGCATCCGAATTTCCACGGGACGCCCCACATCGCCGCGGCGACGCTGGAGGCCCAGGGCCGAATCGGCATCGAGATGGCCGATCTGCTGATCGGATTCTTCGCCGGCACAACCCCGCGCTCAGTCGTCAACCGAGACGTTCTCGACTGAAGACTTCTTGAGCCATCGTTCGCCGAAGAGGAACATGGCATCCCGCATTCTGATCCATTGTGATCTGGATGCCTTCTTCGCCTCGGTCGAGACGCTACACCACGATCTCGACCCGGATGTCCCTTTGATCATCGGCTCAGACCCGCAGGGCGGTCAGGGGCGCGGCATCGTATCCACCTGCAATTATGCGGCCCGTGAATACGGGGTTCGCAGCGCGATGCCGATCTCCGAAGCGTGGCGGCGCTGCCCGGCGAAACCGGTCGGCAACGCCACCTACATGCGCGGTTCTCACCGCTTGTATCGCCGGGCCTCGAACATGGTGATGGATATCCTGAAATCGGAGGCTGACAAGTTCGAACAGGCCTCGATCGACGAGGCCTATCTCGACGTCACAGAGTGCTGTGAATCGGATTGGAATCGGGCCGAGGCCCTTGCGAGGCGTCTCCAACAACGAATCTTGGACGAACTCCAATTGGGCGCCTCCTTCGGCATCGGTCCGACGCGCGTCGCCGCCAAGATGGCATCCGAGGCACGAAAGCCGGCCGGTGTCTTTCTCGTGCCACCAGATGGATTGGAACAATTCTTCTCATCGCATCCGTGCCGGGCCGTGCCCGGCATCGGGCCGAAGGCGGCCCAATTGCTCGGTGAGATGGGCATCATGACGCTGGCGGACGCCTATGCCGAAGGCATCGATTCGTTGATTGGCGCCTTCGGACAAAGACGGGCTGAATCCCTGTGGAGAATCCTGCAGGGTGAGTCATCGGATGAGGTATCAGCCCTGCGGTCGCGAAAGTCCATTGGCAAAGAGCGGACATTTCCCCGAGACATCGACGACCCCTCCGTGGTATTCGATATGCTGTCTACACTCATCCATCGGGTGTCGGGTAAACTGAATTCCCTCGAGATCACGGCGCGAAATCTTGAGGTGAAACTCCGATACAAGGGGTTCGAGACCCTCTCACATGCAATGAGCCTCGCCGTATCGATGGATGACGAGGAAGTTTTCCAGCGAATCGCTCCTCGATTGTTGGCGAATGTGTATGATACAGAGCGATCCGTGCGACTGATCGGCTTCCGATTGAGCGACCTTGAAGCACCACCGGATCGCCAGGTAACCCTGGATCAGTTCGATCACTGAAGTTTGTGCATGGCCGTAAGTTCGGCGGCGAACTCGGCAAGATCAGCGGGAATCTCAACGCCAGAAATCTCGGTGTTGAGGCTGATGCCGGCCTCCTTCTTGGTGCGCCAGGTCTCGCTGTTGAAGTCACAAAGCGATGCTGTCAATGCTCGCATGCGCGCGGCTTCATCGTCGTTCTCGACCGCGGAACCCGGGTAGGCTCGCACATCCACGGCGCTCTGGTCGTACAGGGTCGAAGACAAGTGATGGGTGAAGAAGGGGCAGACCGGGCTGAAGATGGTCAGCAGATCGCGGACGATGCGGTGCACGGTCCAAGCCGCGTTGGCATCGTCATCGTAGAGCCGCCCCTTTGCCATTTCCAGCCAATGACTGGGCAGTACATCGGTGCCGAAATTCTTGATGGTACGGGTGGCGGTGAAGATGTCAATCTCCGTCCAGCCCCGTTCAACATCGTCGAGAACCTGGGCGAACTCGGAGAGAATCCATCGGTCGCCTGCACAGAGACCTGCAGGCATGGTTTCGAGGTCTTTTGGGACCTCGAATTGCGAGGCAAACCTCGCGACATTGAACAGCTTGGTGAGGACACCGAAATACTTCGCTTCGATCTCTTCGGGATTGATGTGGAAGTCGTCGCCGACCTGCGCATCACAGGCCTTCCACAGGCGGAAACATTCGGAGCCGATCTTGTTCGCTTTGAGTTTGACGGACTTGTCCGGGCCCTTGACCTGCCAAGAGCCGGTTCGACCGCCTGCGCCGCATTCGAGCACGCTGTCCGCATCGATGCCATTGCCCAATGACTTGGACATCTTGCGGCCCCACGGGTCCATGCCGAGCCCGTCGATCCAGACATTCTGAAAACCGGGCTTGTCGAGCAAAAGGGTGCTCTTGAGCAGTGTGTAATAGAGCCAGGTTCGAACGATTTCTTTGCCCTGCGGGCGGATGCCGGTGGGGAAGGCCTTGGCGAAGGTATCCGGATCGTTCAGATAGCCCGATACAAAGAGGTTGGAATTGCTGGAATCCATCCAGGTGTCGAAGACCTTCTCTTCGCCGACGATCTTGCCGAGTGAGGATTCGAGGTCAGAGAAAGCACCCAGGTCTTCTCGCGAGGAACGGTCCAAAACTCGGCTTCCATTGGGGGGTTGTTCGCACCAAGGCTGAACATAAGTTCCGGCTGGAGGGACGACGATGTTGCTGTCGTCCTCTGAATACCAAATGGGAATCTCGGTGTGATACCAGCGGCGACGGCTGATCGGCCAATCGATGCTGACATTCTCCATCCAATCGAGTAAGAATTGTTTGTTGCGAGGCGGCACGAAATTGATCTGGTCAGCATGTTCGCGGATGCGGTCCTGAATGTGGGTTTGACGCACATACCATTCCTTGAGGAGGATGATTTCGACGGGGTTCTTGCCGCGCTCTGAGACGGGGACCTCCTGCTCCCTTTCCTCCATGGAGTCAATCCTGTCAGAGGCATCAAGATCTGCGATGACTGCCTCTCTCGCTTCTTTGACGGGCATGCCCGCGTAGGGGCCCGCAATCTCGGTCATGCAACCCGAAAGGTCGATGGCCTGGAAGGGTTTGAGGCCGAGTTCTCGGAAGACGGTGACGTCGTTTTGGTCGCCGAAGGAACAGACCATCAGGATGCCCGAACCGAACTCGGACTTGACCGAGTTATGTGCCATGATTTCAACAGTTTCTGAGCGTCCTTGAACGGTGACGGGCAGCACTGCTTTTTGTCCGATGAGATGCTGGTAACGATCATCGTCCGGGTGGACGACGACGACGCCACATGCACAGATCAATTCGGGTCGGGTGGTCGAGATGATGAGCGCCTCTCCGGATTCTGTCTGCCACCTGACATCGATGAGCTGGGTCATGCGTTGCAGGCGCTCGACCTCGGCATCGGCGATGGTCGTGCCCTCGACCGGGTCGTAGATGTTCGGCCGCAGATCTTCGACGATATCGCCGCGCTTGAACAGGTCGACGAAAATCGCCTGTGTAACGGCGCGGTAATCGGGTGCATCGGTCAGATATTCCCGGGCGAAATCGCATGAGAGTCCGACCCGTGAAGCCGTGTTGCGCATGGCCTGGGTGAATTCCTCGATGGTCTCACGGCACAGGTCGAGGAATTCGGCGCGATCGTAAGACTTCATCTTGCGACCGGTATTTCTCTCGACGGTGAATTCGATGTTGATGCCATTGCGGTCGACACCCCATGGAAAGTAGACCTCCTTGCCTAGCAAACGCTGGCTGCGGGCGATGACGTCGATCATGCTGTACTGTGCGACCGCGCCGATGTGCCAAGTTCCACTGGGGTACGGCGGCGGGGTGTCGATGACGAAGATTTCCTTGCCGGAATCAGGCTTGAATCCGTAGCGGGCCTGATAGGCCTCGGTGTCGGCATAATGCGCTTCTTGAATGCGCTTTTCGAGGTCGATGGACCAGCGCTTGTCGGTGATGCTTGGTTTTGCCATGTGGGGTGCCCACCCGTGGCCCTGCGACGGTGAATCGAAGAGGTCCGGCCGCGCCCTCGGCGCAACCTGTTTTCAAGCCTTGCGTGGTCCCTCGCGCGTGAGGGGTTAAAGGTCGGCGAGAGGCCACGCCGCCCCAGAGGGGCGTCCATGAGCGAAGATGGAGCGGAGAAGCCAAACCCGCTCGATGAGATGCGGACGGCACTCTCAGACCGCATCTCTAACTTCGAATCGAGCAAGGTAATCGACACGCTGCTCTCCGCACCGCGACTCATCCGTCGCGAACTCGAGGAAATGTCTGTCTTTGGTGCGCTGACCCGCTTTCCGGCACTCACCATCATGTTTTGTTTGGTTCTGACCACGTTTTTCGCCCTCGAGTCCGGTCTGACGGACCAGTGGACCGGCGAGCGTTCGATGAATGTCAATGGCGATCTGCAGGCCTTCCTGCCCGAGGGTAGTCAGGTGGCAGAGGACATCGCGCTGGTCGAGGAGGATTGGACGACGAATGTGATGATTATCTATGTCGAATCATCGAAGACCAACATCACAAACAACACCATTTTACCCCAGATGGATGCCATTGAACAACAACTCAATTGGAAAAATTCTGACGACGGTGTCGAGGACAATATCATCTACATTCTGAGCATCTCTTCGGTCATCAAAGAGATCAATTCGAGCGCACCCCGCGTCGCCGATGCCTTCGTCCAGAATGCGGGGGAGGCGACCGGACTCGGCATCGTCGCCCAAAATTTGAGCATCATCATCACCGAATACGGAGGGCTGGTCGGTGGTTATTCGATTCCAGAGGACGACAATCGCATCCGGCAAATCGTAGGAGAACTGCCCGAAAACGCTCGGAATAAACTGGTGAGGGACGTCGGTAAGGTCGACAATGGCACCCGGGTCGAAGAGCAGGTCGGTTACTGGAATCGCGCCGTGATCATCGTCGGTGTGGCCGAGAACGACAAGGATGGGGATGGCGAACCGGATATCCCCATCTCGAAACTGATCAAGGATACTCAGGCTGAAATCGATCAGTTGGCCAGTCGCAACAACTGGTCTGAACTCGGATTGACGATGACCTTGACCGGTCCGGTGCCGATCACCAATGCGGTGACCGAGTACACCTTCGCACTGTTCTGGCAAATCTTCCCTGTCGGTGTTGTCGCCGTCGCGCTCGTGCTCTTCCTCTTCCACTGCGATGTGCTGCAAACCGGTCGAATCCGCTGGGTACAGGGTGTCAAGGTCGTCATCATCGCTGGTTTGCCGACCTTGTGTGCGGTTTTCGGAACGCTCGGCCTCATCGGTTGGACCGATTTCGAGGTGACCATGACCGTGATCATTGTCGGACCGATCATTCTTGCACTCGGTGTTTCCTATGGTCTGCACATCACGAATCGGTATGCCGAGGCCAAGGGCACTCCTGAAGAGAAAATGGCCTTGGCTTTGGAGTCGACAGGCAAGGCGGTCTTCCTCTCCGCTGTCACCACCGTGATCGGGTTCGTCTCTCTGATTTTGACACCGATGGCCCCGATCAAAACGGTCGGTATCTCCTTGGCGCTGGGCATCATCATCGTCTACATCCTGACCATGGTGATGGTCCCCAATCTGACGATGCTTTTGGATCTGGAGAAACCCTCCCATCCACCCCCCAAGGTGTTCGTCGCCGCGGTCCGCGCCCCGATCAAGTGGAGCAAGGTGGCGTTGGCGTTCTTCATCGTCGCGATGGGCTACAGCGCCATGGTCAGTCAGGGCAACATCGTCGAGGATGTCAACCTCCTGTCGATGGCACCCCAGGATGAGCCGGCCGTCGCCAAAATGATCACCTATTCCGAGGAGTTTGAAGCCGGCCAGGTCGGCATGATTCTTGTCGAGGCCGACATCGGCGCAGAGCCGGAATTATTCGCCCCTGCGGCCGGGGAGGACCAGAAGGATCCACACGACTCTCTGGAGAAGATCGAAGCGCTCGAACGAGAAGCCAATGAAGTCGATTCGACGACAGCGGTTTCGATCGTCTTCTTGATGAAAGCGATCGGCGCCTCCGTCAATGCATCCGGCGATGAAATCGTCACGGCTTGCGATACCTTCCTGCCAGACAATTCGGTGCCACAAGAGGTCTGTCACATCATGTTCGGTCGCGAATATGCGACCAATGGCACCTTTTGGTTGGTGCTCGATTCCTTGGATGACGGCGGCCGGGTCGGCGTCGAGAGTCAATCCTTCTTCATCTCGGTCTTCTATGATAGCTTGACCTCTGAGACCCGTCATCTATTCGTCTCAGAGGACTTCCAACGTTCCCTGATCTACATCGACATGCCTTTCATGCCGGTCAAGCAGACCGAGGTCGCAGCGGAGGAGATCAATCAGGAAGCTGACCTGATGACTGGGGTTGGATTCCGGCCGAGTGCCCTGATTGGTGTCGCGGCCGTGACCATCGATGTCAACAACCTCATCGTCGGCAGCCAGTGGCAGTCGCTCGGGTTCGCGCTGCTGTTCACCGTCGTCACCCTCGGCTTCGTGTTCCGCGACGCAAAGTACGCCATTTTGACGACGATTCCCGTCGTCTTCACCGTCGCCATGCAATGGTTCGTCATGGATGTTCAATCGGTGACTTTGTCGCTGGTCACGGTGATGATCGGTTCGATTCTCGTCGGCGTTGGTGTCGACTTTTCGATCCATATCGCCAATCGAGTCAGAGATCTCGGCGGATCATTGGAAGCGATCCAAGAGGCTTGCGCGTCGACGGGTATGTCGCTATTCGAAGCGACGGTCGTCACCTCGGCTGGATTGATGACGGCCTACCTGATTCCCATCCCGGCGTTGAAACCCTTCGTCACCGTCATCATCATCCTGCTGACCTTCGCCGCCATCAGTGCCCTGCTCTTGTTGCCAGCGATCTATGCCCTGTTCGTCAAACAGGGCTGGGGACTGACCGGTGGCAGTGACGCGATGCGTCGAGCAGCCGGTTTGGAGGGCGGTTCCAGAGCCGTCGGTCAAGCCGCTGATGCGGCCGAATCCTACGATGCCGTGCTGCTCGGTGATATGGACGACGCATGGTGAAGTCTTTGAAGCCGGAACGAGCCCGTAGGGCTCGATGGTGCGGCACTGGTTGGTCAAATCCGAACCGCACGTCTACCCGTGGGAACAACTCGTCAGGGATGGGTTGACCCATTGGGATGGGGTGCGAAATTACCAGGCGCGCAACACCATGCGAGACGACATGATGATTGGAGATTTCGTCTTGTTCTACCACTCTAATTGCAAACCACCGCACGTTGCAGGCGTTGCCAAAGTGTGCAGAGAGGGATATGCTGACCACACGGCCCAAGATGTGAATTCGAATTATTTTGACCCCAAGGCAAGCCCTGAGAATCCCCGCTGGATCATGGTCGATATCGAGGCCGTCGAGGGCATGGAATCCACCGTCTCACTGCCGGATATGAAGGCAAATCCGAACCTCGATGGCATGCCATTGCTGGCCAAGGGCTCGAGGCTGAGTGTTCAGCCGGTGTCCGGGGAACACTTCACAGAGGTGTGTCGAATGGGAGGTCTTGGATGACCGATATTCCCGTCGCCGAGCGCGCCGCCAATATCGAGTATGCGATTCGTGATGTGGTCGTGCCCGCCACCGCATTGGAAGCGGCCGGCCACGAGATTTTGAAACTCAACATCGGCGACCCCATCGCCTATCCCGGCCTGCCGACGCCCTCGCACATGGTCACGGCCTTTCAGGAGAGTCTGGGTCGAGGTGAGACGGGCTATTCAAACTCCTATGGATTGCCCGAGCTTCGCGAGGCCATCGCCGCCGACGAGCGACGCAAGGGCTGGGCCTGCTCAACGGATGATGTCTACGTCTGTCACGGCGTCACCGAGGCTTTACAGATTATTTTCGCAGCGACCTTAGAAGCGGGTGACAAGGTGCTCGCTCCCGGGCCGCACTATCCGCCCTACATGGCCTACCCCCAGATGTATGGGGCAACGACCGTCGAGTATCGCCTCAATGCCGAAGAGGGGTGGAGAATCGACTTCGACGACATCGAGGCGAAAATGGATGATGACGTTCGATTGCTGGTGCTGATCAATCCCAACAACCCGACAGGGAATGTCGCGGGCCGAGATGAGATCGAACGGATGGTCGCCATCGCTGAACGCCATCCGAATTGCATGATCATCGCCGATGAAATCTATGATGGACTCGACTTCACCGGCACCCAAGTGAGCGCCGCCGCCGTCTCAAACACGGTGCCGGTCCTCACCCTCAATGGTGTATCCAAGGTGTTCTACGCACCCGGCTGGCGCATCGGATACCTCGCCATCCATGACCCGACGGGGCGGATGGGTGCAGTTCAGGATGGTATCGAACGATTGCTACGTTGTCGCTTGTGCGCTTCCACGCCGGCCCAGATGGGCCACCTTGCGGGCATCACTGGAAATCGAGACTGGATGGAGGACTACACGACTCGGCTGCTGGCCCAGCGAGAGGTTTGCGTCGACCGCATCGCACAGATCGACGGCCTAGAGGTACAGTCGCCCGGGGGTGCATTCTACATGTTTGTCCGACTGACCGATGCCCAGTGGGCGGCCGATGACAAACAATTCGTTCTCGACCTACTGCACGAGGAACATGTGCTGCTGGTTCACGGTTCCGGCTTTTCTCCAGAGATGGGTGCGGGGCATTTCCGCCTCGTTTTCCTGCCGGATGTCGATGTGCTTCACGAGGACTTTGACCGCATCGATCGCTTCCTTCAACGGCACAGGACGGTGTGAGCATGGGTACGGTTGAAATCGTCTCCTTTTCTTCGTTTGAGTTCGTTCTGTTGATCCCGGTGCTAATCGCCGCGG
>CAVOCV010000013.1:0-21127 GCA_963694325.1 Candidatus Thalassarchaeaceae archaeon | reverse complement strand
CCAGTGCCAATTCACAGTGGGATGATGTGTCGTGGGACTATCCTGAAGCGATGGAATCTGGACCCCCGGTCACAGATCAACGCGCCATCACTCTCCTCGGACCGGGTGCATTTGATGGGGTACTGGCCGACCGTCTTTCAGAAGCCATCATCCACGAGATGGGTGAATGGGTGGGGCCTGAACAAATGGAGGAAGAACGCGGGGTCTACCTGCCCGCGAATATCGCCAGCGAAGCCCGGGCCAGCGTTGGAGATCACCTCGACAATCTCACCTTCCTCTACACTGTTGACTCGTCTTCATTGACCGAGGAACCCCTTGAAGAGGAAGACTGTGAAGGTGAAATCGTCATTGTCATCGAATCCGGTTTCACTCATTGCATGGTCGAGATGAGAATGGAAAATCTCACTGTTCTCGGTGTTTACGAACCGTGGCCCTTGGGCAACCCGACGCTGCCAGGAAATCCGATTTTCGCTTCATGGACCTCCCTTGAGGTGAGCCAACGAAACACACTGATCGGTCATGATCACGTCTATCTCGGGATGGCGCTCGACCGCAGCCAATTGCCGACGGAATCCACAGCCGAGACAGAGGATTGGCTGGAGGCGCTCGGCCGTGACGTTGAGGGTCAGAATTACACCTCGGAGAATATTGAATTCTACTACGTGGACATCGTTAGTGGGACGATCATGTTCCTCAACATCTTCCTCGGACTCATTCAGGCATTCGATTACATCCTGATGGTGCCGATTGTCGTTCTCTCGATCGCCGTTCTTGTCTACGGACTGGTTCTTTCGCTCGAACAGCGTCGACGAGAGATTTCGATTCATCGTGTCATCGGTGCGACCTCGAGTGGGTTGCGTGGCATGGTTTTACTCGAATTGACCGTCGTGTCATCGCTCGCGTGGCTGGGCGGATATCTGTTGGCCATGGCGGCTGTTCCGGTCGTCCTGTCCAGCGTTGGATTCATGGAATTCAGTGCCATGAAATACACCGTCGACCCGAGATTGGGTTTCATAGCGACATTCTTCACCATGTTTGCCACGTTGGGTCTCGCTTTGCTATTCGGACGCTCGCGGACGCGAGAGTTCGTTGAAATGGAAATCGATGAGGGAGTATCGAATATTCGAACCGAGCGAAAACCTCGATATTGGTTGCATTGGGTCATGTTCAGTATCGGCATGTTTGCTGTCATCGACACATGGATGGAGATGAACGGCAGCGAAGATGGGCTCAACAGCGGCTGGTTTGTCGAGGGATTGCTCGGTATTTTCGCCCCCTTCATGCTATGGATCAGCGGGGCGATTCTGCTCGGCCGAATCGGTGCCGAAGGACCGCGCATCATGCAGTTCTTCTTCGGTAAATCCCCGTTGCTTTCAGACGTGAAGAGAGGCCTGAAGGGAAGCGGTTCGACAGAATCTATCAACCGGCTCGCCACCATCATGCTCCTGACGCTCTCCATCGTCACCCTCGCTGCCGTTCAGGGTCATACCGGCACGATTGTCGATGAACGAACCGCTTCGGTCACGGTCGGAAGCGACCTCCAAGTGAACATGGAAGATCCCAGTTCAGCTTTACAGGTCGAGACGGCGATCCAAGCCGTCGGCGGTTTTGATCTCGGTGTTCAAGCGGTACACGTCCCTTCGATTTTCTTGTATCTAGAGGGGGATGACCCCATGCAGACCTATGTGCTGCTCGACGATGGTGAAGACGTGCTCCATTGGTACGACCAGGCGATTCCCGGAGAGGATGTCGGTGCCGCGATGACCGCCTACCAAGGTATGACGTTCTCGGTGGGCGAAGACGCCGCGTATGCCCTCGACCTTTGGGGGTCCGGCCGCGGGGGAAGGGACGGCGACGACCGCGGCGATATTCTGCTCGATTCTGATAGTCCGAACAGCGAAAATAGGACGTTCATCTGGGATGAAATTGACTTCAATTCCTCTTCCATGACACTGACCTCCACGCCGCATAGCACCTCGCTCCGCTACATTGGGGTGCACAAGTTCATCCCCGGCGTGCCGACGACCGAAATGGACAATTCAATCATCATCGGCGAATCGGCCTACCGCGCGCTGGTTGGTGACGACGCCGTCGACAATCTGAAGGCGACGACTTGGATCGTCAAGGTGGACGGCGTCGAAGGCGATTCCCTCAGTGGACTTCGGGCGAATCTAGAGGCGGATTCTCGCTTCGCTTCGGCCATGGATTGGAAGTCTGAACACGAGAAGGTCGAGCGGAATGGAGGCCTCATTTTCGGGACGCCTGGATTGTTGAGCCTGCAATTCGTCGTGGCGAGTGTCGCCGCCGTGGCCAGCGCATTCGTCTTCCTTTCGCTCGTGCTCAGCCAGCGGCAGAAAGAGCTCGCCGTCCTACAGGCGATCGGGGCGAGCCCGAATCAGATCATTCGCCTCGTTCTCTTCGAGGTACTCTCCATCGTCATCGTCTCCATGCTTCTCGGGGTTGGACTCGGGATGGGCCTTGCCCTGTCGTTCAATGGCCTGTTCGAGGTCTTCGGTTTCATCTTCCAAATTTTCGGTGGTTCCGAGACAATCATCCAACGCGATTTGGTCTGGCCATGGTTGCAATTGGGAATCGTTGCGATTTCAGTGCTGGCTGCCGTCGTGCTGGCCTTGTTGATCACCACGCGGAAGGCATTGCGTTCGGACCTCGCATCGGTCCTCAAGGGGGAGTGAAAATGTCAGAAGAAAGCCACTCGATTCTCGTGGCAAATTCGCTGTATCACGTCTATAAATCGAAGGCAGAGGACGGAAACGTCGTCGCATTGCGCGGCCTTCACATCGCGGTGAGCCCGGGTGAAGCTGTGGCGGTGGTCGGCCCGTCAGGTTCTGGGAAATCGACCCTCCTGAAATGCTTGGGAGGCCTGATGAAACCGAGTGCGGGAAATGTCAAGCTCGCTGGGCGGAACATGACCCGTCTGACCGGACAAGAATTGGTCGAGCTGCGTCAAAAAACCGTCTCCTTCATCTTCCAAGAGGGCAACCTCCTGCCCCATCTCAGCGCGGTCGACAATGTCGCCCAACCCTTGCGTCATCAAGGGGTGGCTCCGCGCGAAGCGAAGGAGCGCGCCATGGCCCTTCTCGAAGAGTTGGGCATGGCGCATCGAGCGAAAGGCATCCCTGCGATGTTGTCGGGTGGAGAGCAACAACGCGTCGCCATCGCTCGAGCCTTGATCACCAATCCGCGGCTCATTCTTGCCGATGAGCCGACCGGCGCACTCGACCCGATCACCAGTCGTGAAGTTCTCACTCTGTTCAAGGAACTGCATCGGGAGAAGGGTGTCTCTTTCCTCATCGTCACGCACAGCGCTGAAGTCGCGGATTTCTGCAACCGATCCCTCGAATTGCGAGACGGCCGATTCGTCGCTCAACACGGGACCGATTTGGAGGTTGGAGATCTGGCAGAATCGAGAGAACTCATCGTCGACGACATCGGAACCGTCGCCTTCCCACCAGACATCCTGATTCAGATGGGCGGCTCGGGACGATACGAGGTCGAGGAGGTTGGCGAGGGAAGGATTGTTCTCACCGCAGCAGGCGATGCCCCCGTTCTTCTCTCCGCCCAAGGCTTGGTCAAAGCCCAATCATGCCCAGCTTGCGACCATGATTACGACCAGAGCGATGCCGAGGAGTGCCCCGAATGCGGCTCCAGTCGTCCGATGGTCTGATCAAATCGTCGGCAGCTTGTACGACTGGGGCTTGGCGATGCCCAAGTCGGCTGGGAATTCACGCACCTTTGGTGGCAGAACGACCGGCATGAGCTCGGTGCCGATCAGCGCCACCCTACTCTCGCTGCGGTCCGCGAGGACCTTGCGACCCACCAACGGCGCCAACTTGGCGCTGAAATCCAAGACATCGGTGTGCGTCGGCATGTTGTCGATGGTGTGATTATTCTGAGAATGGCCGACGTGAACATACCCCTTCGCCTCGATGAAATCAGGGTCTGCGATATTGTCGAGCCGGGCATAATCGGTATGATGGCCGAGGCTCTCATGCTTGATCAGCGTATGACGACAGACCGTACGCGTATCCAGTGAAGGGAGCAGCGCCAGCGTCTCCTCCAACATCTCCCAGGCATTGTCGTTGAATTTTGGTTTGCACAACTTGTTGAACAATTCCTTGTTCGGCGCGTCAACGCTGACATACAATTGGGTCGGCAGCGTGTCGAGATTTTCAATCACCTTCGGCAGGCTGCCATTCGTCACCAGGAAGGTCGAGACACCGTGGTCGTGACAGATTTCCAGGAACTCCGCGAGGCGCGAATACAGCGTCGGTTCACCGTTCAGTGAAATCGCCACATGTTTCGGATTCTGTGCATCCTCCCACTTCTCCAACGGCACGGTCGGATGGCCCTTGAAGCCGGTCAGTAGGCGGCGGTGCGCCTTGACCGACTCATAGAACAGCATCTCGGGGTCATCATCGATCTTGTGCAGCGTCTCTGAGTGCGGCTCGCGCCAGCAGTAGGTGCAAGCGAGGTTGCAGGTGTCGACGTTCGGCGCCATCTGCATGCAGCCCGAACTCTGGATGCCGTAGAACGTCCCCTTGTAGCAATGGCGATCGTTGCGCAGGTCTTCCTTGGTCCAATGACAGACCTTGACGCCGCCGTGTTCGCCGACCAGATGGTAGCTCTGTTTCGACAACTTGGCCGCGATGGCCGGCTCAATTTTGGTGATGGGACTGGTCTGCATCGTGGCACATCCTGACAGCACATCCCGCAGAGGGGCGGTGTTGGATGGCGTCGGGACCGTCGCCGCTCATATCAAACCGGCGGGCCCCTAGTCGGAACCCATGGACCGCGTCTGCATGGTGACGGGTGGGAATTCCGGCATCGGTTTCGAGTTGTGCCGAGGTATGGCCGCAGCCGGCTTCCATGTGGTCATGGTCAGCCGCGGTGAAGCGCGCGGTCAACCTGCGCTCGAGAAATTGCAGGCCGAGTTCGGTGTCGAGAATGTCGAGATGATGCTATGCGACATGGCGGACCTTGACAACATCCCGAAACTGTACGCTGAATTCAGTTCGAAGTTCGATCGCCTCGATGTGCTGCTCAACAATGCCGGGGCACTCTGGGGCACTTCCCTGAAGACCGCGCAAGGCCATGAGATGACCTTCGGCGTCAATCATTTGGGTTATTTCGTGATGACAGAGGCCTTCCTGCCGCTGCTGAGAGCGACTGAAGGCAGCCGCATCGTCAACACGGCCTCGGAAGCTCACAGAGGTTCCAAACTCAATCTCGATGATCTCAATCGAGAGAAGAAATCCTACAGCCAGATGCGCACCTATTGTGACTCCAAACTGTGCAACATTCTGTTCACCCGCGTGTTGGCGGAGAATTTGGAAGGAACGGGAATCATCACCCATTGCTACCATCCCGGTGCGGTCCGCACCCGGTTCGCTGCGGAGTCGAGCGGACTGATTCGTCTCTTCTTCCCGCTGATGAAATTGTTCATGATTGGCCCAAAGCGAGCTGCTCGCAACGGATTGCACCTTGCGCTCAGTGAGGATGCAGGCACATCCACGGGTCAGTACTGGGTCTCGCGCAAGCGCCGCAAGGGAAATCGCGCGGCGCGAAATCTTGACAATGCCCAGCGGCTGTGGGAAATATCGGAGGCGATGCTCGATGAGTGAGACTCTGCCTTGGGTGGTCGCTTAGCGTGCATCGCAAGAACTTCGGCCGCAACCAGGTGCTTCGGCCGTCGGCGGCCTACACCCCTGCCGACGAGCAGGAAGTCCTGCAGATCCTCGACAGGCATCGCGGCCAGAGCATCCGCGCCGTCGGCAGATTGCACAGCTGGAGCGAGGCGGTTCTCGGCGACGGCGTGCAACTGGACCTGCGACGATTGAACAACGTCCTGCTCGAGCCCGACGGCGACCAGTTCGTTGCCACGGTCGGGGCCGGCTGCCAGATCAAGCGCCTTCTCAAAGAATTGAATCGTGGCGGCGCCACCTTGCATTCGCTGGGTTTGATCACGGTACAGACGATCGCTGGGGCGATCTCCACCGGTACCCACGGTTCGGGACGCCACAGCATGTCGCACTACGTCGAAGCGGTGCGGCTGGCGCGATATGACGAATCTACCGGACAGGCGATCATCGATGAGCTGAGCGCTGGTGAACCGCTAGAGGCGGCTCGCTGTTCGCTGGGTTCGCTCGGAATCATCCTGTCCGTGAAGGTCCGCTGTCGCGCACAGTACAACGTGCAGGAGCATTTCACTGAGACTCGTCGGCTGGCGGACGTTATGGATGCCGAAGCATCATCTCCAATCCAGCAGTTCTATCTCGTCCCTTGGCGCTGGTCCTATTTCATCCAACACAGGCGTGAGCATGCCGGTAAACGCTCCCGACTTGCCAGGCTGTACCGGGTCTATTGGCTCGGTGTGATGGACTATGGCCTGCACTTTCAGATATTGTTCCTGGAACGCGTGCTGCGAAGCTGGCGTATGATTCGTTTTGTCTTTCGTCGCATCGTCCCGATATTCCTGATTCGCAACTGGAAGGTCACGGACCGATCCTCGACCATGCTGGTGATGAAGCACGAGGCATTCCGCCACATCGAGATCGAGTTGTTCGTGCCCCGAGACCAGCTGGTGGATGCGCTCGAATTTACCCAAGAAATCATCAAGGTTGCTGGCGGGATGGAGTCAGCGTTGTCCGCAGACAACCAGCAGCGAATCGAGGGTGTCGGCATGCAAGAGGCTCTGACCGAGCTTCACAACCAGTACTGCCACCACTACCCCATCTGCGTACGGCGGGTGCTTCCTGATGACACCCTGATCTCGATGGCCAGCGGCGGGGGCCAAGACTGGTACGCTGTGAGCTTCATCAGCTACGCAAGACCCAAACGGCGTGCTGGTTTTTCCCTGTTCGCGAGTTTCATGGCCCGAAGCATGTCACAACTCTTCCAAGCGCGCCCTCACTGGGGTAAAATCTGCCCACTGGAGGCCAACGAATTGACATCCCTCTACCCCAGATTCGATTCTTTCCGCAACGTCTGCAATACGCTTGATCCGCAAGGCGTCTTTCAAAATGAATGGACGACGGCGTTGCTGAAAGCAGATGATGATGTGTGAGGGATTGGAGGGACAGTTCGATGAGTGAGGTGGCACTTGAGAAGCCGGAATCGTGGCTGTGGCATCTGCTCAGTTTCGTGCTGCCCAGCGTCGCCCTCGCAGGCAACGTGCTCGGGGAATGGTGGGTGCTGTCCGGCGTCGTACTCGCGTTCGGCATCTATCCGATTCTCGATTGGTTGCTTGGCGAAGACCATCATCAGCGTGAGGTGCGCACCAATGGCACACCGTTCGAGGTGCTGCTCGTGTTGCATTCCTTCCTCGTCCTGCCGCTGGTTGTCACGGTCATCTGGCGTGGCATGGAGGACGGAAATGCCTGGACGACCTGGGCGGCTGCCCTCTCCACAGGGGGGGCTGTCGGCATGAGCGGAATCGTCGTCGGCCATGAGATGGGCCATAAGAAGCACAAGAGTGCACGTTGGTATCTGGGTCGGATGGCGTTGTATATGTCGTTGTATCCCCACTTCACCACGGAGCACAATCACAACCACCACAGGTTGGTTGGAATGGCTGAGGATGGGGCGAGCGCCCCGCAGGGTCGTGGTCTGTGGACACAGGTTGCAATCACAATTCCACAGCAATTCATGTCCGCGTGGCGAACTCAGGCGAAATTGTCGAAATCGGTGCTGCACAATTCCATTCTGCATGGGTTGCTGATTCAGTTCGCATTGATCACCGCCATTTTCCATTTCGCTGGAATGTGGGGACTCGGCGCTTTCCTGTTCCAGGCCACCTTGGCGATTTTCCTGCTTGAATACGTCAATTACATCCGCCATTATGGTCTTGAGAGATCAGAAGGAGAACGCCAGACTGAGATGCATTCATGGCAGTCCAAGAAGCGCTTGAGTCGCTGGGTTCTGATCGAGTTGACCCTGCACCCCGCACATCACTTGAAGGCGAGCACGCCCTTCTGGCAGTTACAGCCCTACGAGAATGCACCCGAGTTGCCCACAGGCTACTTTGGTCTGTTCTGGCCCAGTTTGATTCCACCGTTGTGGAGGCGCTGGATGGACCCCCGAATTCCCGTTTGATTCACTCCTCGGCTTCAGCGACACCCATCCAGGCATCATCGACAACCTTGGCATCGACGAACTGTGCATAGGCTTCCACCGTCACGGTGAATCCATTCGGCACGAGCACCCCATCGCCATTCAGGGCCTGGTACATCTCACCGAGACTCGCTCCTTTTCCACCGACTTCAGCCACGTCCGCCATGCCCGCATCCGCGAACCAGCGCACCATCTTTTCGACTTCACCGCGACCGACCCCAGAGGCATCAAGCCCGGGCCGATTTGAGTCCAAGCGGTTAATGAAAAAAGTGCAATTTGTATAATTACACACCGATTCAACAAATCACTCGGCGACAATCTTCACGCCATCGGGCCAGAGCACGAGAATGAGCGTGCGCTCTCTCGTCTTCGGATTGTGCTCCGTACCCGGGTCCATCCAGACGATGGAGCCGGCGGGATAGGTGCCGAACTCGTCGTAGACCTCACCGGACAACACGAGATAGGCCTCTCCACCCGGGTGCATGTGGCGTTGAAAGGCTTCCACCTCGACCTCTGCATCGGCATCGTAGAGCACCAGGGAGGTCGAGTCTTCTCGGGCCAAGCGGCCGAGGCGAACCCCGGTTCCAAAGTCCTTCCAGCGCACGTTCGCCTCCAACCAATCTCGGTCGAATCCGAGCGTCAACCAATCCGACAGATCACAACTGAAGTTCGCCATGGTACTCGCCCGGCGCTGACAGGGAAAGAGGGTTGCGCGGGCGAATAGGCGTCAGACTCAAGGATGAGGGCGTCAGTTTCAGGCCATGCAAGCGGTGTACGTCCCTTCGTTTCCGCCGGCCTCGCCCTACGAGGCCTACATCATTCTCCTGATCATTCCGCTCATGTTCAGACTGGTGATGGTGGTTCCGCCACTGGTTGATTTGTTGCACAAGTTTGGTGGGGATGCAAAATGGTTCTGGACCCGAATCCGCTCACTTCGCATCCGCGGTCTCACGTTTTTGCTGTTCAATGAGGTGCTCGCGATTACCCTGCCGTTCATCCTCGCCTTCTATGCGCGGACCATCTTCGACCCTTTGGGCTGGCCCAATTGGGAATTGACGCCAGATGCCGCGGCCTACGTCCTCATCGGGGCTGCGGTCCTGTGGTTGTGGGCCGATCTCCTGCGCGTTGCCCGCACGCGTCGATTGCTGCGCGCGGTCAGTGAACAGAACCCGGTCATCGCCAAGGCCGCGGTGCAAATCGCCGCCGGTGCGCGCGGTGCCCTCGATTACTTGCGCATCCTCAGTCCGCTCGACATGCACAGCGATGTGAAAGCAGCCGACGATGTGATGGAAGGTCGGCCGGCGCCCGCGGATGAGACACCGATTCAGAAGCTCGGTCGTCAGGTCAAAGACCAGGCATTGATCGCTGCTGAAGTCATCTCGGAGAAGGTCCGGGAGAAGGCTGATGAGGTGAGTACCAAGCTCGATGCACGCATCGATGAGAGCGTAAAATCACACGCGCGAACCAACGTGATGCTGATGTTGCGCGACGTGGCGATGAGCCTTGCTCCGATCGCCGTTCTCGTCGCCCTTCACCAACTGTGGTAATCAGCGCTTGGTGTTGATGCCGAGTTCGGGGTAGGGGCAGTTGATGCAAAGAATCCAGCCGCAGTATTGAGCGCCGAGGTGGCCGCTGCTGACGTAAATGATGTCCCAGCGTCCAGAGAGTGTCAGCGAATCGTGCCAATGTTCGGATTCGAAGCGGACCCTGACGCCCCAATCATCGGTGGTGATGTGGGCGATGCCGGGGAATTGGAGATGCTGTTCCTGGTACCAGATTTCCTGGCCACCGAGGGCTTGAACCGTCGCTTCCAAGGCCTCTCTTCGGGTGTGTAGTATCGCTTGGGTTTCATCGCTCAGAACCATGATTAGATGTGGGAATGAGCCCTTATCAACCCGTTGAAAACGAGCGGTTTTACTCGTCGTCGAAGACTTCGACTTCCATCGTCCGCTTGACGAATTCAGTGAGTTTGGATTTGAAGCGGGTGGCGCGTACGATGTGGTTGTCGATCCAGTGATAATTGCCGCCCCTGGGCTTGCCGAAGAGGCAGGAATGCCACTTGAATCCGTTCGATTCGAGCCACTGTTCGGTGACCTCTCTGTGCGCCTCTGTACGGCTTGTGAAGAAGCAGATTTGGTGGCCCTCTTCGTACCACTTGTTGATCTGTTCGACGACGCCTTCGAAGACTTCGGCTGTGGCCATGCGCTCGGGTTGTTCATTGGGCACGTCTTCACAGATGGTGCCGTCGATGTCGATGAGGAGATTCTTGCAGGCTTCGGGCAGTCCCGGGGAGATGGGAAGGCCGCGTTCGTCGGTCTGTTCGATGAGGTTGACCATGGGCCGGGCGCCCTACCGCCGCTTCATGAACTCGTCGTTCGGGCGAATTCTCTCTCGCCGGGCAGGACGAAGGCAACCCAGACAAGGCCGGATAGGATTTGCAGGATGGCGAAGAGTTGGATGCCTTCGCGCAGGGTGATGTCGGTGAATTCGAGCATGAGGCTCGCGGCCAGGGTTGAGAACCCGTTGACCGCGGTCATCAACAGGAAGTCGGTGCTGAACATACGGCCGCGCCAGGCGTCCTCGCTACGTTCCTGGAGCAAGACCGTTGAGATGACCCAGTTGGCACCGCTCGCCGCGTGTGCGAAGGTGATGAATACCGCGATGAGGATCGACCAGTGCATCCAGCCGATTACGGCATATCCCAGTCCGCATACGCTGACCAGCCAGCCGAGCATGAAGGGCCAGCGGCTGCGGTCGGTGAAGGCGTATCTTGCGAGGATTGGACCGAGGCCAGTGCCGAGGCCGCGGGCGGCGAACAGGAGACCGATGCCGGCGGCGAAATCGCCGACGCCGACATCCTCGCCGACGAGCACGAGCATGTAGACCAAGCCGCCTCCGAACAGGCTCCACAGCGCCTTTGCGGAGATGATGCGGCGCACTGGTGGCGTGCGCAGAATGATTCTGAATCCGTCGATGATCGTGCCCACGGTATTGGCCCAAATGCCACCCTCTCTCGGGATGTAGGGGTCCTGGGGGATGGTCATCGTGCTGTACATCAAGGCGGCGAAGAGGAAGGTGACGGCGTTGACGATGAAGGCCACCTCGACGCCGTAGAGACTGACGACGAATCCACCGATGCTGGCGCCGAGCACCAGCGCGGCGGACCAGGTTCCACTGTTCATCGCATTGGCTGTGAGCAATTCGTTATCGGTCGTGATGTTGGGGATCGTCGCATTCTCGGCCGGGATGAAGACCGCGTGCAGCATCATCAGGATCGAGGAGACGGCATAGACCATCCAGACCTCGCTCGCCTCATCCACCCACAGCAGTGTGAGGACGGTGAAGGCGGACAGGACATTGGCCCAGATCATCAGCCATTTCCGGCTGAATCGGTCGGCCAGCATGCCGGTGAATACCTGTGGGAGGGCCAGGCTGAACATTCGCAGGACGAAGAGGAGACCGATACCGAGTTGTGAGCCGGTCAAATTGTAGATGAGAACGAAGAGCGCGACCGTGTTGAACCACTCACCGAGCATCGAGATGGACAGCCCAACCCAGAAGCGCCTGTAGACCGGATTGACGCGCAGCAATTCGAGGAATCCGACCTCTCGTTGCTCCTGCATGGTGTGCGCCGTCGGCCGCCGACCTATGAGGCCTCTTCGCCGCTGGCGTGCGAAGCCCTATGGATGGGCGGCGTCGGCGAGGGGGACATGACAGCAGACACCCTCATCTGGATCGATTTGGAGATGACCGGGCTCGACCCGGAGGATAACGTGATCATCGAGATCGCCACAATCGTCACCGATGGTCAGTTGAACATCATCGCCGAAGGGCCGAACATCGCCATTTTCCAGAACGAGGAACAACTCGACAAGATGGATGAGTGGAACATCACCCACCACACGGAGAACGGCTTGATCGAAGCCGTCAAAGAGAGCGATGTCAGCACGGCCACCGCCGAGATTCGCACCTTGGAATTCCTTCGCGAACATTGCGAGCCGGGCCAATCCCCGTTGTGCGGGAACACGATTGGGCAAGACCGACGCTTCCTGCGCGCCTACATGCCCGATCTCCACGACTTTTGCCATTACCGCAGCGTCGACGTGAGCAGTGTGAAAGAGCTGGCCGACCGGTGGTACCCGTTCGTCGAGCGCCACAACAAACCCGCCGGCCATCGAGCGCTGGATGACATCAAGGGCAGCATCGAAGAATTGGTTCACTACCGGGAACTGATCTTCAAGTGATCCGGTCCAGCCCATGTGGCCAGCCTGAATCATCGACCAATAGCACGTTGACGCCGACGCCGGAACGGTGGAAGGCGATTAGTTCGAGACCGTGGATGCTGTGTCCTGTGGAGGCCCGGCCGAGAACCGTTCGCTGTCGTCGCCAACCGCCCCAGCCCCCTTTTTTCTTCTCGGTTGGATTGAGCGGTCTGCGCACCCCCTCAGCATCCTCGAACCATGGCAGGGGCCCTTCGGGCGTGAATTCGATGCCGAGAATCATGTCGACGCCCTCGGTGTACTGGGCAGCATCCGCGTCCGCAGCCGAGGGGATGGCGACGCAATTGGGGTGGGTATGCATCCAGTGGGTGAAGCGTGCGCCGCGACTGCCCCGGTCGACGCTGAACAATTCGTCGACCCATTCCTCGGGCACGTGATGCACCGAGAAGGAGTCCCCTCGATTGACCAGATGGGGCTCGCCAATGATGTGCGCCTGGCCCGCGAACAGGTCATGGCGATGCTCATGACCGGCACATTCAGCGAAGATGTCCTCGTCCATCGGTTCGTTCAACGCCGGGTCGAATCCGATCAGAATCTCATCCGGTAGCGATTCGAATGCCCAGCCCAGAACCGTCTCCAGATGGCGGGTGGGCATGAGGACGAATGCGGGATATTCGTCTCGTTTGGTAAACGAATCTTGATTGTAAGCCGTGGCGGCTTCAATCAGCCACGACGCCACCAT
The DNA here is from genome assembly GCA_963694325.1 of Candidatus Thalassarchaeaceae archaeon. Classification (GTDB taxonomy): domain Archaea; phylum Thermoplasmatota; class Poseidoniia; order Poseidoniales; family Thalassarchaeaceae; genus MGIIb-P. Next base: position 8,035 of record CAVOCV010000013.1, on the reverse strand, counting down.
CGTCGGGTCCCTGCTTCGGCAAGTGTGAATAAGGGTTCCATTCATGGCGGCCACCATGGCGAAGAAGGGTGGCTTCGGCAAATTCCTCGGAGGCATCGCGGGCCGGCCGTATGACAGCCTCATGAGTCGCCTTGAGAAGGTCGCCAAGGAGTTCTCAGGCGCCGAGTTGGCCAAGGAATGTGACCGCTTCGTCAAGATCGTCCGTCGCACGCTCGATGATGAGAAGATCGACGAGGAGGAACACGACCTGCTGATGGAGGAGGTCGAGGAGATTCATCCCAATGAGAAGACTTACCCGCGTCTCGGTGAAGAGGGAGATGAATTCTTCGATGGCGAGAATCTGCCCGATGCACCGGACCTCGATCTTGGCAAGCGTCAGAATCTCGACGATTTGATGAAGGCGCGTGATGGCGCCTTCGTTGGTTCTTACGGCCGAGATGAATACGAGGAGTATCGCCAATCGATGGCGGAGGAATTTTTCAAGGAGTCCGACGAGGCCATCGCCGCGGGCGACCATTTCGAAATGACCGCACAGGACCCCAGCCACCGCATCTTCGCTGACCAGGAGGCCGATGAGGCCGAGGTCAAGCGAAAAATCGCCATCGAGACCGGTGCGATTTCCGAGGATGAGACGACCTCAGACGACACCTACCGCGTCGACGAGGACGGCACCGAGTGGTGGCAGGACGACGAGGGCCAGTGGTGGTACCGCCCGAAGGGCGAGGCCGATTGGTTCCCCTACGAGTGACGTCTTGGCCAGAGGGCCAAACTCGCCACCTCGGATTTGATGATGCCATGGTCGGCACCATCTTCCAGCATCTTGGCATTTGCCGCCGCCATCGATGACATCGCAACGATTGTTTCTGGACGGCTAATCACACCCTCTTTCACGGCTTCATTCAATCCTCGGAGCAGATCGATCCCTCGGGTCGGTGGGATGTAGTGGTCGAGCAAGAGAATGGACGGCGCGAAGGCTTGGATTCGCGCAAGATAATCCTCGGTGTTCCAGTGTTGAATGAAATCCATGCCGTGCATCTCCACACCGCCTCGGGCCAGCAATAGGGCGATGTCCGCACCGTCTTCGAAGGCGAGCACCCGCATGCGAGAATGCCTCAGGAGATCAACGCATACATTTCGCGGACTTCATCATCCGAGTCGAAGGACCCTTCATTCAGAGCCTGAATGTAGCCCGCATCATCGACGAAGTAGACGTTCGGACGCGATTTCACGTCGAGTTCGGCAGCGGCATCGACCGCCTTCATGTAGGGCCATGGCAAGGTGTTGGCTGTGTCGCCCCCAGCATCATCGTAATCGTTCGAATCATCGTGCCATTCCTCGAGGGTGATGTCCTCGACGGGATCGGTGCTCATGACGAGTACCGTCACATTTTCTTGGAGGACATCATAGATTTGATGCATGATCTGATGGCAGGGTGCATTGCACCACTCGGCACTGAACAGGACGATGAATGGCTGGCCGTCGACGTCGGCATTCGAGTAATTCAGGCCATCATCAGCTGTCGCTGAAAACTCGGGAAAGGCACCCAATCCCTCGTCGACGGAGTCTGAGGAACCCAGACAACCGGACGAGAATATAATCAGGCTGAGCAGGAGGGCGCGGTGGAACCGGAGGTCGACCATCGAACCGTCAATGCGAGTGTTCGGAGATAATGTTTCTTCCTTCTTCCTCTGGCCCACCCGGGAGAACTGACCTGTTCTTTGATAAAGTTCAGCAGAGGTCACCGTGTCGATGATTCGCAGATTCCTCCCGCTCCTCATCGCTTTCATGTTGCTGTCCATCGTCGAGAGCCCGACCCTTCTCGCCGATGAAATCGCACCCGCATTCGGTCCGGATGATGACGATGATGGCGACGGTTGGAACAACAGTGAGGACGCCTATCCAGATGCCGCATCCGTCCAGGCAGCCATCGATGACCTGCGGGCCCGTGGCGCTTCTGAATACGAAGAGAATGAGACCCTTGCTTGGACCCTTGCCGCCCTGCTGTGGTCCGATGTCGATGGTGATGGTTGGGCCGACCAGTTCGCCCCCGCTCTGACGGATCATTGTCCCAATTTCCCGGGACCTTCCTATCGTGTTCGCCAGGGATGTGGCGACATCGACACTGATGGTCTGCCCGACGAGCTGGACCCCGATGCGGATGGCGATGGCATTTCCAACGACATGGAGCTGGCGGCGAGCACGGCGACTCGCCAGTACTCGATCTACGATGCGAACTCGGTCCCGGTCGATCGTGATTTTGACGGCATTCCCGATGCCTCGGTCGATATGGATGATGACAATGATGGCTGGGATGATGGGACTGAGATCGAGCGAGGCAGTGATCCGAACGATGCGGATTCAAACCCGTTCAACATCTACTTCGGCATCACCACCGGTACGTTCTACGTCGCGGGAGAGGGCTTCACCGATACGCCGGGAGACGGTGCGGAACTATCTCTATCCTGGATTCTCAGCGCCCTGTCGACCGAGTTGATCATCCCCCTCGGGCTGATTCCAATCTATCTGATGCTGTGGGGTTATCGACAGCGCAACTACAGACGCTACGATTCACTCATCTTGGATTCGAGCAGCCTTGAAGAACTTCATCTGCTTGAACAGGAAATCAATGACTTGGTCCGGGACAGGAAAATCCGCACATTCCAAGGCCTCGTTCTACGCAATTCCATCGAGATTCATGAGGCCGAATTGAGGGCCTGTGACCCGTATCGAACCGCCGATGAAGAAGAGTGATCAGAGCCCGACGGCGTTGTCGGGGTCTTCCCACCACGGCGGGGCGAGGAACCAGCGGTCATCATCCTCGACCCGCTCGATGAGCGGCAGGCTGAGTGTCGAGGATTCATCGATGAATACCGCCATACCGACCGCGGCACAGGTCGATGGCAGGTAATCCTCGCCGGTGTCGGTCAGTTCGATGCTGATCTCGTGACCGGCGGGCACGATGACGTCCATCGGATTGAATTCCATCTGCATCACGTAGGTCTGGTAGGGCACGACCGGCTTCGCATCGTAGCCCCCATCGCGATAGCGCAGGTCCATGGTCGCATGACCGAGCCGCAACCCATCGGTTTCATCCCACATCGTGGCGAAGATTTGTCCACCATTGCAGGTGCCTGGGGACACTGAAAGGTGCAAGCGGGTCAAACCCGAGATGTGGATTTCTTCCTCGAAGGCGGGGAGGATGATTTGGGTCGCCGTGTTGGCGTTCACCCAGTTGCCTTGAGCTGTGGCTTGGTCCAAACCGATGTCCAGCCATGTCAGGTCCTCGGGTGGCCAGGTATCCTCGACATGCCAGCGGCCGTCGTTGGTCTGAATCTGCACGTGGGCCTCAGGTTCCTCTCCGATGTCCTTGAGGAAATACTCGAACCAGACGAATAGTTCGACCGCCCAGTCCATCCGCGTCATGTTCGGATAGGCCTCGGCACCATATCCCGAGGTGAGTGCACCATGTCGGTCGGGCTGGTCGACGTAATTGTGGGCCCATTGTCCACTGATCGCGCGGGTGTGGATGCCCGCATCCATCAGCAATTGGTAGGTGGGGAAGGCCATGTAGGGGTCGACATTCCAATCCTGCAGGCCCCAGACCATGTAGACGCTGCCCTCGTAATTGGCCAGCACATCGCCGAGGTGGTAACGCTCGGCCCAGTAATCGGACCATTCTGCGCCGAATGCTTCGGCTGCTAGGCTGGTGGTGATCGGCATGGCGGGCCCGACGATGTCGTCCGAGCAGATGCGCATGTCATCGGTGGTCGCATCGGTGGTCGCGCCTTCGTATGCGAGGTCATAACCGACCGCGCGGGCCTCACTGCTACCGTTGCGATAGAACATATTCTGGACACCGATTGAGCCGGAGATTGGCACGATGGTCTTGAGGTGCTCACTGGGATTTTGTGCGGCCTCCCAATTCGTCGTGCCCGCGTAGGACTTGCCCATCAGACCGACGTTTCCGTTCGACCAAGCCTGTTCACCCAACCAATGGACTGCGGCTTGGATTCCAGTTTGCTCACCGAGTCCCTTGACATCCTGACAATGGGTGGATTTTCCACTGCCGAAGGTCGAGACTTGGGCCAGTGCATAGCCGTGTGGAACGAAGGTGTCGAGCACCCATTGACCGACGCCAGCGTCTGGCACCGTGTTTGGATTCGAATCGCCGCCGGCAACTTCCGTGCCGAAGTCGTAGTAGGGGTGAACGGTCGCGATGACGGGCACAGTTTCGCCCTCCGGCACGTCGGGCATCCACAGCGCGACGTGCATGACCGCATCCTCGGGATATCCGGCATCCTGTTCGCTGGCCGGTAGTGTGACCTCGACATAATGCTCGGATGGACCCGTCCAGGTGTAGGGTCCTGCCTCGGGCAACTGGCTGCGCAAACCGGTGAAATTGAGGTCCATCTTGTGGCGATCTTTGAGGGATACTTCGGTCCAATGGCCGATGCCGTCGCCGTCGTTGTCGGTCAGGGCCGAGCCCCAGACGGTGGCGATCATCAGGAAGGCGATGACCACGGCGATGGTCATCCCGACGGCGAGGTTGAGACGCAATAGGTCGCGCCGTTCATCCGCCTCCTCCATGCATCGCCCTAGGGGCGGTGTGTCAAGAGCATGACGGATTGCCGATGGGCTCATGTGGAGGGGGCGTTCCACGAGGAGCGATGGGTCGGACCGCCACCGCCGTTCTCCTCACGCTACTCCTGCTCGGCACACCGAGCGCCGCCGCGCAGGAGGAAGACCACTGGTCTGACAACGAGGTCGACCCCGATACCTGGACGGATGGGCCGGTGCAGGAGGGCAGCCCGATGGACAACTCCACTCCGGGCAACCCCTTGGTTCTCTTCCGCGTCAGCTACACACCGGACCTCGGGGCTTCGGAAATCGAGGGTGAAATCGTCATCGAACTCTTCCCGCAATGGGTGCCAATCACCGCGGGCAACTTCATCGGACTCGCCGAGACATCCTTCTGGGACGGCATTTTCTTCCATCGCGTCATCGATGATTTCGTGGCCCAGTCTGGCGATCCGTCATGCACGACGATCGGTATCTATCCAACGTCCAGCCCGAGTTGTGGCGAGGGCGGGAGCGGTGAGACCATCCCGCTTGAACACCATGACAACATGAGCCATGTGGACGGCGCGATCGGCATGGCCAGAGGCTTGGACCCGGACAGTGCAGAGAGTCAGTTCTACATCGCCGACGGGCCCCAGCATGGATTGGACCCGGAGAACCGTCAGGACGAGGGTTACGCCACCTTCGGAGTGGTGCGCGACGGCATGTCCCACATCTATGCCATCGCCGCCGTGCCGACCAGCAATGACCCGCTGGGTGGAACGCTTCGGGTGCCGCCCGGACCCGACCGCCCGGTCGATGAGGTCCACATCATCTCCATCTCGATGCTCGGCGTCGTCGCCGGATCCGTAGAAGAGGACGAAAACTCGAGTGGCATCATGGCCCAGGCCGAGGCCGCAGCGATCTGGATGATCGACCCGATCATGTGGGTGTGGGCGCTGGCCATGCTCGCAGGCGTTGGCATCTCGGTCTGGAAAGACGGTGTGCCCCGGCTGGGTCAGGCAGAGTCCGAAGCGGCGTTGGATGCGCTTCTCGAACCCTCAAGCACCGATGAAGAAGAGAATCCAGTAGAGTGACGGCGCGACGAACATGAAGGAGTCGACCCGGTCGAGGATGCCCCCGTGACCTGGCAGCGTGGCCGACCAGTCCTTGATGCCGAGATCCCGCTTCATCGCGGATAGCATCAGGTCACCCATCGTGCCCATGATGGCCAGCACAGCCCCGAGCAATCCGGTTTCGAGCGCACTCAATGCAGGAATCAAAGGCTGCATGGCATAGCCGGCAATGCCGGCGAAGAGAATGCCCCCGAATACACCCTCCCAGGTCTTCTTCGGTGACAGTGTCGGGCGGAAAGGGTGCTTGCCGAAGATGCGACCCGTCAGGAGGGCGAAGGTATCCGTCATGGCGACATTGATGACGGCGAAGATGCATGCACCCGTGCCGACCGGACCGAGGTGGAGCAGGAATCCGCCGTGCAAGAATAGCCAACCGAGCGTGAAACCGATCATCGCTCGACCGACATCCTCCATGACGCCCTCGGCACGATCCTGAACGAGCGGGACCAACCAGATGCCGATCAGTGCGACGAGCAGACCCAATCCAATCCACAATTGCCCCTCACCAGCGAAGGGCAATCGATTGTGGGTCATCGCAGCGACCATCATCAGAACCAAGACGGTCGAACCCACCCAGCGCATCGGTGAGTCAGCCTTGCCGATGCCGAGTTGATATTCTCTATGCGAGGCCAAGGCGAAGGCGCCGATCAGCGCCCCCCAGGCCATCGGACCGAATTCCATCGAACCGAAGATGACGAATAGTAACGGGACAGCGACGACGACCCGCAGCCAGATATTGTCCAACGTCTCTTTCGACTTCTGATAACGAACGGCCGTAAACAGAATCAGCAGGCCGATCATGAAGGCCATGAATCCGAGCATTGTCGGCGCGGCCCAGGCCAATGCCTCGTTCTCGATGCCGAGTTCCATGGCCCTGCGGGGCCCGCCTCGGTTCTTCAATGAGACACCGGCTGAGCATGCACATCGACCACGATATGGCGCTGATGTGGCGCGTACCATTTGACGATCTCAATGTGCTGAATCTCACATGAAAACGGGCCTGTCGAACCCAATTCCGTGCAGATTCTCTCTGCTTCTTCTCGTTCTTCACCGCCGGGGGCGAGTGCGTGAACATGAAGGATACCGCCGCTCTCTTTGAGGGCGGAGAGGGCCTGATTCCAACCCTCTTCTGATGACGGGAGCAGGCCGAGGTTGACCCGGTCGAAAGCCCGGTCGAAGACATGTTGACGATTGTCGCCCTCAAGGACGGTGCACCGCTCGGTCAAACCATTCTCTTCCAAAGACCAGACGAGGGCGTTGGCTGCGATTGGATTCCATTCGCAGGCGACGACATGATCTGCACCGGCACCGTGCTGTTGGGCACCCGCGGTCAGAAAGGGCAGCGTGTAGTAGCCGATGCCCGCGAACAGGTCGAGGATGCGCTCACCCGTATGATCAGCATCGGCGATCCGCCCGCGTTCCGTCACGTTCCCCGCGCTCCACATGCAACGGGTGAAGGGATATCCGAAATCGATGCCATGCTCACGGCGAACCACCCAATCATCCTCTCCGAGCAGCAATTCGACCCCACTTTCTCGGCGTGGTCCACTCACCTCGCCCATGCGACCGAGGCGTTTCACATCGAGAGCCTTCGCGACCGCCGCCCACAATTCGTCATCGGGACTCCACGTCGGCGCCGTGAAGGCGGTCGCGGGCAGAATCGCCACATCGGCGAAGCGCTCCCACCGCGTCGGGAGAGGGCCCGGCAAGCCACCGTCGCACCATTTCTCGACCGCGATTCGCAGGCGCTCGTGAGGGTTTGGACCACGAGTCACAACCAACCCTCGCGCCGCTACCCAATTAAACCACCAGAACTGCAACTCATTGGATGAGAACGAGTCGGCGTGCCACAGCGTGGGCATTGCTCGCGCTTCTGCTGCTCTCTTCATGGGTGCCAAATGTGGCCGCAGACCCGGGAAATCCCGAGGTCGTGAACACGATTTGTTCGACCTGGAACAGCACCTCTGGCATCTGCGATGACTACAATTTCGCCGATGATGAAACGACCGCCCAAGAATGGGTCGAGGGCCGCTACCATGTCCAGATGGCCAACGCCACGGTCATGTCCGTGACCCTTGAATGGGCCATTCACGAGGTCCGACGCGACGATGTATTCCTCGAGGACCTGCCCCTCGGAAATGGCTCGGATTCGGCAGAAGATGGCATTCCAGCAGATTATCTTCGCAACTATATGGATTACTTGACGATGGGCGGCGTGACGGTGCGAGAGGCCTTGCGGTCCTCGGTCTCCTCCTCGGTTTCAGCCATGATCGACAATGGCTTCGGCACCTCATCGAATGTGCAGACCCTGTATCGCGACGAGATCACACTCGAAGGCGGAA
>CAVOCV010000012.1:0-22556 GCA_963694325.1 Candidatus Thalassarchaeaceae archaeon | reverse complement strand
TCCGTCCATCCGACGGTGTCCTGGTCGATGCACATCGGGTCCTCGGCTCGTCGGGCGAGGTGATCGACGATTTCATCGGCCAGCCGGAGCATCCACACACCCGCCTCCGCGGTCTCGTGCAGTTGAGCATCATCGGCGAGTCGATGCATCATCCAACGGCGCAGGTGGTCCGGCAAGATGCCGAGGTCCTTGCTCTCGACCGAATTCCGCAATGCCGAGATACCGGGGTCGGGCCCAACCCACTCCCGCTCCTCGATGGCGCGCTCCTCCAACCACATCTCTCGCTTTTCGAGCAGGGTGAGCACACCGTCATCTCCCTCCTCTTCGATTTGGTCCGCTCGCACCATGCGCAGCGTTGAGGGCCGGTCTAGTTCGGCCCGCGCCACCATGCGCATGGCTTGACCGAGAAGGGGGTCGAGCATGCCCAATGCATCTTCGAAGATGCGGATGCGGTGGTAGAGTCGGTGCAGGATGGCCGCATCGATGGTGCCCTCGACGGCGAGATTGAGGATTTGGATCTCATCGGCGGTTTGGCCGAATCGGTCGAGACGGCCGATGCGTTGTTCAATGCGCATCGGATTCCATGGCAGGTCGTAATTGACCAGGCGGTGACAGTGTTGTTGGTCGAGGCCTTCGCTGCCGACCTCGCTCGAGAGCAGGATGTCGAATACACCGTTGGCAAATCGCTCTCGAACGACATCTCGATCGTCCATCGGCGTTCGACCGGTGATGACCTCGACGCTGAACCCATCTTCGGTTAGCCGGCGCCTGAGATGTTCGAGGGTGGCGTGGAAGTGGCTGAACAGCAGGATGCCACCGTCTGAATCCTCGGCGAGGCTCTCGGCAATCCAGGAGCGGAAGGCGTCGTACTTCGAGTCGACCTCTCCGAGTGCCTCCGCGGCCTCGACCAATTCATCATGGTCGCCCAATCGCCGCAATAAACGGACTTCGACCTCGGCTAAATCGACATCCTCGACCTCGTCCGCAGTGATGCGTTGCCGGGCTTCGGAACGCAATTGGCGTCGAACGTGGCTGGCGAAGGCAGGCAGGCAGGAGGAGGCCATCCGCTCGGGGACAATGAGGGCCCAATCGAATACTTCGCCATCGGGATGGCGCATCTGAATAAGCGTGCGCGCCCATCGACGAGCCGCCTCATACAAGCGCCATTCCTCGGCTGTCAATTCAACATCCAATGTGATGGCGTTGCGCCGCGCGAGATGCCAATCGAGGTCCCTTCTGCGCGTGCGCACGAGTAGATCGTTCAACGGTCGAAGTCTGCGCACCAAATCCGCCAATCGGCGGCGTGATCCCTCGATCCTCTGCTCGGACCATGCCCCTTCATCCTCGACGATCTGGACGGCGTCCATCAGGCGAGGATCACCGGAGAAACCGACGGTATGCTCCAACGCGCGAAAGCGGTCGATGGCGAGCGGGAGATTCGGAATCGGCTGGGAGATGCCATCGAGCACATCGTTCAGCATTCGGGTCGGACCCATCGTGCGGTGGAATTGGTCGAGATTGGGCCAACGGTCCGGCGCGAGCAGACTCAATTGAATCCACAATTCCTCCTCTCGCAGGTTGACCGGCGTCGCCGTCATCAGCACGGTGCGTTTGCTGCGCATGGACAGCAGTTGCACGGCGTCGTGCAAACGGCTGCGTGGATTACGGCAGTGATGGGCCTCATCGACGATGGTCAGCATCACTTCGGGCAGGTGCTCCATCAACCGCTCGAGGGTGGCGGACCGCCGCAGCACACCATGGCTGACAATGATGACGCGCGGTTCGCCTTCGGCGAGACGGCGGACCATGCCGATGAGGCGGCGGCCGCTGTCGGCCACGACCGCATCCAAATCGCCGCGATGGTGCAACTCTTGGCGCCATTTCGATCGCAATGAACCCGGACAGGCGATGATGACCGGGCCGACCTCACCGATCGCGTGCAGCCGACGGAGGATGCGAATCGCCGAGATGGTCTTGCCCAGACCGACTTCATCGGCGATCAGCAGGCCCCGCCACGGAGACGCGGCCAATCGCGCCGCAGGCAGGTGCTGATGCGGCTGGTCCTCCCAGCGACCAAACGCGTGCAACGGGGCGGCATCGAGCGCGGGGGAACGCAATTGCAGATTCATCCAACGCAGGTCAGCATCCAGCCTGTCGGCCGGAGGTGGGGCGGAATCATCCCTGGCCCTGGATGTGGCCATGCGTTCCATCGGCAACTCGGGTGCTCTTGAAGACTCGGATGGGAAACCCCCATCTCAAGGGAGTTCGACCCCGCCCTGTTTGACGGTGTTGAGCACGACATGGGTGACGGTGCGAAGGATGCCATCACTCGATAACACGGTCTTGGACAGGTCATCGAGGTCGGCGCGATTGCGCACGCGCGCCAGCACCATCGAATCGAAATCGCCCGTCACATCATAGATGCCGAAGACGCGGGAGTCATCCGCAATTCGCCGTTGAACCTCCATCAATTGCCCTTTCTCGATGCGAAGTCCACACAGCACGGTCATGTTCCAACCGACCTTCTCCGCATCGATTCTGAGGTCATAGCCTTGGATGATGCCGAGTGCTTCCATCCGCTTCACCCGGTTCGAGACGGTGCCGAGGGCGACGCCGACCTGTTCGGCGATCGAGCGCATGCTGGTGCGCGCATCGTCGAGCAGCACGGTGAGGATGCGACGATCCGTGTCGTCGATCATGCACATCGGTGAATGGTGGCGGGACTTGAACCTATTTCGCCGGTCCCCGGCGCAGGCTGAGGTCGAGCACCCAGCCACCCATCTCATCCACCTTGATGCTCCACTCGGTCTCGATTGCGCTCGTCTGCGGTTCGGGTTGACCGCGCTCGGGCTTCACCTGTACGGCGAAGGACTTCTCCTGACCCGGGGCGAGGTCGACCGATGGAATCGCCTTGGCCAACCGCCACGGCGGAAGAACGCGAACCTCTCGCAGGGTCAGCTCGCGTCGACCGGCCCGAAGCACAGCGACTGGGTTTCCCTTTTCATCCCGACTGCCGCGCAGGCGTGGTAACAGGACCTCTCGTTTCCACTCGGCCTGAACCACCCCGGCCAAACAAAAGATCAGCAGGGCGAGTCCAATGACTGCACCCACCCGCTCACCCGCATTCGCAGGACCGGTGTCCAGCAGTGGCATCGGGGCACTGAGCAGGGCGAGGTTTTCCTCGGTATCATAATCGGAGACCAAGGCGATGAAGGTCAGGCGTCCCTCCTGTTGCGCCGCCTCGGACAGGCCGTGGTCGGTGCGCAAAAATTCTTTGTGAACTGTCGATTGTCCGCCAGCGGTCTGGTTGAAGGCGATGGTGATCTCGTAGAGCCGAACGACCGCATTCTGGTCTGGTGTGCGACCGGGGATTTCGACCCCATCCTCGACGATGATCATGCGCAGGATGCCCTTCTCCTCAAGATCGATCTCCATGTGAATGTCGATGGTGACATCGAGTGTATCCGCATCCTTCCACACCAGTGTCAGATTCATCTGGGCCTGTGCCGGCACGGTCTCGTGTTCGACCACCCCACGGCCGTCGATGCCGAAATCCTCGGCTCGATAGGTGGAGGCGGGGATGCCGAGGTCGGTCCCGGCTGGATGCCAAGCGATTCGGATCACATCATCGGTCGGCACCGGTGCATCCTCGTCATCGGTGAAGTGTTCGATGAATGGCGGAATCGCCTCGCTGGATTGCGCCTCGACAAGATCGGCTTTCACCGGGATGGCTTGAACCGCCCATGCCACCAATCCTACCAAGAGCAGACCGACGACGAACGGTGCCCAAGCCCCCGCGCGGTCCGCCTCCATGCCCACTGCAGACAGCCGGTGGCGCATGAAGGTCATCATTCGATGCCGAGCTTCCAAGCCAAGACATCGCGCTCGGGATCGGGCATCATCAGCGAGAGTTTTCCAGCCAACCAAGCGGGAATCAAATTCCCTTCACATTCGAGAAGAACACCGCCATCCCGTTCTTCTTGGAAGGCTTCACCCAACGTGCTCCGGCCCGGTTCTTCATCGCTGAGGAGTCGTCTCACGAGGTCGAGGTCGACCGGGTAGAGATGCTGATTCACCCGCGTTGCCAATCCGTGCAATCCCTTGGACAGCAATCGGTTCCGTTCCTTGCGCAATTTCCACACGGGTTGACCCGCTTGCAGGACGCGCACAGGATGCCAATGCCCGCCGGGAAATAGACGATGCTTTGAGGTCAATCGGGTGGGGGTCCACATCCAGTCTTTGACCGCCTGTGTGCTGATGTGAGCGTAATGACCGCGCCGCCACATGGACAGGCCCTCATCGGACATGCCCCATTCCTCGAACAGGGCCAGGTCCTCCGCTGCTGGAAGACGGAGGTCGTCCTTGCCGGGCTGTCGGGGTTCGATGGGGTTGGGCTCTCGGCCCTCATCCCGCGAATGGGCGCGTGTGGCGCGGGCTGAGGCGTGTTCCGCCTCGGTTTGGGTGAAGGCGGCGATGAAGAATCCGGACCCTTGATTCTCATCGTTCCAGACGCGACGGCAGGACCGCGTTCTCTCGGTCATTCCCGGTCGGGTGATGAGACCCGGGAAAACCGATTTCGCATCGATATCCACGAGTTCCAGCCATGGAAATCGGTCGAGAACGGTCTCGACCACCTGCTCATTCTCGACCGGGTCGATCGAGCAGGTCGAGTAGACCATGCGCCCACCCGGGCGCAGCAGGAGTCCACCCCGAGACAAGATGCCCGCCTGAAGTCGGGAGAGGTGTTCTCCGTGGGCGGGTTGCCAACGGGACCACACATCGGTATTCTTGCGGGTCGTGCCCGTCCCCGTGCAGGGCGCATCGACGAGCACCCGGTCAAATCCGGGCTCGGCAACCCGGGGAAAATGACGCCCATCCTCGCGCACGGCGACGATGTTCAGATGGCCGGCCCGCTGGACGTTGGAGACCAGATGATTGGCGCGGCCGGGATTGGGCTCACTGGCCACCACCAATCCCTCTCCAGCCAGCATCTCTGCGATCTGGGTCGACTTTGAACCGGGGGCTGCACACATGTCGAGCACACGATGGCCGGGTTGGACATCCAGCGCCTGCACGGGCATCATCGAAGCGGCTTCCTGCTGGGTGATGCGGCCACTCTGGTGGAGGGCAGCGATGTTTCCACGAACGCCCTCATCCGGGCACCGGTGTTTCTCCCACGGCAACTCGTACGCACCGCCTGCACCCGTGAACCAGGCGATCGGCTCCGCGCCCATCTCGAGCAACCGCTCAACCGTCCAATCCATGTCCAGACGGCAGGGGTTCACGCGCACGGTTTCGGGCAGACGTTCCGTCGCCGCATCCAGCCATGCATCGACCTCTCCGGGTCGCAGGGATTCGACCAATGTGGCCAGTTCACTCTTCGCGGCATGGGCGCGCCAGTCCGCGATCATCTCACCCATGGCGCAGCCGAAGTGATGCTGCCCTTCAGCGCATCGGCCACGCCCAACCTTCAACGGCCGCGCCCGCAACCCACGGGCGATGGCGGGTGCGACCGAGGTTCTGACGATTGCCCTGCTCGTCGTGCCGCTCGTCCTGCTCGGCCGCGATCAATTATCCCCGCGGGTGCGATTCATTCCCCTCGGCCTAATGCTACTCGCGACCCTCCTCTACGCGCGCGACATCTCGGCGGCAGGTGGTTCACTGACACAGCACCTGTTCGCCGGCGAGGCGGCGGGCATGTTGGCCCTCCTCCTCGGGTTCAGCATCGGATTGACCCGCCTCGAGGGGAATGAGGCGACGCGCTGGGCAGCCCTGTGCTGGGTTTTGCTCCTCGGTTGGAGCACACCATCGGAAGGCTTCGAGATCATCCAACGCGATCTGGTTCGTATCCCAGAACAGGAGTACCTGCTGGATTGGGCCATGATCGGCGTGGGATTCGCCGTGACGACATTCACCATCCCGGCCCTGATCAATGCCGAGATTACCCCGCTGTTCAATCAGATATTCGCCATCGCTTGGGCCATCCTGCTCTTCGACCCGATCGGGTGGATGCTCGCGGGTCTCATCGTGCATCGCCTCGTCGCGATGCGCATCCACGCCGCGCGAGGCGCTGCCACACGTCGCCGATGGATGGGTCTGATGCGGACCTTCTTCCACGATGCATCCATCCTGATTATCGCCACGGCCTTTCTGGCCATGGACGGTGACTTCGCGGCGGCATTGTGGGCGAGTCGTACCGCCGTGGGCTTCGTCTTGCTCTGTGGATTGGTGGGCAGTCTCTTGCCCATCCTTGGCTTTGATGCCAACCCCCGACCCGAGGCGTGGGGATTCCATCTCGGCATGTTGGTCGCCCCCGCACTCCTGCCGGGCATCGCACTCATCGAGCACACCACCCTGCCCGTAATACTGCTCGCCATCTCGACGCCGATCCTCGCCACCCATCCCGAGTTCAGGCCGGACCTGGCCTGGCCGCGAAGGGGGTTGGAGTCGTTGCTTCTCATCGGCTCGCAGGTGGTGGTCATTCTGCTCTTCAAACCGGTGATGGCTCTCGGGCTTCTCCTCATTCCTTGCCTTGTATGGAAGACGGCTCCCGCGGATGAAGAGGAGTGAGAAAACGCTCTTCTCGAACGTTACATTCTCCCGAACGGTTATACCTGCGTCAGTGCGGCTGAACGACCGTAGTCCTTCGGGATTAGAGGATGGGATGGGATATGACAACACAGCGAAAGCCTGCCCGCAGATATGCGGACGAGAGCGAAACAAAGCGAACGAATGCGGTTGAGACCGCAGCCAAATTGACTCAACTGACCGAGCGCGCTCGTCGCGTCGGCGCTTCACAAGGCCCACTCGTGCCCGTCGAAGCCCTGATGACGATCGAGACGGATGCCTGGGTCTGGCAGACCGTCGACCGCAGTGTCCTCGAACTATTGAGCCACCGACTCGTCCTCCAAACCGAGGATGGTCGGCGTCGTGAACTCTTCATGACCAAGGACCTGGACAGTGCCATGGATGCGGCAAGTCGCATCGTCGAATTCAACAACGGTGTCGTGCTCATCGAGACGCTGGACCCCTAAAAGGGGTCGAAAAGTGGGTCCATGCCCAATTCGGCGTCTTGAAATACGAAAGGAAGGTCGGCGGGTCGCATGGCGGTAAAGAAGTCGAAGAAGGGCGGCCCGAACATCCAGCAGGCCGCTGGTCTCATTCGTTACTTCGATGAGGAGAGCGAGGACGCAATCCAGATCTCGAAGGGCACCATCTACTTCGCCTGCATCTCCGTCTCCGTGGTCCTCTACCTCCTGAACTACAACGTGCTCCAGTGGGCATGGGCTCAGCTGACCGGATTCTGAGCGATCGGCCCGTGGCGATTTGATTCGCCCTGCTGAATCTATTCCTCTTCGGCAAGGTCGACGAATGGAATGTCGGCATCATCGACAGTGTGCTTCCTGACGGCATCTTCGGGGAGTTCCTCCAATTCGAGAACCGTGTCGGATAGATCGATTTCATCCGCTTCGATGGCGGCCATCGCCTCCAACACATCTCCGCCCGCAAATTGGGCGGCGACCTCGGTCCGCGGGTCTGCGGAGATGAGGTCGGCTTCGGCGCGTGCCAGCGCGCGCTCCACGCCGGTGGCGGACCGGTCGTGCAGGGCATCGTTGGCCATGTCACATTCCCGTGCTGCGGCATTGATCTCCTCCATGGCCAGATCGAAGTCCCAGCCATCGGGGGCTGTATCCGACAGCGCTGGCAGCTCATCCTTGAGTTGCAGAATCCGAGAACGAACACCCTCAATCGATTCGAAGAGATTCTCTCGACCGCATTCGATGAGCGCTTCCCACGCGTCTTTCTCATCGGTGGCTTTCACGCCAGCCACCTTGGCGAATCTGCCTTTTCGCTTGAACTCCCACGGATTCCGGCCGAGGGACGAGGCGAGATCGAAGACCAGGCGTGCGCGCCGCTCGAGTGGTCCGTCCAGATGGATCTCATTGAGAAAGCAGGAGGCGAACAGGCCGAAGCCCCAGTAGGCACGGCTCTCGATTCTCACCGTCAATTCCGCGTCCGAGACCACAACCGTCCAACGTTGTTGGTCAAAACCGGGCGCATCCGAGACGCGCGGGGGTTCGTGTGCCCCGAAGCAGCGCAGCAGTGCATCGCCGACATCACCGAGGAAGAGACTGCCCTCCGCACCGGGAAAATTGGCATGACGCAGCCGCCGTTCAGCGTCGATTCGCATTTCGGGGTCTCCCGTATACACCTGGGCGTGCAGATGCGATTCAATCGGGTCCAATTCTCGGCTCAGGGGGTCCACCTCGGGTCGGCTCTTAGCACCCGCAGGAAAGAACAACTTCATACGTTTCACTGCCCGTTTGAAATTCGGAGCGGTAGTCATGGCATCGAAGAAGGCCTCGGGTGATGAGAAAGCGGTGGAGAATCTACAGGCGGTTCCGGGGGTCGGAAAGACCATCGCACAGAAGTTGGTCAAGGCCGGAATTCGCACCGTGAATCAATTGGCGAAAGCCAGTGCCAAGAAACTCCTCGCCGCTGGACTGACAGCCAATATCGGGAATCGATTGGCCCTCGCTGCGGGCAAGATGATCGTCAAGAAAGTCACCAAGAAAGCTGCGCCCAAAGTCAAGGCTGCGGTGAAGGCGGCGCCCAAACGGGTGGCGAAGACGATCAAGATGGCCGCGAAGACCGCGGCGGCGAAGGGCACGAAGAAGGCGAAGAAAGCCCCCGCGGCCAAGAAAGCCCCCACCAAGCGGAAGGCTGCTGTCACCAAAAAGGCCACGAAACAGGTCGAGGTCAGTTCCAAGACCGTTGCAATTCCGGACTGGAGAGCGAGTATCAAGCGCTGGAAGAACGACGACAGCTGATCAGTTCCCGTCCCTCTCTGCTGCGCGCGCTTTTTGGGCGCGATGATAGATGTCCCGCAGCCCGTCGTCTCTGATTTCCAGATAGACCCGGGTGGTCGCGATGTTGGCATGACCGAGCAGCCGTTGGATGCTGACCAGATCAACGCCCCGTTCGAGCAGGCCGGTGGCGAAATTATGACGCAGGGTATGGGGGCTGAGTTTTGACCTCGGAATGTCGGCTGCATCGGCCAATCCATCCATCAATTTCTGGACGGCGCGCGGCGTCAATCGGCGGCCGCGGCGGTTGAGAATCAGTGCATCCCGGTGCGTATCACACGGGATGTGGCGGGCGGTGATCTGGTCGCGAACCGGGCGGTATGCATCGAGCGCGGCGACCGAGGTTTCGGTGAAGAGCACGAGGCGATCTTTGGACCCCTTGCCCTCGACCACTGTGGCGGAGAGATCCGCCGTATCGACGGCACTGCGATCCAGCCCACACAATTCGGATACCCGCATGCCGGTTTCGAGCAATAGGGTGATGACGGCATTGGCAAAGGGATTCTCACTATTCGATGCCGCCAGAATGAGCCGATCCATCTCTCCCGTCGTCAGGGTTTTGGGCAAACTGCGGCCTCGCTGTGGTCGACTGACCCAATCAGGGACGCGGTGTCCAAGCCATTGGAGAAGGTGACTGACCGCCGCGATGCGGGCGTTGATGGTCGCGGCGGAGAGGTGTGATATCGACTGAACGAACAAATCGAGCCGGCCATTGTTGGGGTCGATCCATCGCGCCACCTCTCGTACCGAGATCGCTTGCAAGGCATCGTAGGAGGGTGGCAGTTCACCGGGCATCACCGTGAGCATGAATTGTCGCGTGCCCGTACTGTAGGCTCGCAGCGTGTGTGAACTCTTTTTCTCACTCGCCAACTGCATCTCATAGCAGCCGTGCCATGGCAGGTCTGCCAAGCGCACCAAATGGGAGGGCAAGCCGAACGGAATACCCAGTTCCGCCTCTGAGAAGGGCGTCCCTTGACGGTGCGAACGGAAGGTCTCCGGCTCATTTCCATCTTGCATATCTGCTGCCGTCCTGTGGCCCGAAGGCCGCTGCAATCCCATCCCCGAAGGGAAATCGCAGTCGAAGGATGACGGTATGAATGCTCCGTCCGCCGCGAAGGATTATCCGCCCTTACGAAGCGTGATTTCGCGGCGCCGGGTGGGTCAGCGGCGGCGATGTCGCCACTGGTGAGCAGGGGGTCGAGCCGCCCATGCAGCCGCGTTTTCATCGGCCATATCCATCTCCCAGGGTTGGGGCTCGGGCGGCGAGGAAATACGCGCATCGATCGTCTGCTGGATGAGGGGGCGAATGCGTTGGTGCAGAATGTCGAGCGCACCGTAGAAGATGAGTTCGTCAGCCTCTCGTAGAATGAGATCCGACGAGGGTGACCAGATGTGGGCGCCAGCCCGCGCGACCGCGGCGACGGTTCCATCCGAATCATAGGTCATCAGGTCGCCGAGACAACGTCCGACCAGTTCGGGATAGCGTCGCACCTTCAGAGACAGCGTGCCATGCCCCTCTTTGGTCGTCAGGAGTTGGTCCAGATCGACCGGTGTGAAAGCATGGGCCTCGACGATGTGGCTCATGATGTGGCCGGCGACGTTGACGCCGGTGGCCTTCTCGATTCCCTCGAGGCCCGGACTCGAGTTGACCTCGAGCAGGAGAGGGCCACGCTCGGATTCGAGCAGATCGACACCGGCGATGTCCAGGCCGAGTAGGCGCGCGGCCTTGCAGGCGATGCGGGAATAGTCGGGGGGCAGCTGAATCGATTCGACGGTGCCACCGAGGTGGAAGTTTGAGCGGAATTCGCGGCCGTGTGCCCGGCGGCGCATGGCGGCGACGACCTTGCCGCCGACCACGAGAACACGGACGTCCCGACCGTGGCTTTCACGGATGTATTCCTGCACCAGAACCTGGCTGCCCTTCTCGAGCAGTTGCCAGGCCAATTCGTTGGCTTCTCGCTCCGAGTGGGCGAGGAAGACTCCACTGCCTTGGGTGCCCTCGATCGCCTTGATGACGCAGGGCACGCCGCCGACCTGACGGATGGCGCGCTCGACATCACGCCAATCGCGCACGTATGCCGTGGTCGGCACCGGGATGTGGTTGGCCGAGAGGACTTGGGTCGCGTGCAACTTGTCGCGGCTGTTCTGGATGCCATCACTGCTGTTGGCCACATAGGTGCCCATGCGCTCGAATTGCCGTGCGATGGCCACGCCGTGGCGTGTGATCGAGTAGCCGATCCGGGGCAGGACCGCATCGACTTCGACATTCCACCCCTCGTGGAGGATGCGCCGCCCATCGTTGCCAACCGTGACCGACAACCGCATCGGATCGAGCACATCGACCGAGCATCCGAGCGAGTTTGCCTCCTCGACCAGGCGGCGCGTCGAGTAGAGTCGCGGCCCGCGTGACAGGATGGCGACACGGAGGGTCATGCAGCCTCGGCCCACCCGCTTCCGCTTTGAGTCCTCCGGCTGAAAACCGCGAAGCCGCGCGCCCGCTCACACCCCCGCTCGCGCGCGTGGGTGAGGGCGAGGACTTCAAGGGGCACATCGATGTCGCCCGCGCATGCAGTCCGCTGCCGGACCCACCGGTCCTCCGGTCGCAGGCCCGACAGGGCCACCCGTCGAAGGCCCGAGCGGTCCGCCCGCCACGGTCAACCCAGCCCAGTTCGACCCGCTCGCGGAAATCGAGGATGCCCGCGCCCGCCGCGTCGAACGTGAGGACCGCCTGGAGGAACTCCAGGGCAAGCGAAACAGTGCCCGCGTCAACGTCTACCTCTTCCTCGCATTGACCGTCGTCCTCGCCGGCTTCGCCTTCTTCCCGGTCGCCTCTGGCTATGTAGACGACAATCCGCAATCTGGCATGAGCAAAGTCGAGGCTGAACAGTGGGTCACCGATGGCAATGCCGATGACCATGTCGACAAGATCTGGGACGGTGCAGGTGAGCAATCTGGAGTCGCCTGGAAAAACATCTACATTCCACCGCCGTTGCCCGATATGGGTGACACGAGTGCGGTTCGCGTCGATGTGACCGTCGTCTCCTATCGCTACTCGGGATCCAGCCACTTCAAGGCCGGTCTCTTCGATGGCAATTGTGGCCCCACGCTGCCGGCCCACGAAACCCTGCCAACAGATGCATGGTACCACAGCACGGAGAACTTCTCCGCTCTCGAAACTGTCGAGTTCACCCTCCATGCCCAACCGGGACAGAAGTGCTTCCTGATCGAATGGGATGAGCCGATGGAATCGCAGACGCTGGCGACGATGGATGTCGCTGTCAGCATGTATTGGCCACGCATGATGACCGTGCCCGCAGCGACGATCACATTCCTCCTCTCCGTCTTCGCCTTCATCGGCGCACAGCGCACCGGGAAGGCGTTCAAGACACTGAAGTATCCCGAGGGCCCGGCCGCGCGAAAGATTGAGGAAGATGTTCTCGATGCGGCGGAGGCCGAGCACCGTGGAGAACAACTCGGTGTGCCCGAGGTCGAGGTGGCCGAAGATGCAGATGCCAAAGAGGTCGAAGGCCCGAGCCTGGCCGAGGCTGCAGCGAGTCCCGAACAGGACGACATACCGGGCGAACAAGAGGCTGCACCCGCCGAACAGGAATCCGCTGCCGAGGCCTGGACCGATGAGCAATTGCTCGGTGCGGGATGGTCCCAGGACCAGATCGACGCCATGCGACAAGGCTGAGTCAGCCCGAGAATCGCAAGGCCTGCGTGCTCGGCGGCCGAAGAGGTTGAAAGCGGCAGGCATCGCCATCCTCTCTGAGGATGGCCCATGGATGGAACGGAACTCTCCACCCTGACCGTCGCCGAACTCAAGGTTCTGCTGAAGGAGGCAGGACTCTCGGTGTCGGGTCGAAAGGCGGACCTCATCACCCGTCTCGAGTCGGCCGACGAAGAGGATGTGATGATCCTTGACGAGGGCGACGATGAGCCACAGATCGAGGCGGAGGTCTTCGAACCAATTCTAGATGTTGAGGAGTTTGAGGATGATGAGGTTCTCGAAGCCGAGATTTTCGAAGCCGAAGTCATTCAGGCGGCACCCATCCGGGAATCCGACCCGGTCAAAGGCCCACCGTGGTGGCAGGACGGCACCAACATCGCCACCATTCTCGTCGTCGCTCTTCTCGCTGCAGCAGGCGGATGGTGGTACCTCGCCGAGAACGCGGTCGTCTACGAGGTGGCCCCGTCGCGATACGGAGACAATCTCCAGTTCAAGGTCCAGAATGGGCTTCTTCTCGCCGAGGGAGACGAGATGGTCGAATACCTGCGGGACGCGACCGGTGGAAAACTGGATCAGGTTTGCGGGGAGCTTCGCATCGAGTTCTCCGGCGACGGTTCAGCCAGCATCACAGAGGGGACTTTGAGCGATTTGAAGGACCCCGGTGACACTCATCTCAGGGGCGCTGTCATGGCCAATGGCAAGTATGGCCAGATTTGGAATGCCGTTGAATCCAACCTGCGCTATGACCTGACAGCCGACATGTCCGGATTCACTTGGTCCGCCATCGATTCGGACAACTGCTCGCCCAATACCGACTGGTCACGCAACAACAACAACATCGACATCTCGGTCACCCAATGGACCGAGTTGACCGAGAGCATCCCGCTGCGCACAGACACCACCATCGATTTCCGAGATTCGGATGATGTCCATTCCTCCGCCGCCATCACCCTGTTCGGCTCGATCGGTGATTCGTTTGGGGGCTCGAGTACCGTGACGGACTTGATCAACGGTGTTCTGATGCCCTTGCACCCTGTCGACCTCTACGATGTCTTCGGGCTCACCGTGCTTGAAGAGGGACTCACCGGCACGCATGGAAAATGGCACTGGCGCATCGGCTCCACCGGGACCGTGGCCGGCCAAGACGCGATTCAAGTCTTCATGGACCACGCCGAGATCCGCAAGTGTCTCGGACAGGCGAGCATCGAGATGTGGGTGATTCCAGAACAACCGCTGCCAGCGCGACAAAGCGTCGACATCGTGCTCGACGGCCGTGGGGATGGGACGTGCAGTTCGGCGACGAGCCTCGCCGTGGATTACGCCTTCCCAGATGGCACCTTCACCTCTCGATACACCTTGGAACAGACCGCTTTCAAGCGCGGCGATGATCTACTCGACTGGCGGGGAATCTATGCGACCCGACCGATGGGCAGCGGTGAGCCGGATTCGAATGGCCAGGTGCCGTGGAATGCGGGCACCCACATGTGGGACAACTCGACGATGCGGGCGTTCACCCTCGAACAAGCGGTGGCTTGTGTGGTCACCGATGCCGAGAACTTCT
This sequence comes from Candidatus Thalassarchaeaceae archaeon, assembly GCA_963694325.1. Lineage (GTDB taxonomy): Archaea > Thermoplasmatota > Poseidoniia > Poseidoniales > Thalassarchaeaceae > MGIIb-P. The sequence goes on along the minus strand of CAVOCV010000012.1, from coordinate 8,398 downwards.
CTTTGGCCACCACCGCCCTGAACGGGAATGGATACGTCTTCCGTGCCCAGGACGACCGCTCTGGAAATACGCCGGTCTGGAACATTTCCATCATCTCCTCGACCGATGCGCGTTGGGTGCGCGTCGCCTGGCCGGGGGGCGAGGGTTGCCTGAACTCCGGCGACGGCCAGATCGCTTCGGAGGACCGTCCAGAGCACCAACGGGACCAGATTCCACCCACCCATCTGCTGTCGACGATCGAGGAGCGCATGACCTCCGCATCGCTGTATCCCGACCTGCATCCACAGGTGATGAGTGGCGGTGCGCTACGTGATGATGCGCAGGTCGGCTACACCCTGATTGTCCCCGAATCCAATGCGCTCACCGAACTGATTTCGGGTGATCTTCTCGATGGCAAAGTCACCGTTCACATCGAACGCTCGTGGACCACTGGGAATGAGGACCACACCCTGCGCGCCGCGATGGATGGAGAGAAGGGCCGAATGGGCGGTTGGATTATCGTGACGACGCCCTCCGAGTAGGGGGATAAATCGGCTCAGCCGACCCCTGTCATCCCGTCAGCCTCAAGTGCGCTGCGACTGCGGACGGTTCGGGATGCACGATGGATGAAGAGGAGATTCTTCCCGAGGCGGTGGCGGCCCCGATGGTGGTCGAGTTCACCGAGGAGGTTCTCGAGGGTCCAGCCCTCGATGCCATCAGCAGCGCCGAGCCGCGCGAGGTGATCGAGTTGCCCCGCGCCGAAGCGACGGCGCCGGGTCGCGCCCGCGTCGTCACCGTCATGAATCAGAAAGGAGGGGTCGGCAAGACGACCACCGTCATCAACGTCGCCACCCACCTCGCGCTGCACGGCGTGCGGGTTCTGGTCGTGGATTGTGACCAGCAAGGCAATTGCGCGACCGGACTGGGCATCGACAAGAGTCGGGTCGAACACACGACCCGCACATTGTTCACCGAGCCAGAGCAGGCCGCATCCTGTCGCCACGCCACCGCTGTTCCGGGACTCCACCTGATCGTTGGGGAGCGAAGTCTGGTCGGCCTCGAACAGGAATTGTCGACCCGACTCGGCCGTGAGCGCTGCTTGTCGGAGGGCATCGAAGAATTGCTGCCACATTACGACCTCATCCTGCTCGACACCGCGCCGAGCCTTGGGCTGGTCACCATCAATGCACTCGTCGCCAGCGATGCCGTGCTCGTTCCAGTACAGACCGAATTCTTCGCACTGGAAGGTGTCGCCATGCTCGCAGCGACCATCCGTGAGGTCCGAAGGCGGCTCAATCCCAGACTCGGATTCGATGGCGTCATGATGACCATGCACGCCCCGACCCTTCTCAACTCACAGGTCAAGAGCCAGTTGATGGAAACCTTCGGGGATCTCATCATCGAACCGCCCATTCGACGCAACATCAAGTTGGCCGAAGCCCCCAGCGAGGGCATCCCGATTCACATCCACGCCCCCAATTCGAATGGTGGCAAGGATTATCGTGAATTGGCCGATGCTCTGGCCGAGCGGTGGAATTTCACCCTGGAGTGAATCGGATGGCCGAGAAGCGACGTTTGGGCCGTGGGCTCGACGAACTGATGGCCCAGCACGACCAGGATCTCCCCTTCCTGGACGCCTATGGACCCACCATCGGTGAGGAGGAGGAATCCCCGTCCACATCCGATCAGTTGCGGGAGGTCATCGAACGGTTGCTGCGCTCCATAGGCGACGACGGGTCCAACATTCAGATTCAACCCCTCGATGAGGGTGTCACCATCACCCTGTCTGGCAAAAACCTCCCCTTGGTGCCTTCTGATCTTGCTCAGATCGGCCTCGAGGCGGGCACACTGAACACCAAACGGAGCAAAGCGGTCGTCACCATCGTCCGCTGGGGCATCCCCGCACGCCGTCTCATCGAGCGCATGTGCGAGCATTGGGCCTCACAGTGAGAGAACGCCCCTGACGTCCTCGATGAAGAGATCGGGTGGCAGATTCGGATCGGTCCACACGACCCGCAGATAACCCTCGGCATCGATCAGATAGGTCGGCTGGGTGTGATTGAATCCATAGCCTTCATCCGAATCATCATCAAAGCCGATCGGGTCGACCCCATAGGCATCCAAAATCGGATTGACCGCCTCGGGCGAACCGGTCAGATGGGTCCAGTTGTAGCCCTTGTCCGCGGTCCAATTCTGCATCACACTGGGCGAGTCGTGATAGGGGTCGATGGTGATCGAGACATAGGTCAGGTTCTCCAGTTCATGTTCATCGAGCAGGGTTTGAGAGTATTTTAGCGAGGCCGAGATGATCGGACAGATGTCCTCACAGCGAGTGTAGACAAAGGCCAGCACGACGACCTTGCCATGCTGTTCCTCCATCGACCACAGCTCACCATCCATCGATTCCACGGTGAAGATCGGCGCCCATTGGTCATCGGGAATCTCGGCGCCGTTCCATGGCGATTCAGCCTCCTCAACAGGCTCATCCTCCAAACAACCAGGCAGAAGCATACACAATGCGAGCAAGGCGGCAATCAGCGGTTTCATTCTTGCCACTCCAGAATCTCATCGACGTGTTTTCGTTCAATATTCGGCACCGTCGCATCCGAGGATGGATAACCCACGGGCAGCAGCAGCATCGCGTGCTCGTGGGCGGGCCGGCCGAGCAGGTCCCTGAGGAAGCCCATCGGCGAGGGCGTGTGGGTTAGCGTGCACAGCCCCATGGTATGGATGGCAGCGATGAATAGACCGGCGGCGATGCCACAGGATTCCTGACTGTAATAGGTCGGAGACTGCGCCCCATTCTCTCGGATTCTCTGTGAGTGTCGGAACAGGACGACCACCCACGGCGCATCGGTGATGTGATCCTTGACGAAGTCGGTTCCCAGCGGCTTGAGCACCTCGGCCCAGGCATCGGGAATCCGCTCCTCGTAGAATCGCTTCTCCTCGGTCTCCGCCGCATCTCTCAGCTGTTGTTTGATGCTGGCGTCAGAAATCGCCACGAAGGTCCAAGGTTGCAGATGGGCGCCGCTCGGTGCTGTTCCTGCCGTCTTGACGGCGAGTTCAATCAATTCTCTGGGAACCGATCGCTCACTGAAGTGACGCGTCGTCCTTCGGGTCTCCATCCCATCATAGAACGAAGATGCATCCTCAAGCATCTGCTCCGCGGTCTTCTCGTGAAAGACGAGCGGCACGAAGTCGTCCATCCAATCACCGTGCAAGACTGCCCATCGGATCCCACGGCGGAAGCACGTTGGGTTCCCCGGAGAGCGCAGCGCGCATCTCATCGGTGAGATACTTGGAGGGCGCGGCAATCTCAAACATGTATTCGTCGAACCAGTTGTCATTCATCGTGTAATAGCCCTTGATTCCGGACTTGTCACTGCCCCACGAGTTCTCGACCCGCCAACGGCGGGTCTCGCCATCCACCACATCGACGCCGGTGAACAGCATGGCGTGGGTCATCAGGGTCTGGTGATGTTCCAGACGTTGGGCCTTGTCCAAGCCGAATTCGACGCCATAGAGCTTGTCAAACTCGAACAATTCCGCATCCCAGAGTCCGCGCTGTCGGTGCATTTGCTTGCCGACATCACAGCCCATCCAAACGGGCAATTCATCCTCGAGCATGGTTTGGGTGATCGCCTTCATCTGCTCGATGCTGATGTTGAGATAGATCACGGGCGGGCCGTCGACGACATTGTTCAGCCATTCGACGGTATAGGTCTGCATCTCCGGATTGCGAGGGTCGTGCACCAGGCAGACGAAGTCCTCGACATCGTCGACGACGAACTTCTCAACGAATTGCAGCGGGGTCATCTCGCCCTCGCGGTGGAAGTCGCCATCCTTGTCTCGCCACTGCCAATCAAAGGACTCGGGCGGTGTGCCGAGGTGGATGCAGAGCACGCGCCACACGTCGTTCATCCGAGCCGCCTTGTGGTCGTTCAATGCCGACGCAGATGCACCATCTGCAGCCATGCCACGTAATTCAGCAGCGGCGGCTCGCAACAGGTGCAACAGAATCTGATTCATGCGACGTGTGGCCGAAGAGGACTTCGATTCGGGATAGGCGGACTTCGGCACCAGACCGTGCTTGGTCAGCAGGTTCACCGCCATGTTCCACTGGCCGCCATCATCGATGGGCCCACCCAATAGGAAGGCGACCGTCCGGTCATCGATGGGTCGGTCTGCGGTCTCGATCATCGCGTGGAGGAAGTGGTTGGCGCGCTCGAACTTGTCCCAGAAGTGGATGTGGGCTTGACTGAATTCGAACTCCTTCAGCCCCATCTCCTTCATTGTCCCGACCCGGAAGGCATTGAGCATCGCGAATAGCCAGCAACGCCCACTGCTCTTCTGATTGGTGACCTTCCACGAATCCAATTTGGTCGAAAAGGAGTGATCGGTGGCGGCGACGATGTCGCGGTTCAGCGCGACCTCGAGCACATCGGTGGTCGTCACAGCATTCTGTGCGACCTTGGCGCCACCATCGGCAGCGAAATCCGCACGAAGCTTGGCGATTTGGTCGGGCAAGATTGCGCTCATGGCTCACCTTTGGTGAGCCCCGCCGCTTAGTCCTCTCGCTTGGCCAACATCGCTGCGCCAAAGGTGACGGCGATCCCAGCGAATAGACCGAGTGCGGGAACCCCATTATCCTCGACGTCCGGGTCGGGACAATTGTTGCCACCGCTCTCCTCTCCCGAGACCCAGCAGTCGGACCAGACCTTGGCACCCTTCGAGAATCCCTGCTCCGGGAAGCGTTCGGTATCCTCGGCATCGGGATAGGTCAAGACGATGTCATAATTGACGTAGGAATGGGTGTCGACCGGCGTCAACGTATCGGTCCACACGCCGTCGGTCTCACTCATATTGAACAGTTCAGGCGGATAGCAGACCCCGCTGTTGATGCATTGCTGAACGGTCCATTGCACGGTGGTACCGTTGTTCTTCGCCGTCTCGTTCAAGGCCACCGTGATGGTGAAATCGACCCCATCGGTCGAGACGCTCGGCGTCGAGAGAGAATCGATCGGTGTCCCCTCGACATCGATGGACTGATTGACACCGGATTCGGTGGCTGCGGCAGCAAACGGCATCAGCAAAGCCATGGCCATCCCGAGCACCCAGAGCCTTCGCATCATGTCTAAGCCTCGCACGAGTCATAGAAGAATGATTTGGCAATCATCCCATGGGGGTGCATTCATCAGCCGCCCGCCAAATTCAACGCCATGAAAAATCGAGTCCGAACAGGAATCGGCGTCACCCTCGTCCTCTGCATCCTGATCCAGGTGGCGATTCTCTACCCCACAACCACCACCCTGAACCAGGCCAGTGCCCCCATCGATGAAAACGTGGAATTCACCATCGAACCGCTGTTCGGCGCCACCGATGCCGATGGAAAAATCGCCGTCACCTTCCACTGTCAAGTGGTCGCGGATCATGGCGACGGTCGCGCCGAATGGTTCCTCATCCAAGGCAACATGGAAATCCACAGCCTCGAGGGTGGAAATGGTTCAGAACCCTGTGGAGACGAGTGGCGCCTTGAGCCCGGCACCTACAGGCTGAATACGTTCAAGACCGATGGAATACGCGTCGAACAATCGATTGAAATCCACACGATGAAAGCGGCCTCCGACGACCTCGGCGGCGTCGCACTACTCTTCGGGCTCCTCGCCTTCGCCAGGGCGAAGGATTAGAGTTCGAGATCCCACAACTCGTCGCCGACGTGGTGCAGCATCTTGACCGCCTTGCCCTGGGTCGCTTCAACCATCTCAGCTGAGGATCGCGTCGCCCAGCCGATGGCCAACGGTTTCCCGTGGTTTTGGTCTCGAATCCAGATCAAATCACCTTCCTCGATACAATCGCAGGCCGCGTGAATCCCAGCCGCCATGCAATCCGCACCATTCAGCAGGAACGGAATCGCCCCGTGGTCGACCTCGCACCATTTGCGTGTGGGCGACCAGGCCAAGATACCGCGCAGCGTCGGGAAGGCAATCGTCTGCCCAGCGGGAGATTCGACCTGCATGCCGAGCGGATTCTTGTCGACGATCAACAGGTCCCAAGGCCCGAAGTCGGCGGTCTCCAGAAAGGCCTCGGACAGATCCGTATCAATCCCCAAAGGAATCGTCAATCTCTCGATCAGCGCCTTGAGCTTCTTGTGGCGCATCGGCTTGCGCGCCTTCAGCTTCCAGTCCTTCTTCGCCACGATATCTGGGCGGCGCATCTCGCCCCTCAACCTTGCGCCGCCGGATTCATCACTCAGCAGCGGTTCGGCGGTCCATGCCGAGCGTGTGGTGTGCATTGCGAACCTTCGCTTCCCACGCGGCGGAACTGGGCAATGCGGAGCCCGCCGCACCTCACTTTTTCCTCAAACCTTGGGCCGCGTTGGCCCATCCCCCGGACGGCTGTGAAGTCGAACTTCCCGCCGGTGTTCACCACGAGGTCGAACTGGTCATCGAACTCGTGAATCATCAACTCAGCCGGGTGGCCATCGGCCTCGACCTGACCGACCGTGCCCTGCAATCCCAAGCCAAGGCTGAGGGCATGCCGTGGACCCGCGCCAAGGGATTCCGCAACAGTGCGCTGCTGGGTGAATGGGCCGAACCCCCTGTCGGATTGAACTCGATGCGAATCGAACTCGCCATCAATGGCGAGCCACGTCAGGAAGCCTCGATTTCCGAGATGTCCTTCTCGCCCCTCGCCTTGCTGGAGTCTCTGGGAGAATGGGCCCCCTTGGAGGATGGAGATCTGCTGTTCTGCGGCACGCCTTCGGGCGTTGGAGAGATTCACCTCGGAGACGAACTGCATGCGCGCCTCTTGCGCGAGGACGGAACGGTGCTCAGTGAGTTGCGTTTCACGGCGGCACCGCTTCGTGCAGATTGAGCGCGGCGCGCGCCTTGTCCACATCATCGACCGAGAAGGCCAGTTCGGTGTCTCCACGGTAGCGTGAGAGGACGTAGATCGACTGGATGTTGACGCCGGCGGTTGCGACCCGCTCGGCGAAATCCGCCAGCGCGCCCGGCTTGTCCGGCATGACCAGCGTCAGCAGTTCGTTGACCGTGTAGGGGACGCCGAGCGCCTCGAGCGCGAGGCGTGCTTCCATCACCTGATTGGTGACGATGGCAACGTTCGGTGCGGCGCGCCCAATGGCGCACAGCGTCAGGATATTGATGCCCCGGTCGCTGAAATCTCGGGAGACGCGGGCGAGCTGGCCGGGCTCGTCGGTGAGGGCCATGGAGAATTCCATCATCATGGTGAATCATATCGAACGGGCCATGCAGCGGCTATTAGCCCACCGGACGTAGAACCGGTCTGCATCGCGGTCTTGAAATAAGGGGAGCAGGTCGGCCGTTCCCCAGAGGGAACCATCATGGCACAATGGCACGGCATCTCCCGACGCAAGCCGACTGGCGGACGTCTCAAGCGCCCGTCCGCATACCGCGGAAAGCGTCGCACAGAAATCGCAACGGAGAAGCAGTTCTCCATGATTGGCGAAACCAGCCGCAAGGCCTACCGAAAGCGCGCCGGTTCCCAGACCGTCCGCGTCCTGTCAGACAACGTGATCAACGTCGCTGACAAGAAGACGGGCAAGACCGTCGTCGCCACCCTTCAATCCGTCTCCGAGAATGCAGCCGACCCCAACTTCGTCCGCCGCAACATCATGACCAAGGGCGCACTTGTCGAGACCGACAAGGGCACGGTGCGAATCACCAGCCGCCCGGGCAGTCACGGCGTCATCAACGGCGTCCTTCTCGAGTGAACAGGTTCACAACGGGTGACAGCCCCCCACATCTCGGAGGCTCCGAGATGGTGAACCACCCCGACCGCATCGTCGTCTGGCCTGGATACTTCGACATCAAGACGAGCCGACGCGCCGGACGGCGCGTCTCCAAAGACCGCGCCATCGCCGAACCGACTCTCGACGGGCTCGCATTCGCCGCCCGCGCTGCGGGCATCAAGAAGATGAAGCGCGAGGAGAAGACCTGCCATCCCTCCCGGCCCCATGTCAAGGAAGGCCGGCTGTGGATCGCCATCGCCGATGCGCAGAAGGCGACTGGTGCTGAATCCAAGGAAGGTATCCTGCAGGCCATCGGCTCGGCCTGGAAGGATCAGCATCATGACGCCAAGGCGGTGGAGAAGGCCGCCAAGATCGCTGGGCCGAAGGCGGGGGACAAGCGCGGCCGCAGCCAGCGAAAGGCTTCGTTCAAAGGCGCCAAGGGCCGCAAGCCCAGCGAACGCCGCAAGCGCCGCAAGTGAACCTCAGCGTCCGTATGACGTACAGCTCTTCGTCACGCAGACGAAATTTATTTTCTCATTTCCACACGCTCGACACGTCGGCGCCTCACTCACTCGAGCTCGATTTGGGGGAGTGGCACGGCGCGGACCCAGCCGAAGAGGTCGGGCTTCTCCTGGGTCTGGATGCCGGTCA
>CAVOCV010000011.1:0-24991 GCA_963694325.1 Candidatus Thalassarchaeaceae archaeon | reverse complement strand
CAAGCGTATTCTCGAGATCGAGAAACCCGATGCCCTGCTCGCGGGCATGGGTGGACAGACCGCGCTCAACATCGCCTCGAACTTGGCCCATAGCGGCGCTTTGGCAGAACTCGGCGTCGAACTGATTGGCTGCGACCTGCGCGCCATCGATGAGGCCGAAGACCGCGACCTGTTCAATCAGGTCTGCGAAGAGATCGACCTGCCCATCTCAGAAGCGATGGCCTGCAATTCGATCGATGAGGTGCTCGCTGCAGCGGATATGCTGGGCAAATATCCGATTCTCATCCGCCCCGCCTTCACCCTCGGTGGCTTGGGCGGTGGCACGGCTTGGAATACAGGTGAGTTGGTTGAGATTGCGAGTCAAGGAATTCTCCACAGCCAGATCGGTCAGGTGCTCATCGAGGAGAGCATTCTCGGTTGGCAGGAATTTGAGTATGAGGTCATGCGCGATGCCAGTGACAATTGCACCATTGTCTGCACCATGGAAAACATCGACCCGATGGGCATTCACACGGGTGAATCGGTCGTCGTTGCGCCTGCGCAGACGCTCTCCGACCGCGATCATCAGGGTTTGAGAGACGCTGCATTACGCCTCATTCGCCGGCTCGACATCAAGGGCGGCTGCAATGTCCAATTCACTGTGAATCAAGACACGGGAGAGTTCCGTGTCATCGAGGTCAACCCCCGCGTCTCCCGTTCCTCCGCCCTCGCCTCCAAGGCGACGGGCTATCCCATCGCCCGCATAGCGGCCCTCATCGCTGTCGGCTATACACTCGACGAGTTGCCCAATCCGATCACCGGCAAAGGCACGACGGCGGCCTTCGAGCCGACCCTCGACTATGCCGTGGTGAAGATTCCACGCTGGCCTTTCGACAAATTCCGCACCGCCGACCGCACACTCGGGACGAGCATGAAATCAACTGGCGAAGTGATGGCGATCGGCCGCAATTTCGAGGAGGCTTTCCTGAAAGCAATCGCTTCACTGGAATATGGTCAACCCCACCCACGACCGCTGACCGAAGCGGATGCTTCCGATGGGGAATCGATGGATGAACGGATGCACGAGCCCCTGCCACAACCGGTTCTCGACGAGTGGCTGAGGGTGGCGACCGACCGCCGAATGGGTGCCTTGGTCGAGGCCTTCCGCCGTGGCATGGGCATCGAGGAGGTTCACGAGGGGACGGGCAAGATCACGCGATGGTTCCTTCACCGATTCAAGAAGATCGCCGATGTCGAGGCTGAGATCGTCGCAGCGAACTGCGATGCGGCCGACATTTCAGAGGCCCAGATGTGTGCATGGAAGGGGCTCGGGTTCACCGATGCCCACATCGCCGATGCGATTTCGGGCTTCCCCGCCTCTGGTTGGAAGAACCTGCCTGCGAACAGAAATGAGATCGCCGTCATGCAGCGGCGTCATGCATTGAATCTCCACCCGCGCTTCCGCATGGTCGATTCCTGCGCGGCTGAATTCGCCGCGGTCACGCCCTATTACTACGCCACCTACGAGGGTGGCTGTGCACCGGACGGCATCGATGTCGTGCCCGCGGCCAAGGTCGACGGAACGCGTCGTCTGATCGTCATCGGTTCGGGCCCAATCCGCATCGGCCAAGGCATCGAATTCGACTACGGTGCCGTGCATGCGGTCCAAGCGATCCGCGAGGCCGGCCACGAGGCCATCATCGTCAACAACAATCCCGAGACCGTCAGCACCGACTTCGACACCAGCGACCGACTCTACTTCGAACCCCTGACCTCAGAGTGCATCGCTGAGATTCTCCTGCGCGAGAACGCGGATGGCATCCTCTTGCAATTCGGAGGACAGACCGCCATCAACCTCGCCCTGCCATTGGATTCGAGGATGGAACACCTCGGCAGCCTCGGCCTGTCCTGTTCTATGTTGGGCACGAGTCCAGACGCGGTGGATGAGGCGAGTGACCGGGAGCGCTTCGAAGCCTTCGGGAAACGCAGCATCATTCGCTTGCCGAACGGTCGCACGGGCACGACGCCAGAAGAGATTCGAGAGGCGGTCGTAGAGATCGGCTATCCCGTTCTGATTCGGCCCTCATACGTGCTCGGTGGGCGCGGCATGGAGATCCTCACCGACGATGCTCAACTCTCGACCTACATGGCCGATGCCTACATCGCGCCGGACAAACCGTTGCTGGTGGACGAATACCTCGGTGGCGCCATCGAACTCGATGTCGATGCCGTCTGCGACGGGGAAGATGTGCTCGTCGGCGCCGTCATGGAACACCTGGAAGAAGCGGGGATTCACAGCGGTGACTCGACCTGTTTCATCCCCACACAGAACGTGAGTGAGGACATCCTTGCAAAGGTGCATGCTTGGACGAAAGAGATCGGCATCGGCCTCAATATCATCGGCTGCTTCAACATTCAATTCTGCATTTGTCAAGGCGAACTCTACGTCCTTGAAGTCAATCCGAGAGGCAGCCGAACCTTCCCCTTCGTCGCCAAGGCCACCGGCATCCCACTGGCCCGAATCGCCGCCCACATCACCATCGGTGAGAAACTTGCCAACATGGAGATTCCACGGCGACAAACCGATGCGGTCTGCGTCAAGGCACCGGTCTTCCCCTTCCTCAAGTTGCGCGGACTCGACCCCGCACCTGGGCCCGAGATGAAGAGCACGGGCGAGGTCATGGGCAGCCATGTCGATGCGGCTTCAGCCTACCTGAAAGCAAGGCTAGCGACCGAGTTGCCCGTGCCGACACGCGGCGGCGTTTATCTCACGGTCAAGGATGAGGACAAGGACAGCCTGATCCCCGTCGCGCGCGCACTCAAGGCGTTGGGATTCACCCTGCACGCGACCAAGGGCACCGCCCGGCATCTGCGGGAGATCGGGGAAATCGAGGTCGAGACCTGCTTCCGAATCGCCGAAAACATGCGACCCGATGCACTCGACCTGATGCGAAAAGGCGAGATTCATCTGATCATCAATACACCGCGGAATTCTGGCGGCGCCGTGCTCGATGGCAACATGATGCGACGTCTCGCAGTCGAGCTCAACATCCCATTCGTCACCACCATGAGCGGCGCCAAGATGGAGGCCCAAGCCATCGCAGTGGCCCAGAAAGGCATGCCTGAGCCACGCCGTCTCGTCGTCGACTACGTTTGATCAGCAGGCGTCGAACGCTTCGATGATGTACTTGGTGAAGGGACTGGTCCAGGCCAATTCGCTGAGCCCATCCTCGCCATCGGCGTGATAGATATTGACGACATCCTGGACCCGAACATTGCCCTCGGCTGAACGGGCGAGAATCGTTTTCATTTTCAGGACCTTGCCGGTGCCATGCGGGTCGAATACCGTGTCGAGCGCCTCTTTCAGGAACCAGTCGGCCTTGCCATCTTTGCCACCCTCGTAGGTCTTCTTCGCCGCACCGCGGCGCACGGGAACACTGGCCTTCTTCTTGGGCGTGGCTTTGGGTTTGAACGTGGATCCACCGCTCGTCGAGACGACGCCTCGGCCACCGCGTGCCGCCATGTCGGCCCGCACCTCTTCTTCGATCGATTCGCGGAGTTCATCCTCGACCTTGGTTCGAAGGTCTTCCTCGATCTCCTTCTGGATCTTGGGGCGGAGTGACTTGGTCAATTTCTCTTTGATCAATCCCTCGTCCAGCGCGGATAGTTGGCCGGCGAGGTCTGTTTTCTGGGCCTCGAGTGATTCGTTGGCGGTGATATAGTGGGCGGCGATCTGGACCAGGCTCGTCTCCATCGCGGCTTGGGCTTGCAATTGGACGACCTCGCCGGAGTGGTCGCGCCACTTGCGCCATTGGAGCATTGTGTGTGAGTGGATGTCAGAACCGCACTTGGGGCAGAAGGAACGCTTGGGTGGCTTGAGAATCGGAATCCCACGCAGGTCCTCGTTGGTCAGGTCGGTATCATCGATGCCACCGGCCGCGATGTCGTGGATGTGGTGGCTGGCCTCCATGCCGAGGGCCATCGCTTCGAGAAAGAGCGGGTCTTGGGTGTTGATCGTCCCGGCTTGGATGTGGCCCCACGCGTCGGTCTTGCGGGAGAGCAGGGCGACAGCGGCGGCGGCGGCGGGGCTGGTCGTATAGCTCTGCGCGGCCTCGGAGAGGCTGCCGGTCGTCACTTTGGGCGCCGCGGCCTGTGCCTCCATCTGGGTTGGTGTGATACCGCCGCTCTCGGCCGATGCCGCGAGTCCGAGTTCGATGGGGTTCGCACCATCCTCGATCTTGGCGATGAGGTCGAATTTGTCGGCCATCGAAAGGTCGTCACGGCTCCGAATCAACTCTTTGAGTTGGCGAACATCGTGTCCGGTGGAGGTGATGGGGCCGTCTTTCTCGAGGTCGTGACCGCACTGAAGACAGAACTTGGAAACCGCCTCAACGCCGGCTTCGCAACTCGGACAGTGGACGGGCATGGAACAGCCGACTCCCATTGGAGGATTTCAATCGTGCGCTTCCCCGACGTTGCTGAACTAGGTTCAGGGGCTCAGTCGAATGCGGCGAGGATCTCTTCGCGGTCGAATGCGGCCAGGAGTGTCCCGACCCGCGGCCCTCGGGATGTGCCGAGCAGAGATTGATAGGTCACTCGGAATGCATCTCGAACGGGCAGGTCGAGCGATTTTGCCGTCTCTGGCAAGCCGTTCTGAATCGCCTCGGCAGTCCAGTCAACCTCGGCGAGCAAAGCGCGGATGGCGGCCCGCAGCACAGCATCCTCGGGTGAGGAGGGGGTTGGATTCAAACGAATTCGGCTTTCTTCGGGGAAAAAATCGGATGCGATCCAGTTTCGCATCCTGTCGATTCGGTAACGCAGTTGGGCATCATCGGCGCCAATCGCTTCGATCACCGCATCGTCATCGGGCCGCACCTGACAGAGGAGACTCAGATGGGCGAAGGAGACCGGAGGGCCCGCATCGCCCACTGTACGACCGCGTCGGTCGACTTGAGCGAACTCGAAACCGCGGCCCTGATCCGCCAATTGGGAGGTTTTCCGGTCCATGTCGGCGCCCATCGTATGGTGGCCGAGGGCCTTCAACTCGGCATGGTAGCGAGATTCGAGGCGTTCATACTCGTCGGCTGTGACGGCAAGACCTGAACCCGGGTCGAAGTCGAATGCCTTCTGCGGCTTGTTGCGACTGATGATAAAACGCATGATTTCCGGCGGAACGATGTCGAGCAATTCTCGCCCCGATACGGTATTGCCTGCACTCGAGGACATGGCGCCAGCGCCCTTGAGCATGATCCACTCATACGGTACGCCGAGGGGTGGGCTACCGCCGAGACGCGCGACGATTTGACCGCCGGTGTCCCACGAACCACCGGCTGCGGAGTGATCCTTGCCGAACGGCTCGCAGGTGATGCCATTCCACATCCATCTCGCTGCCCAGTCCAGTCTCCAGGGGAGTTTTCCTTGGCCCTTTCGCACGTCGGAGGTGCCCTCTGTGCCATCGGCTGCAGTCCACGAGAGAATCGGGCCGTCGAACCCTGTGACGGTGACGCCGTGCTGACTGCCATTGTGGTCGGCTGGGTTGTAGGGGAACCATGTATCGGGGAGCGGGTGTTCTCGGACGCTGTCGAGGATCTTGCGAATCTCATCGCGCTGCTCGATGCATTTCAGTGCGGCCGTGGTGTATCGGCCTTCCCGATAGGAGGCCGATGCCCGCACAACCCGGCGCTCGATGCCCAATTCATCGAGGGTCGCCAAGAACGGTGAGAGGAAGTAATCGGCGTAGGAACCCTCGCCATCCGGTGCGGGTATCTCGGCGAGACTTTGGCCGACGAGGTCACTATAGACCGACTCATCAAGGAATTTATACACCTGTCGGAGCGGGTCTGCATCATCGGCAATGTAGATCATTTCCGCCTTCAGACCACGATCCTCACAGGCCCGTGTGATGATGTCAGCCGTCAGCACTTCGCGCATGTTGCCGACATGGATCGGACCGCTCGGTGTGATGCCGGTGGCGATGACGTGGGTATCGCCAATCTCGGCGAGGCGGTCGGCGATGACATCCGCCCAGTGCATGTTGGTCGACCTCAGACGCGGACGGTTCGAATCAGGCCGCGGAGTGGTACGCCGGAGACGGCGTTATCCTCGGTCTTGTTGACGAGAACGACACAGAGTGCGATGTCGCCACCGGCGGCCTTCAATGTCTCGATGGTGCGGCGCATCGTTTCACCGGTCGAGAATAAATCATCGACGATGACGACCTTGCGGCCGGCGACATGGCCGTATTTGTTCGACAGGTGGCCATCACCCTCCGCGGAGACCGAGCGGAAGATGGCGACGTCGAGGCTCAACTGATCGGCGATCGAATTCGCGAATAGAATGCCATTGAGGCTGATGCCGACGATGGTGTCGACCTCCTCCAACTCCTCGAGGACGATGTCGGCCATGATGGCGCCAATCGCATTGATGCGGTTCGGGCGGACGCCGATGGTTCGCCAGCCGATGCGAACATCGTCGGGTCGCTCGGACTCGGAGGCGCCGGTTTGGAGCCAGTTGACCGTGCGTTGAGAGATCGATAGTTCATCCGCAATTTGCTGGATATTGAGCCCCTGGCCGGCCAGTTCGCTCGCCTTTTGTCGCAGTTCGTCTATGCTCAACGCCATGTGGACCGAAGGCCTCTGCGAGTCGGTCGACTATCAATTCTGCGCCATGAGTCCTCTGGGAATCGTTCAGAATCGGCCCGTTGAGCCAAAGCCGCCCTCGCCGCGCTCGGTCGCATCGAGCGCATCGGCTTCCACCTCGACGAATTCGATGGCCGGCACCCGTTTAATGAGAATCTGACCAATCCGCTCGCCTTTATCGACGACGAAGGATTCACCCTCGCCGATCCAATGGGCGAGCACCATGAGTTCACCGCGGTAATCCGCATCGATTGTCCCCACTCCATTCGGGAGGATGAGCCCCTTCTTGCCGAGGCCAGAACGGCAGCGGACCTGCCCTTCCCACCCGGGAGGAATCGCCAGGACGAGGCCTGTTGGCAACATCTCGGTCGTCCCTTTTCGGACCTCGATGCGCGCCACGCTATGGAGGTCGAATCCAGCTGCGAGATCACTCCCTTGAACGGGCAACTGCGCATCAGGATGAATGCGGGCCACACGGACCTTCAGCGGATCGCTCATCGGTTCATCGGCAGGCGCGGTGCGCATTGGTTCTGTCGGTGGTCTCAAGAAGGGGTTGCGGGTCGGCGAGACGATGACGGACTTCGAATACGAGGCACTCCTCGACCGTGCGCGGGACAAGATTCCCGACGACATCTCGGCGCGCAGCCGTTGGTCTCTGCCCGAGCCGGACGTCATGATCGAAGGCAGTCAGACAATTCTTCGCAATTTTGCGGAACTCGTCTCGATGATGGACCGCGACGCCAACCACGTCTACCAATTCCTCCAGAATGAACTCGGCACCTCGGGCACGCTCGAAAAGGGCCGTGTCCTGCTCAAAGGACGCATCCCGCCGCGCCGCATCAAGGAGCGCATCGTCGTCTACGTGAAGACGTACATTCTCTGCCATCAGTGCAATGCACCCGATACCTCGTTCATCAAGGCGGACCGCACCACCCTGCTCAAGTGTCAGGCATGCGGTGGCACGAGGCCGGTCAAGCTCTGATCAGTCCGGCTTCATCCGCAGCGCATCGGCGACGGTGCCATCTCGAAGATGGGCGAGCATCGCCTCGACATTCTCAGGCCCAGTCAGCGTGTACCAGACGGCCTCTGGATAGACGACGCAGGAGATGCCGCGCTCGCATTGGCTGAGGCAACCCGATTTCTGTACGCGGATGCGTGGGATGCCCTCGACCTTCGCGGCGGTCTTGATCGCCTTCATCAGAGCGAGGCTATCCTTCGCTGCACAGCATTCGCGATCCTTGTCCAGGCTCCGCTCATGTGCGCAGATAAACATGTGGCGTTCGAAACCGGTCATCGCATCTTCACATCCGATCGATCACTTTGATGAGATCCCAATCCCGTTTCGTCAAGCCATCGACGTCATGACTCCACGTCCGCACGAGCACGCGCCCCCAACCGAGTTCAAACTCGGCGTGATGATTCTGTGACTCGCAGATTGCGCCGACCTCATTGGTGAAGGCAAGCGCGGTAGCGAAATCCGGGAATGTGAACTCGCGTTCCAGATGGTGGTCATCGATGACCTTCCAGTCCGGATGAGCAGCCATGGACTCAACCCCAGAGGTGGTCGTCTTCGACGCCCTTGGATTCCTTCTCGACATCTTCGTGGAGTTTGGTCCGGCGCTTCTGGTCTTCGCGCTCGTATTTCAGCAACTCCTCGTCGTCGATATAGGCCGGCCGCATGTGGGCGACCAGACGCACCTCGACGATGACATCGCGGGCGATGTAGCGGTAATTTCCATCTGAATCGAGAACTTCGATACTCAGTTTGTTGGTGCCGATCAGGCGCCCTCGAACCCACTCTTGCGCACCCTTCGGCAGGGAGCGGCCATCGAGCAGTACCTCGACCAGATCATCACGTCGCAGGCCGGCCCGGCGGGCGAGCAGCGGCCCTGTCAATACATCGTCGCAAATGTCAGGCTTGCCGAGAGATGCCCAGATCGAAAGGGCCCACTCGGGGAGGTCAGGGGAATCATTGGTCATTGGAATCGCACCTTGGAGTCGATGGTGCCTCTTGAACCGATGGGTGAATGCGAACAGGCTGTTTGAAGAGGGGGGCGCCCCGCGGTGGGAACGGAGGCGTGCCCATGGTTTCAGTGGTCTGGCGGAACATCCCGACGGTTCTCACCACCGAGGAACTGCTGGACAAAGCCTTCACCAAGGCCAAGAAGGCCGGTGACGCGGTGACGGACAAAGACCGCGTCTATCGCACGCGCAAGCAGATGACGCGCATGGTCGGCTCCGCTGGCGATATCCTGTCCTCGACATTGACGGCTTGGGTTCGTCGTTGGCCGAGCCTGGACCGGATGTCGCCGTTTGACGTGGCGATGGTCGAGGCGGCCGTCGGCTGTGATGATTATCGACAGAGCCTTGGGGCACTGCAGTGGGCGGCTGAAAAATGCGTTGATATCTCGACGCAGAACGCCAAAAAATTGCGTCGCATGATCAATCTCCCGCCGATGCACGATGCGCGACGGGAGGCCTATGGGCGCATCTCGAGCATCATGGGCCGCATCGAGAAGAAGCTCGATTTCCTTCGCGACGCGCGAGACACCTTGCGCGCCCTGCCGATGATCGACCCGGCCGACCCGTGCCTGGTCGTCGCCGGCGCGCCGAATGTTGGCAAATCCGCCCTCATCTCGGTCATGTCCAGTGGCAAACCCGAGATCGCGGCCTACCCGTTCACCACCCGTCAATTGCACGTTGGTCACTTCGTCCACCGGCGCATGCGATACCAGTTGGTCGACACGCCTGGATTGCTCGACCGCCCGATGGCGCAGCGCAATCCGATCGAGATGCAGGCCATCGCCGCCCTCGAACACGTCGGTGACCTCTGCCTCTTCCTGATGGACCCCTCCGAGACGGGCGGCACACCGATGGAGACCCAACTCAATCTGCTCGATGAGGTCGCAAGCCTCCTGCCCCAGACCCCACTCTTGGTCGTCGACGGCAAAGGCGACCTGATCGAAGGCATCGATGCCGGCGAGTGGAAGGCCGTCTGTGAGATGGAGGCGGCACTGGCAGTCGACCCCTCAGGCCCCATTCCTGAGATTCGCAATCCCGCGAGCGGACATCTCGTCATCAGCGCGACAGAACCGGCGGGCATCGCCCGCCTGCACCACGAGATCATCATGCGCATCGGTGAGATGCGGGATACAGACCCACTCAACCTGCCGGATCACTGGCACGTCAACGATGACCGAGTCTGATCAGATTGTCGTGACGTGGCCGCAGCGGACGCAGAAGACCTTGCGCTCCGCATAGGAGGGCTCGAGCCCACCGATGTCGATGCCATGGCCGCAGCCGGTACAAGAAAATCCGCTCATGTCCATCCTACCCTCATCCGGTTCTTGAACGACTCGGCTCACTCATTCCTGGCCTTGCCGACCATCGGGAAGGCCATGTGGAGGCCAGAGGCACAGAGGCCGAAGCCGGCCAGGGCGAGAATCACGCTGAACCAGCCGGCGAGGTGAACCGAATAATGGGTCGTGACGATGTTGTCTTGCAGGGTCGCTGCGCCCTCATCTCCGCCGGTCACGAAGCGGACACTGCCTGGGTCCAGGGTATGCTTGACCGGCCCATCGATGCCCGGCCCGCCCGACAGGAAGGTGTACTCCCCGGCGGTGCATTCGGTCAACCCGGTCTCATCCGGCGGACAGGTTTCAGCCCATTCAGCATCGACGACGCCGATCCATGCATCGTCTTCCAAGGCGGTGCTGATCTCGAGATCGACACTGAGAAGGAAGAAGGCTGTCGGCACATCGAGGTCGGCCTCGGACATGCCGGTGGCACAGTCTTCGACATCCATCCCGATACAGGGGATCGCGGGAATTTCATCCTCGATGGTCCCCGATGTGAATCCGAACATCGAGACGAGGACGAGCAATAGACAGACCGACCCCGTCGCAAAGGGCAACACGGACATGAGGCGCACCATCATCGTCATCGGCTCACCTCTCTCCTCTTCACATCACTGAAATGACGAATGTCAAGACCATGATGCCCGGCGCGGCGTACATCAGGATGGTCCAGCGTTTTCTCGCTCGGGTGCGACCTTCGTGCTCTTTGTCACACTCTGCATCCCCACAGATGGGGGGGTCATTCTTGAGGGAGATTGGGGTTTGACAGACCTGGCAATGCCGATGGGCCGCAACGAAGGCTTTGGAGGCGGCGGACTTTGGCAAACCCGTGCCTTTTCGCACCTTCTTCACATCCGAGGCACGCTCGACATTGGCGCGAATCTGGTCGGCGAGCTTCTCCTTCCCAGCCATTCATGTCACCTCGATGTGGGTGCCGATGAATGCATCCCCCTTCAATGCTGATGCGAGACGGTCGTGATCTCGGCCATCGAGCACGGCGAGGGGCAGACCCGCATCGATGGCAGCCTGCACGCCGACCGGGTCGATGACACCCGAGCCGCCGGCGGTGCCGTGGATCGGTGGGCCGACGATCGCCTGCAGTTCTGCGAGGGTCATGGATTCTATAGGGCGAGCCTCTGAATCGGTGCGCGGGTCTGAGGAGTAGACGTGGTCGACGTTGGTCGCGATGAGACAACGGGATGCCTGTGCCGCGATGGCGAGTCGAATGGCGACGTTGTCTGTGGTGTGACCGGGGCGGGTGCCGCCCATGACGACGATGCGGTGGGCGGATAGGCCCCGGGCCGCAGCCGCCACGTCCGAGGGAATCCCCGGACTGACATCAAGGCCGGCGCTGGATAGCGATTCGGCGACGATGGTCGCGTTCAGTCGGGTCGCAGCGATGCCGATCTCGTCGAGGGCTGCGACGTCACTGATCACCGGTTTGGCGAGTTCGATCGCTTCTCGGGCTGGCGCTCCACCGCCGACGACCAGGCCCACAGGGGTCTCGATGGTCGCAAGAATCTGAGCCAGATGCGCCAACCAGGTGTGTCGGGCCGCAACCTCCGGACGCAGCAGACTGCCACCCAGAGCGACGACCAGAGGCGCCTTCATCGTCGCGTCGGCGGCGTCGACGCTTCATGACACCTTCCCTCCCGGGCGGCTACGCCGCCGGAAGGATTGATGAGGGCCCGACAGTCGCCAAGGTCTGGAGGCATCGCCATGGCTGAAGATCTCGAGGAACAGCAGCGTCGCCTCAAAGCGAAGAACGCGCTCGACGAACTCTCGAACATGCGTGGCATGGGCACCGAGCTCGTCACGGTCATCATCCCGCCCGACCGGGCCATCCACGACGTCCGTCAGCAGTTGGCCAACGAATTGGGTCAGGCGGCCAACATCAAGTCGAAGTCGACCAAGAAGCACGTCACCGACGCCATCGAATCCGCAATGAGCTCCATCCACCAGATGCGAGCGACCCCGTCGAGCGGACTCGCCATCTTCACCGGCCACGTCATCATCGGCAACAACAAGACGCGGATGGTCACCATCATCCTCGACGATCCACCCGAACCCTTCCGCTCCTTCCGCTACCGTTGTGATAGCACCTTCGAAATCTCCCAGTTGGAGGACATGCTGGTCGACAAGACCTGCTACGGCATCTTCGTCATCGACCGCGGTGAAGCGGCCTACGGCATCGCGTCGGGCAAGAGCGTTCACTGCCAGGAAGAGATGCAGTCCAACATCATGGGAAAGCACCGCCAAGGTGGTCAGTCAGCCCAGCGATTCGAACGCCTCATCGAGGAGCATGCGCACAAGTTCTTCAAGCGCTCATCAGAGCATGCAAGCAATTACTGGCTTCCGATGATCGATACCATGGAAGGCATCATCATCGGTGGTCCGGGCGCGACAAAAGACCAGGTGATCAAGGGGGAATTCTTTCACCATGAGCTCGCCAAGTTGATTCGAAAACCGACCTTTGATGTCGGCTATTCCAATGAGTCGGGACTGCGCGAATTGTTGCAGCGGGCCGGCGGGTTGATGCAGGAGATCGAGTTGGATGCAGAGCGTCAATTGGTCGACCGATTTCTCGCCGAGATCATGCAAAAGCACCCCAAGGCGACCTATGGCGAGATGATGATTCGCAGCGCGCTCGAACAGGGTGCGGTCGACATACTCCTGCTCTCTGAAAACCTGCGAAAGACGCGCCAGGCCTACACCTGCCGTCAGTGCAATCACGGCTGGGTGGTCACGACGGACCGCGCCGTCGATATGCCGCGCTGTGTGGACTGCAATGCGGCACCGGATCAGATCAGGGAAGACGCCGAGTCGACCACCTCATTGATGGACGAGTTCACAGAGATGGCAAGCCGTTCCTCATCGACGGTCAAATTGATCTCAACGGATTCCGAGGAAGGCCTGACCCTGTACGAGGGATTCGGTGGCATCGCTGCGATATTGCGCTACCCGTGGAGCTGATGGCGTGAGGGCACTCATCTCTGCAATCCTGCCCCACTTGGGCGAGGCGATGGCCAGCGTCGGCATTCAGGGGGACTTCTGGCAGAAGATGCTGGGCCGGTCGAAGGAAGCCAGTCAAGGAGATCTCGCACTGCCCTGCTTTCCCTTCGCCAAGCAA
This sequence comes from Candidatus Thalassarchaeaceae archaeon, assembly GCA_963694325.1. GTDB lineage: Archaea > Thermoplasmatota > Poseidoniia > Poseidoniales > Thalassarchaeaceae > MGIIb-P. Next base: position 11,888 of record CAVOCV010000011.1, on the reverse strand, counting down.
CTCGGTTGCGCACCGGATGAGGCCGCACAACGCGTCGCAGCGGCGATCACGATTCCCTTCGCTGCGGTCAACGCCGTCGGTCCCTACGTAAATTTCACCGCCGGTCCCGACTGGTTGCTGACACAGATTGAGGCTGAAACGGCCTCGCAGGGTGCGGTTCTCATCGAACATACCTCGGCCAATCCCAATGGGCCATTCCACGTCGGTCGGGCTCGAAATGCCGTGCTCGGCGACACCTTCGTGCGCATGCACCGGGCGGCTGGCTACGACGTCACAGCGGAGTACTATGTCGACGACATGGGCAAACAGGTGGGCATCCTGTGCTGGGCGCTTGAGAATCTCGACCAGGCACGCGTCGATGCGCTGCTCGCCGAAGGCGGGATCGAGATTCAACAGAGCCAACATTCAGCCAAACCCGACCACGCCCGAGTGCTGTGGTATCAGGCGGCCAATATTCTCAAATCACAATCGACCGAGGTCGATGCCGGCGTCACCTCACTGGTCCAGTTGAGCGAAGACGCGGATGAAGATGTCCTCAACCGCTTCGAAGCCGCCTACCAACCCGTCCTCGACGGCATGCTAGAGACACTCGGCAGAATGGGCATCGCCTTCGATTCCTTCACCAAGGAATCCCGCTTCATCGTCGATGGTTCGGTCGAGGTCCTGATGGATCGCCTCCAGACGAGTGAATTGCATGGCGTCGCAGACAACGGGGCCCACTTCCTCGAATTGGAATCCAGAGGCGTCAAGGGAAAGACCACTCAGTTCTACTACCGCAGAGGGGATGGCAGCAGCCTCTATGCGACCAGAGACTTGGCCTATCATGCCCACAAATGGAGTCGTTCGGACCGGCTCATCAACATCCTTGGCGAGGACCACAAGCTGCAGTCCAAGCAGGTCGGCATCGCCTTGGATGAATTGGAGATCAAGAATCCCGAGGTCGTCTTCTACGCCTTCACCAAACTCGCCGATGGAAAGATGTCGACGCGACGCGGAAATGTTGTCTTCATGGACGACCTTCTCGACGAGGCCCAAGCCCGTGCGCTCGCGGTTGTGAGCAGCATTCGCGCCGACCTTTCTGAGACCGAATCGAATGAGATCGCCGAGGCCGTCGGCGTCAGCGCCACCCGGTTCAACATCGCCCGCATCTCACCGGAGAAGGGCATCACCTTCCGCTGGGAAGAGGCGCTCAGCCTCGAGGCGGACAGCGCCCCATTCATCATGTACAGCCACGCCCGTGCCTGTTCTATTGCACGCCGGGCGGGCGATGTCGAATTGCCTACAGCTGTCGAGACGAAAGGATTGGACCCCACCGCCATCGGCCTGATTCGACGCATGGCCAAGATGGCCGATGAACTGCAGAACGCCATTGACCTCGCACGACCGAATCTCTTCTGCGCTTGGCTGTCCGGCTTGGCCGCAGATTACAACCGATTCTATCGGGAAAATCACGTCCTCACCGACGACGGCGTTCATCTGCAGAATCTCAAACTCAGCGAGATGGCCCGCGCGCACTTGCGCCGGGGTTGTGAAGCGGTCGGCATCATTCCCATCGAGCAGATGTGAGGGTGACTCACTCCTCTTCCAGGATGCGTTCGACCTCTTCGCCTGCCCCGAAGATCGATGCGATGAGCGCTGCGAGGAAGCTCATCCGGCCTACTCCATCATATCGTCGAGCAGGCTGTCGACCTTGCGCTGACGGATGCCACGCCGCTCGCGGTCCTTGTCGCTGAGCCAGGCTTCACGGCTGGGCATCTTGTGCTGATTGCCCGCGGTTTGCGATTGGGCCCGCATCTCGATGAGTCGCTGATAGGCTTGCTTGTAATCGTCGGCCCGCTTGTTCCAGTTGGCCGCGGGCCATCCACAATCCCAGCGGAGGTGGTCGAAGGTATTGCGCTCAATCCAAGCCCCACAGCGTGGATAGTAGCAGCGCGCCTTGTCCTGATCGCCCTCGACCCAGAAGGTGAGTTCCTCACAGACGGGGCAATTCTGCCGGTCCAGTGCGGCGAGTTCGAGTTGCCCCTCCTCACCGACGTAGTCGATTTCCCACACGGTCATCGCCCCGGAGACGATCTTGGTCGAGCCTGCCTTTGCGAGGAAGGCTCGCATGACATCCCATGCATCCTCTTCCTTTGCGAAACAGCCGAGTTGGGTCTTCTCGCCACCCGCGGTGGAGACCGAGGGGACGAAAACCTGCTTCAGTTCATCCCCCATGGCCGTGCGTCCCCTCTGGGGACGGATGAAGCCTTCTCTGCTCTCAGCGCTGCAAGAGGGCTTCTTCGAGGCGCTCACGGGTCGCCGCTCGGATGACTTCGGTACAGACCGAATCGTCGAAGATGCCGGCGAACGGCAACACATCGATGGAGTGTAGGAAGAGCGTCTGGTCAGCGAATAGAGATGTGGCTTCACCCTTCTCGATGAACCTGTGAGCGACCGAGAGCGGAGCCACGGCGAGTACCGCCTCCAACTCGATGCAGTGGAGGCAGTCTTCAGCGGTGATGATGATCACCTCTCGACCGAGCATGGACAAGGCATTGGACACATGCTAATAGCGTGGTCGCCGGTGGGCAGCACATGGCGAACATCGGCGATGATGCCCCTGACTTCAGTCTGCTCGATCAGAACAACAACACGGTGACCGGGTCCCAATTCAAGGGCCAACAGGTGGTGCTCGCCTTCTTCCCTGCGGCATTCACAGGTGTCTGTCAGGCCGAGATGTGCGCCTTCCAATCCCACATCTCATCGCTCAACGATGCGAATGCCGTTGTGCTGGGCATCTGCCCGGATGCGCGATTCACCAACAAGGCCTTCGCCGACGCCAATGAGATATCCTTCTCAATTCTCTCAGATTACACCCGTTCGACGATCGAGGCCTACGGTGTGGCCCTGTCTGATTTCGCCGGAATGGCCGGCTATACGGCCAGCGAGCGTGCGGTATTCATCGTCAATGCCGACGGTGACATCGCTTGGAAGTGGGTCGGAGAGAACCCGGGCGTCGAGCCGGATTATGACGCCGTTCTCGCCGCTCTCTCCTGATCAGAAGGTCGTGCCTTCTGGCCAGACACGCTCGACCAGTGCCAGGCCGCTCGCATGCGGCATCGGCGCGTCGGGCTTCTCGATTCGAACCTTGACAGCCGCGACGTTGAGATGACCTGAAATCGGCTCGATGATCCGATCACACAGCGTTTCCATCATCATCATGGATGGACCATCAGCAATCACTCCGTAGATGGTGCGCTGGAGAAATCCATAGTCGACACTGGTCTCAAGGTCATCACCAGATGCCGGTTGCTCCAAGCGGACCCAGACGCTGACAACGAAGGGCTGTTCCTCTTCCCGTTCGTAATCAAAGACGCCGTGACGGCCGAGGAGGCGGACGTTCTCAACCGCGATGATGGTGCTCATGGGGGCCCCTCACTCGTCGCGCTCGTGAACCCAGATCAGATGATATCCGAATTCGGTCCTGATGAATCGGTCGACCTGATTGAGATCTTGCTCGAAGCAGGCGGCGCTGAAGTCACGCGCCATTTGGCGCTCGTGGAACCAGCCGAGGTCACCACCCTTCTGACCGGAGGGGCATTTCGAGTGTTTCTTTGCCGCCTTCTGAAAGGCCTTGAGAGGCTTTCTCGCTGTCTGCACCTCCTCGAGGATGCGCACGGCGTCGGACTTCTGGCGAAGCAGGATGTGGCTGGCGTGTGCACGTCGAATCGCCATCTCATTCACCCCATCCCAGCCAGGCGGCATAGGTGCCATAGATGATGCCACTGACCGCGAGACTCTCCTCGTTGAATCGGCTCATGTCATCCTTGTAGGTGTGGTATTCCCAGGACCCCGTCCCATAGCAGACGATGGCGCGGCCAGGCTTGTCGCCCTCCTCGCGCTGCAGGTCGTAGACGAAGGGGCCGTGATCGGAATTGTACGGCATGCCGGTCGCCGTTCCCTTCGCCCCATCCATCGTCATCATCTTGATGTCATATTTCGTTGCCAAACCATTCGGATTGACCTCCTTGAACTTCTCGACGATGCCCGCGATGTGTTCCATGTCGCGGGCGTCATTGCCGAAGAACGTGACCTGCTTGCCGCGGGTCTCTAGGTCAATGTCGATGTGATTCATGTCGAGGTTGACGTAGAGTCTGAGGTTCTCTTGCAGGGTTGGCTGATAGGCTGCGACGTAGGCTTTCGAGCCGTGCAATCCTTCCTCCTCTCCACCCCATGTGCAGAAGTGGATGGTGTATTCCGGCTCTCCTTTCTGGTCGGCCATCTTGGCGAATTGTCGGGCCAATTCGAGCACGGTCGCTGAGCCGGAGGTGTCGTCAATCGCGCCGGGTCCGTTGTAGACCGTGTCGTGATGGCCGCCGAAGATGATCAATTTCTCCGTCTTCCCAGTGAGGACACCGCAGGGCACCTTGACCTCACGCTCGCCTTGGTTGTCGACATTGGTCGAGAGTGCGAGCAGGCCGTTGCCGTCGACCACATCATCCATGATCTGCTGGCCGACGATATCGCTGACCATGATGAATGGGATGCCGGCGGGTAGGTTGGTAAATTGGGTTGTGTCGACTGATTTGAAGTAGGGTACACAGCGATTCTCGCCGGGAATCATGCAGTTGCCTCGGGGGTTTTCACCGTTGGATGCGTCGAAGGTGACGATGATCAAGCCACTGAGATCGTTGGCTTGGGCGCGCAGGAAGAAGTCGGTATTGCTGCCGACGCCCGACTGCGCCCAGACGATGCCGACATTGTTCGCCGCGGTATCCCAGGGTTGTTCTTCGCTGCCATTGCCGAGGTCGATGACGTTGACACGGTCGACGAAGCGCAGGTCGGCCGAGCCGGAGTAGCCCTGGAGAACGAAGTCCTCCCTGTGGGTGAAGTCCGTCTGTGCCGATCCGAGGTCCGCGAGGCTGCAGGGTGCGACAGCGCCGCCGAATCCAGGCATGCAGATCGACAAGGTCGGCGTGTCGAGAATCTCAAACATCGGGACCGAGAAGGAATCTTGCGTCCCGGATAGACCGAATGAGGTGAAGTTGTCAAAATTCGATTGAGCGGCTGCATGCTCTTCGGCCGTGCCACTCATGCGACCGGCGTATTCGGAATGGCCGAGGTTGACCAGGCCTTCTGCGAAGACACGGGCTTGGGCCGGGTCGAAGTCGATGAGATCGTATTCGGGCTCACCTTCGATCCAGGCGAGAATCTCATCGCCGAACAACACGGCTGTGCCAGCGGAGGCGATCAGAAGAGCGCCGACAATGATGAGTACGGGGCTAGATTGCCACACCTTTCGAAGCGGAGAGATCTCCTCCTCCTCACGCTGAACTTCAGCTTCCATCTATCTTCATCCTCACATCTGTCACTCTTGAAGCCGTGGGCTCACTGGACCTCTTCTCCGGTCCATCGTCGGCCGAGGGCGTGTTCTACGCCCATTTGGTCGAGGATTCGGGCGACGACGAAATCGACAAGGTCTGCGATCGTCGTCGGTTGAGAGTAGAATCCCGGCGAAGCCGGGAGGACGACCACACCCCATGTGGACAATTTGGTCATGTTCTCGAGATGAACGGTCGCATAGGGTGCCTCGCGGGGCACGATGATGAGCGGTCTGCGCTCTTTGAGCGCAACCATCGCAGAGCGGGTGACAAGGTTGTCAGAGATGCCGGCGGCGAGTTTGCCGATCGTCGTCCCGGAGGCCGGGCAGATGACGTAATGATCGATCTTGGCCGACCCACTCGCCGAGCGTGCGGCGAGGTTGTCATTGTCCTCGAGGCTCACCCCGTCGATGGCGGCGAGGTCAGCTGGTTTCATCCCCAATTCCAGGTCGAGATTGATCGCACCTGCGTGGGTGACGATGAGTAGAACCTCCCAGCCCGCGTCCGATAGCGAGCGCAGAAGCCGTTCCGCATAGACGGCGCCGGAGGCGCCCGTGATGGCGATGACAGCCTCGGGCATCATGCCGAGCGGGTGTCACGTTCCTCTTCAAGCCTCGTCAGGAATCGGCTCAGGACGGGCATCGCGGCCTGAAAGGCCGCAGGTTCTCCACCCCAAGCGATGCGAAGGTAATCGGACAGGTCGGCATGAAACATCGAACCCGGGGTGGCCAATAGGCCGAGTGGCGCGCCGTGGCGGGCCATTGCGCGGACCGAATCTGTGCCGATCGGAATCAGACCGAAGATGCCCGTCGGTGGCTCATTCCAGTTGATGTCGTGTGCTTCGAGCACCTTCCGAAGCCGCGGCAGGTTGGCCGTCCGGTGCGCATTCAATCGTTCGAGTGCCTCATCCAATCGAGGAAAGGCGATGCGGGCGAGCGCCATCGAAGGTCCACTGGTTTCTCCTTGCAGATTGTACATGGCATTCTGAGCATTCGCAATCAGCTTCGCATCGCCGATCAGCCAACCAAATCGCAGCGAACCGAGTCCGTAGCACTTCGTCAATGAATTCACAGAGATGATGTGAGCTCCACTCATATACATCGGCCTATAGAATTCAGTGCCACGCGCAGCATCGAGATAGACCTCGTCGGACACCACATTCACCCCTTCGGTGTGAGTCGCCATGGCGAGCCAGTCCTGATCGCCTCGGCTGAGCATGTGACCGGTCGGATTCAACATCGGTGTCAGGACGATGACCGAGACTTGACCGATGATTTCGAGGACGGCATCCCGGTCGAATTCACCCGTCTCCATGTCCCGCTCAAACGTGATCACCTCACATCCGAGCAGCCGCGCACACTGGGTGACTGGGCCGAAGGATGGCATCTCGACGCCAATCGTTCGTGCCCCATGTTCGGGCAGGGCGGCGAGAATGGCCATGGTCAATGCCTGACTGACCCCGTGCGCAACACAGACCCTGTCGGTGCTGACCCCGTGCCGATCGGCGACCCATCCGGCGGGGTTGACCCCTTTCGACCAGAAGTTCAGCATCCAGTCGGCATCCGCTTCGATATCCCACGGGTGAGCATATCCCGACTGTGATAGATCGTGGGGCCGATTCTCGCTGAGTCGGGGGATGTACCAATCCAGATAATCCACAGGTGGAATGCCGGCACCACCGGCGGGACCTCCGATTCTTGGCTCCATCAAAATCAACGCCGTTGGATTTTGGCGAGTAGACGCAGCAACTCGAGATAGAGCCAGATGAGGGTGACGACCAATCCGAAGGCCGCGTACCATTCCATGTGTTTGGGCAGGCCCTGCTTCGCACCGTTCTCGATGAATTCGAAATCCATCAAAAGGCAGAAGGAGGCGATGACGACGATGACCAGCGACAGCCCGATCCCGAGGGGGGACGAACTTCGTAGGATGGCGATGGGCGCACCCATGGACCACAGAAACATATCGACGATGTAGACCAGGAAAATGCCCGCGACGGCAGCGCTCAATGCCATCTTCATGCCGTGTGTCATGCGGATGATGCGATGGGTGTGAAGCAACCCCATCGTGATGGCGATGCCGATTGTCAAAGAAATTGCCGAGAGGACGACACCATCGTATAGATAGGCGTACATCAGGGTGATTGGACCGAGAAACAATCCCTCAAAAGCCGCGTAGATTGGCGCCAGAACCGGGGCCTTCTCTTTGGCCGAGAAGATCAGCACGAGTGCCGTGACCAGACCGCCGAGCATGCCGACGATCATCAGGGTCATGCCGATGGCTGGATTCTGGAGTGTCATCATCACGGCCATCACGCCGGTGGCGCAGATGATGCCGAGAAGGACGAGCGACTTGACCGCCGTGCCCTCGACGGTCATTCTGTCGGTGGTCATCAGGCGGATGTCCGCCCATTCGGATTCGTTGAACACGGGGTTGCTGGGGTTCAGCATGGAGCCCGGTTGTCCGCGGTGGTTCTCAAGACTTCGCTTCGACCCGACCGATGGCCGAGGGCATGGTTCGCAGGAGTGAGGTGGTCATTTCGGGCCTTGAAACCCGGTGGCCGAGCGCCAATAAGCAGGTCGTGACCCCCGGTTCCAAACCGCATCCATGGAGACCTTCCACCCGACCGGGGGTGGTGGCGAGATTGAGCGTGAATCCGTGGCGGGAAACCCAGTTTCGGAAAGCCAGACCCACCGATCCGACCTTGTGTCCATCCGACCAGACCCCCTGCATGCGTTCATCTCGGCCCGCGACGATGTTGAATTCCGCCAGCGCCTCGATGCACCACGCCTCCAATTTCGCCGTCACCCGCTTGACGTTTGACTCGCCCTCAAGGTCCCAGCGGAAGACCGGGTAAACGACGAGTTGGCCCGGGCCGTGATAGGTCAGGCTGCCACCGCGGTCGACCTCGACCTGGGCATAATCATCCGGAGCAGTCACAGCATCCCGTCTGGCTGCTGGTCCGAGGGTGACGATTTCGGGGTGATCACAGAACAGCAGCGTGTCTGGAATCTCCTCACCGAGTCGCAATTGCTGCAATTCCCGCATCCTGAGGTTCGCATCCGCATGGGGAATGGTGCCGAGGTCGATGACGACGACCTCGCGCATGTTGGCCGGGAAGCGGTCGGCGGGCATCAAGGGATTGGATTCAAGAACCAATTGGCCTCAGTCCCCTCCATGCTCCCCGACACCCTCCACATGTTCGACAAGGAGGACCGCAAGGCCTACTGCCGTGTGCTCGCCGCTGTCGCGCTCGCCGATGGACGGGTGACTTTGGAAGAGATGGCCAATTATGAGTCGAGGATGGGCATGGCCCTACTCGCGCCCGAAGAGCGTATCGTGTTGCGTCAGGAACTCAAGCGAAATCGGTCTTTTCTCAACGTGGCGGATGATATGCATCCCGCCCATTTGCGTGTGGCATTGCGCGATGCGCTTCTGATGGCGGCCGCGGACGGTCATTACGATGCCCGCGAGATGGAGGTCGTCAAAGTTCTCGCCAAGAAGGCCGCATTCTCAGATGAGGATCTCGAGGCCCTGTACGATTGGATTGATCAGGGCTGGGAGTGGATGAAGAATGGACGTCGCGTCCTCAGCCTGCCCGAAGAGGTTCACCACTGGGGCAACGTTTACGACGAGTGAATCGCGTGTCCAAGGGTCTTGAGCACACCTTCGTGGAAGGCTTCAGTCATCGTCGGATGGGCGTGAATCGTCGCGGCGATATCCTCCAGAACCGCACCCATCTCCAGCGCCAGAACGAATTCTCCTGAGAGTTCGCTGACATGGCTGCCGACGGCTTGGACGCCGAGGATGACGTGATCGGATTTCCTTGCAACGACCCGGACGAATCCACCGGTCTTCTCGGCCTCCATCGTCAGGGCGCGGCCGTTGGCAGCGAGCGGGAACTTGCCCGTGATGATCTCCTCGCCGGCCTGTTCAGCTTCATCCGGTGTGAGGCCAACACAGACGATCTCCGGTTCGGTGAAGACGATGGCCGGAATCGCGACGGGGTCGAAGCTGCGCTTGTGGCCGGCGAGAATCTCCGCCACCATCTCACCCTGTGCGCTGGCGCGATGTGCGAGCATCGGCTCGCCCGCGACATCTCCGATGGCATAGACGCCTCTCATCGAGGTGCTGCACTGATCATCGATGCGGATGAAGCGGTCGTTGCGGTCCATCCGCAATCCCATTTTTGACAGGCCCCAACCCTTCGTGTTGGGCTTGCGTCCCACGGTCACGAGCACCTTGTCGAAGGTCTCGGTCTGCAATTCGCCATCGCCGTCCTTCCACGACAATTCAACCGAATCACCCTTCACTTCGGCGCCTTGAGCGAGGCAGTTGACGTGCGTCTTGACACCGTTCTTTCGCAGCCAGGTTGTGAGCGGCCGTCTCAATTCATCATCAAAGATGGCGAGAACCTTGTCCAGACCCTCGATCACCGTGACCTCTGAGCCGAGTCGCCTCAGGGCGATCCCGAGTTCCAGGCCGATGTAGCCTCCGCCGATGACGGCGACGCGCTCCGGTAGGGAATCGAGATCCAATGCGCCGGTGGATGAACAGATGTGCTTCTCATCGAATTTCATGAAAGGCAGTTCGATTGGGGAGGAACCGGTGGCGAGAATGACGTTTTCCGCCTCGATTTGAATCTCGCCATCAGACGTCTGAACGGTACAGTGCTTTGCATCTGAGAAGGTTGCCCAGCCTGAGATCAATCGCGCTCCAGCCGTTTTCAGCAAATGTTCCACACCCTTGTTGAGTTTGGTCACGATTTCATCCTTCCAGGAAATCAATTCCCTCATGTTCAATGAGACAGATCCGTCGATTTTCATCCCCATGTGTCCTTCGACGTGTTGGCTGAGATGATGCATTCGCTCAGAGGCATGAATCAGCGCCTTTGAGGGAATGCAGCCGCGAATCAGGCAGGTTCCGCCGGCCTTGTCGCCTTCGACGATGACGGTATCCAGGCCGAGTTGAGCGGCACGGATGGCGGCGACATAGCCACCGGGGCCCGCCCCGACGACCAGCACTTGACAGGAGATTTGTTCCATTCTCAATCACCTCAGAGGATCGAGATCGGGTGCTCGAGCAGCCGCTTCAGTGCTTGGACGAGTGCGGCACCGTCGGCGCCATCGACGACGCGATGGTCCCAAGAGGAGGAGAGGTTCATCATGCGGCGAATGGTGATTCTTCCATCGACGACCATCGGGCGGTCGACCGCCTTGTGAACGCCGAGGATGCCGACCTCGGGCTGATTGATGATCGGGGTTGCACCCAATCCACCATCCCGGCCCAAGCTCGTGATGGTGAAGGTCGAGCCCGTTAGGTCGGCCAGGCCCGCTGTGCCATCTCTGGCAGCGCCGGAAACCCGGCGAAGTTCGGATGCGGCCTCGTGGATGCTCATCGCCTCAACATGCTTGACCACGGGCACATACAGGCCGCGGTCGGTGGTGGTGGCGATGCCGATGTTGACCGATTCGTGCAAGGTCAGCACCTGTTTCTCATCATCGTAGAGGGCATTGCACCCCGCGTGTCCATCCTGGAACAACTTGACCAGCGCCTGCATGATGAAGGCCAGATAGGTCAGCTTGGGTTGGTCATCTCCGCGGTTGGAATTCATCCATTGACGCAGGGCTTCGAGATCGGTGACATCGACCTCTTCAAAGTAGGAAAAGTGCGGAATCGTCGTGTAGGATTTCACCATCTGCTCGGCGATCTTGCGTCGCAGTCCGATGATCGGCACCTCGGTCGTGCCGGAGCGAGCTGCACCGGGTGCCGAGGAGGGAATGCCTCCCGAGCCGCCGGCGAGATGCTTGTCGAGGTCCTTGTGTGAGATGCGACCCGCGGGGCCACTTCCACGCACATTCGAGAGTTCGATGCCCTCTTCCTTGGCGCGACGACGCACCGCAGGAGAAGCCAATGGTCTGCCACCGGAGGGTGCCTCAAACGCGGGTGCGGGGGCGGCCTCGATGGCCTTCGTTGCAACCACAGGTGCCGGTGTGGGTTCGGGCGCGGGCGCGGGTTCGGGTTTGGAGACGGGCTCAACCTTCTCTTCCACCGCAAGTGTCCCTTCACCTTCAACCTCGAATTCGATGAGCGGCGCGCCGACGGCGATGCTATCGCCGACCACTCCGTACATTTTGCTGACCGTGCCGTCGACCGTGCTGCCGATGGCAACCGTGGCCTTGTCCGTCATGATGTCGACCATGTCTTGATCCTCGGTGACAACATCGCCGAGCGCGACATGCCATGCCGTGATCTCGCCCTCGACAACGCCTTCTCCAATGTCGGGCAGTTTGAATACATGAACTCCCATTTTCATTCCTCCAGGGTGGCGCGAAGGGCCTCGGTGATGCGTGCCTGACTCGGGAAATAATCCCATTCCAAGCTGTGAGGGTAGGGTGTATCCCACCCTGTGACCCGCTGAATCGGTGCTTCGAGGTGCCAGAAACATCGTTCCTGCACCTGTGACATGAGTTCCGCGCCGAATCCGGATGTGCGCGGCGCTTCGTGAACGATGACGCATCGCCCGGT
>CAVOCV010000010.1:0-25200 GCA_963694325.1 Candidatus Thalassarchaeaceae archaeon | reverse complement strand
TGTTCCATGTTGCACACTGGCTTTCCAGCATACATTCGCACCGGCGGCATCGGCTTGCCGTCTTGAATCAGGGCGACCGGCGGCAATCGTTCGTCGAGAACACCGCCGATAAACTTCAATTCGAGTCGTTCGATGAGGTAGTGCGCAACGATGCTGCTGACGTGACTCACACTGGGAAAGCAGGAGACGACAAGCGCGCCTTCCGTATCGATGCTGTCCGAGACCTTGACCCGCGGCGTTGGACCCATGCGTGATGCTCGGGCATCGGTGATGTTAATGGTTGGGCAGACAAGGCCCAGTGGCCGGAGTGCAGGGGAGGGGACGTATTGGCGATGAAGGAATGGTCATACGGTGAGCGCGGCCACCAACTCTCTCCCTCCTCTTGGAACAATTTCGCCTCTTGTCCACGAAAGTTCTGGCTCTCACGCCAACGCTTGCCTCGAAAGGCCGGAATGGCCAGTGCGATCGGTACCGCGGTCCACAATTCGGTCGAGGACATGTGCAATCTCGACCTGACGGGGCGCGATGGGGATGAGGTCGGCTGGCTGCCCCCCACGGCCAATGCAATTCTTGAGAAGCAGTGGGAGGGTGAGAAGGAGACCTTCATGGCGACACCGCGGCATCCGCGCTGGAAGCAGGAGGAATATCCTCGCGCGCGAAAACTGTTGATCGGCTCGCTGAACATCCTGTTCGCCAAGGCGCGCACAGGTCAGGTCGCCCTGACCGAGGTCAGCGTCGACATGTGGCGCGACATCCAGAAGATGATTCTCGCCGCAGAAGGCACATTGCGCACCTCGTGCGGACGCCTGATGGGCCGGCTCGACCTGCTCGTCTCCGACCTCGATGAGGATGGCAATGTCGTCGGTTGGATCGTCGCCGATCTGAAGACAGGAAAACCGCCCCCGGGTGAACTCTACGACACCGTCAGCCGTCAACTTCGATTCTACCGCGACATCCTCTGTGAGAACAATCCGGATCACCCACCCGTGCGAGCCGAGGGTTGGTACTCCAATGGCTCGGTGGTTTTCGCCGCCGAAGGACCGAGCGTGCTTCCAGAGGCCTTTGAGGCCTGGGAGGCCAGCCGGATCACCGAGACGCCGATGGAGGCAAAACCCGACAACGAAGCCTGTGCATTCTGCGAGTGGAAGGCTTGGTGTCCAGCCTGGCTATGGGCGCAGAAGCAAGGCGAATTGACGCCATCAGGCATCTTCCGAGACATGGTCGCCGTACTGGAAAAGGTCGAGGTCGACAATGGAATCTGCTTGGTGGAGCGAATGGCACCCATCGATGAGGAGGGCACACTCGCGCCGACTGGACAGCGGGCAGGCGCCGTCTTTGCTGGCCAAGCGCTCGACCGACTCAAAGATCTGGTAGAATCCGGTCATGAAGGACCCGTCTTCCTCGGCGGCGTCCGTTTGGATGGTGAAACGTGGAAACTCGGCGATTGGTGCGATGTGCTCCCCTGGACACCCCTTCTCCAAGGCAGAAAACAGAACTGAACCCATTTCGCCTAGCGCGGGATTGAAGAGTCCGAGCCCCCGTTCCAGAGACATGGGTGCGAAGAAAGGCGGCAAGAGAGGTCGCGGGCCGCCCAAGAAGGAGAAGGAGCGCAGCCCACCCACTCAACCCCTTCCCGAAGATGAGGAATGGTACGAGGAGGTGGTCGATGAGACCCCCGGCGACACGGGCGCATTCGGCGGATTCGAGGTGCGACGCCCGACGATGGGCCAGACAGAACACGCCGAGGGTGAGCAATGGGAGCGCTATTTCTCCAAGCAATACCACGGCAAGGCCGATCGCAAGGTGGAGAGCATCGAGGAGGATTGGGACGCCGCCGTGCCCGACTTTCAATGGGGAGACCTTCTCGCTGGACGGCGGATTCTTCCATTGGGTGTCCAATCTCTGATGGTTGCGTTGCCGCTTCTCGTGATGTCCGGCGCCATGGCATGGGGCGGCCAATCCGCCCTTCGATCGATGGAGGGTTCCGCCGGTGCTGCGGTCAACCTCACCCTGGTGTTTCTGGCGCTCTGTCTGACGACGATCGCCTTCATCCAAATCGTGGTGACTTCGGTCAATCAAGCGATGCGCGAGCGCTCCGTCCGTGTGGATGGCCCCGACATTACCCTGCTCGGTTGGATGGGTGGTTTTCAGGTCGCGAGCCGGCTATTCGTCGAGATGATTCTCACTTTCCTTCTGGTCTGGGGCATTGAACTCGCGGGTCTCTACCTGCTGGTCGGTGGTGTACCGGACCTCTCGATTCCGGCCTTGGACCCCGACAATTTGTCGGCCGGTGTTCTCCTCTATCTCCTCGGTGCAATGGGTTCTGCTTTCGCCATGTTCGGGGTCATCCCTTATGCCATTCAGGCCGCCATCGATCGTGCCTGATCAGCCTCGGGCTTGGGTGAGGGCGGCGACCGCATCGGCTTCGAGCGGCCCGGCGGCTGAGGACAGCCAATCCAGATAGGACGGGTCGCTGGCTTGGATTTCTACGACGGAGCGGCCGCGGTTGCGACCGCGGGCGATGATCATGCCATCGACACTGGTTCGTAGCCAGCCCAGACTGCCATCGATCGGTGGCAGGTCTTCGATGCCGGGGCCGAGTCGGTCGGCACTGTCGCGTCGGCTCGCATTCCCTTGAATCCAGTCGAGGATTTGCTCGATTGATCCGCGAAAGTGCTGCGGATTGGCAGCCATCAATTTGTGCAACAGGAGCAGGGTGGCTGCCGCATCCGCACCGGCGGTGTGTGCATTCTCCAAGGAGATCGAATACCGGCTGCAAAGCGCGCCGAGATTGTGCCGAGGTGGCACCTTCAGTCGCTTGGCGATGCGAAGGGTATCGAGCATCGCCGCGGGCCGAGGCATCGAGACACCCGCACGGGTGAATTCAGCACGCAGGAATGGCCAATCGAAGCGTTCGACATTGTGCCCGACGATGATCGCCCCCTCCATCGCGGCTGAAATGGCTGCTGCATGTTCCTTGAATTCGCCTTCCCCGATCACGTCGGCATCATAGATGCCGTGGATGCGACTGACCTCCGCGGGGATGCGCATCCGCGGGTTGACCAAGGATTCCAAATGCACCGCTTGACCCTCCCGGTCCGAGCCAATCAACGCATATTGGACGATGCGATTGCGGCGTGGATCGAAGCCGGTGGTCTCAAGGTCGAACCCGAGGACCCGCTGACCGGCCAGAGGATCGAACGCCATCGGCCTTCTGTCCGTGCGAGGTCGTGCATGAACTCTCGCCTCATTCCAGACCGTTTGGGGGTCTAGAAACTCCCAATAAGGAGAGGTTTTCATGTCCCAATTGAGCGTCACGCTTCTAAACTGAGGCAGTCGACCGATGGTGTGATGGGAGTGGGAGCGAGGCTTGGATTGAGTGCGCGCAAGCGCCTCTGCCTGTGCATGGTCGCGGCATTCCTCATGCCGATGTTGGCCGGCTGCACCGGGCTTGGAGGCCCACCCGAGCCCAATGCTCGCATCGAGGCGGACCGGACCCAGATCGACGCGGGCGAATCGGTCAACTTTGACGCCCGCACCTCGACCTCACCCGACCCGACCCTGATCACTGGATTCACCTGGGACTTCGGGGATGGCAGTGAGGGCGAGACCATCCAAGGCTACACCAGTCACCACTTCCCCGAGGCCGGATTGTATGAGGTCACAGTCACGGCGACCAATGACCAGGGTGGCGAGGATAGCGCCACGGTCAACGTCTACGTCAACGGTTTCCCTGAGATTTCCCTCTCCATGCCGACCGCGATTCGAACCGGCGATGTCGTGACGATGGATGCGAGTGGGTCCAGCGATCCTGAAGGTGGCGAATTGACCACCGTGTGGGACCTGGATTGGAATGTCGATTCCGATCGTGATGGTGACCTGACCAATGACAACGATGCGATGGGCGCCATCCACACCTTCACCCCCGACTCCAGTGGCAACATGTCCGGCTCGGTCACGATCACCGACGAAAAGGGCGCGAGTGCCACGCGCACCTGGAATATCGCCGTCTTGCCACGGACCTATCAGGTCGTCTGGGAGGAGCGCATCGTGCGCTACGAATGGGACGGTTATCTCGCCCAGGGTGAGACCCATACCATCACCCATCTGCCCGGCGAAGAGGGTCGATTGATGATTGTCAACGCCACGCTGACTCTCGCCATGGACGTCCTGCCAACGATGCTACCTCAGGACAACTTCTCGCTGACTGTCGACGTTGCGGCGGATGGATGGCGCAACACCGTTCGCACCGAGCAGGAAAACATCACCCGCAACGCCTCAGCCTCGATGGAGCGCTCCGGGCTCAACCCCTCCTCCGATAATGCCTACAATTTGACTGCGGATTCCCTCGATGCCCTGATGGAGAGTTTGCTCAACCAACCGGGTGCACGCTTTGGCCAAGGCGAGTGGGTGTGGATCATCGAGGCCGAGGAGGCCGACCCGGATTTGCCGGTGGATGATATCGATCCCGACGGCGGCAATGACTGGGAACTCATCATCGAATTCACCGTCCTGATACCACGTGTCAGCGAAGTCGGCGTCTGAGCCCCCCACCCTCGCATGGGAAGCGATTTGAACCCTAGCCTGTTGGGGTGCTTCGATGGTCACCTCGATTGACATCCGAAAGGTCTCGAGCCGAGGCAAGGTCGTGCTCGATCTCGACGTTTGGATGGATGATCCGAACGACTACGAATTCAGCCCGCGCGTCAGCCTGTCCGGTAATTGCATCGAGATGCGCGTGGCCGGCGACGAGGCCGTTATCGCCAGCATTGACTTGGATGACGATGCCCTGCTGCTCGCCGAGCGCGACCGTGTCGTCGAGGCCCGAATCAAGTTCAGCGTCCACGGCATGCATGGCACGCTGACCCACAAAACGGCCAATACGCGCACCGGGCCCAAGGCGAAGAAGCTCGCCGAACCACGCTGGAAGACCCTTCTACCACTCCAGTGACCGAGTTCCCTCATTGGGGAACCCCGGGGTTGCCCCTTCTCAACCTCATATATCCTCCAGAGCAGATGGAATAGTATGGCCAAAGGAGCACAGAAGGCAGCCAGGCTGCGTCGCCTGAAAGAAGAGATATTGAATTTCGTTGGCTTGAATCCAGGTTGCACCGCCTCGCAGATCGTTGCCTGGTTGTCCATCGACCTGCGCATGAAGAACCACGGGTTGACCCCGCGGAAGGTCGGCTTCTTCATTCCACGATACTGCAAGGAATTGGCATGGCAGCAGGACTCCTTGACTGGAAAGCGCATCTACTCCACCCACGGCTGAACCGTTCGGGTTAAGACCGGATGGCCGGTCGCCGGCTCGCTGGACCCATAGTGTAGCCTGGATATCACTGGGGCTTGCGGAGCCTCAAACCCGTGTTCGAATCGCGGTGGGTCCGCCTTTCAGGCTGAAGAGCGGGAGCCATCGATGGCGGACCCGACATCTTCATCGATGGGGGATGGGAGTCAGGGGATATGGCCGTTCAACTGCAGCGTCGTGTGGACTTTCCAATGGTCGACATGGCCAAGGTCGTCTACTACCCGGAATACTTCGATCTCGCCCATCGTTTCTTCGAGGAGGCTTGGCCGCGGATCTCTGGGTTGGATTATGCCACGATCACCGGTGATCTCCACCTTGGATTCCCGGCGGTGCGATGCGAGGGAAATCACGTCGCGCCGCTGCGATATGGTGACATCATCCGCTGCAAGTTGTGGATTGATAGCGTCGGCAATACTTCGGTCATTTGGCGCTACCAATTCTCCAATGCGGATGGGTTGTGCTGGGATGCGACCGTGGTGACGGTTTGCGTCGACATGCGCAGCTTCGAGAAGCAGCCAGTTCCCCCGGAATTGGCCGCAGCCCTGCGGAATTGCACCGAGGATTGAAGGACATCATTGGCGAAGGTGATACCATGTCGGAGGAGATCGGTTCGGTTCTGATGGATATCGAAGAAGAACTCGTCATGCCGGACATCCCCATCAAGCCGAACAACGGGATTCCGGTCGCCATCGGCATCATCCTCGTTCTCGGTAGCCTCTTGGCAAGCCTGCTCGCCGCGGGCATGATCGCATCCTATGTGATGCGCGATGAACTCCTCGAAATGGAAGGTTTGGCCGAGGCGGACGCGGCGAGTATCGAGATGCTCGTGGATTCGGGCATGGCTTTGACATTCGGAATCCTCTATACGGCGATGACACTCTGTCTCTTGGTCGGTGGCATCATGATGATGCGCAGGAAACCCAAGGGTGTTCACCTGAGTGCATTCGGCGGTTGGTTGTACGTCATCGGTGCGATCATCTCGCCGATTTGGACCTATTCGGTCGCTGCAGATTATGGCTTGCAGGCCGCTTTTGGAGGCCAGGATTTGTTGAACGTGATGTGTGGCAGTTTCTGCATCATGTTGCCGATCATCGCCGTGATGATTCCAGAGGGTCGGGCTGCGCTGTATCCTCCAACGATTGTGCTCGAGACCCACGAAGAGGAATGATTCAATCTTGGCGCGGCCATTTCTTGGAGAGCGCCGCGCGCAGGTCATCGTTCAACTTCGCATCCCACCAATTCGCACCACGCCACACGGCGTAGCGACCGCGGATGCCGCGTAGATCGGCGCGGTCGAGGCGAGCATTCTGCAGATTTGCCAGTCCGAAGCGAGCCTTCTTGGCCTTGATATCGCGCATGTCAGCCCCATCGAAGGCCGTTTTCATCGCATTCGTGCCGACCATGCTGGCGTTGCGTAGGTCGGCCCCGGACAGATCGGCACCCTCGAGGTCCGCCCCATCGAGAATGGCGCGGCGCAGATTCGCTCCGGTCAGGTCCACCCCTCGCAAATCCCGGTCGATCAGCGATTGGAACGAGAGGTCCGCGCCGGGACCGATGTCGGTCATGATCTGCCCCTCAGGCGCCGGACCGGCGGTCGAGGTGTGCCCGCCCTTCTGGCGTCAGCACCGCGTATCGATTCTTCTCGGGTGTGCCCGGCGGATAGCCGAGGAATCCTCGCTCGTGAAGTCGGTTCAGATAGAGGGAGAGATTGTCGGGTGCGGACAGGTCACCATCGTCGAACAATTGCTTGAGCACACGGGGCGGAGAATCGCCCACGCCCTCGACCTCGCGCAGGTATTGAATCGCCGCGAGGACCTGGTCGGGCTTCTTGGTCAGACTGCTGTTCTCAATCAGGGAACGGAAGGCGGTGCCACGCTCGGGAAGTCCGCTTTTCTTGGCGGCTTCGACCGCGGCGGCGATGGCCGCTTCGCGGGCGCTACGAACCTTGGCGATGGCGGTGGACCATTCCTCTCCAGCCCGGATTTTCATCATCTTCGCATCCACCTCACGCTGCGAACCGGAGATGTCGATTTCGACTTCCCCGACCCGGATCAGCACACGGCTGCCAACAGTTCCTTCCGAACCCGCCACCAATCTGTCACCTGACCGCTACCAACCAGTCGACTGGTTACTTTAATCGTTGCTACGCTAACGTTGTGAAACACCACTTGGGCGTGGTGAACGTCGGTTGAATTGGTGATTGCCCGCAGATGAAGTTCAAAGCGGATTCTGAAATGTATCGGACGCTGGTCGCCGAAGGCGACTTAACCACCTCGGGTTGTCCCCGTGGGTGATGGCCCGACCTGCGACAAGCGCTACGCGCTCGGCAATCATCGCAATTCTGATGCTCAGCAGCATCCTATCGGGGATGCCATTGACCACTGCTGATCACCCGAGTTCGGGGACGGTGAGTACCTTTGCGGATGGCACGTCAAGCACCACCGTCGACACCAATTCCAGTGCCGCTGAAACCGTCATTCTCACGATTCCAAAGAACTCGACGATCGGCGAAGCGACCTTCCATCTGACCTATGACATCCAAGACCCCAGCCCAGGTGCAGTCACCCTTGATATCGACAGTGATGGGCAATGGGAATGGCACCTCGGTAGCCCCGGTGATGGCGGATTGGGCGAACAAACAGAGTTCGATGGCGGCGCGACATCGACTTCTGCCAGTCTCAGCGGTAACCAGACTTGGATCCCTGCCGGCCAATGGCGACTGCCGCAAGCCGCCACGATGTCGACCACAGATATTACCGTTGGATTTACGCCGACCCTCGGCTCACAATTCAGCAGCATCGGTGCGACCTCAGACCTCGGTTCGGGTGACATGGACGGAGACGGCCATGACGATGCGATCTATCTGGTCACCGACCACGTTGGCACGAACGGGACTGCATGGCCCCACATCGGCTGGTTGAACTGGACCGGTTCTGCAATCAACACGAATTGGATTGCCACCTGTGAAGGGGCGGAACGATTCATACTCGGTGATTCCAATAATGACGGTCAAACCGACATTCTGAGCATCGATGAATCCGAGGATACCCTCTGCCAGCACCTTTCCGGCTCGAGCAATTGGGCGCATTCGGTCAACCTGACGATGAACGCGAAGTTCGTCGACGCATTGCTCGCCGACTTGGATGGCGATGGCCAGGATGACATCGTCACATTGGATGCCGACGGCACCCTCGGTATGCACTCCTTCAACGCCGGTGGCTACGCAACAGCCATCACGGCGACGGTCAGCTCGGGCTCCCAGATGCCGGGCGCCGAAAATTTCGCCAACATCGCAGCGGGGGCCTTCTTTGGTAATGGGACCATGATTGCGGTCGCTGAGGAAGACATGATGACCGATTTCAACACCCTGTGGAACTTCTCCAACAACAACTGGGTGGTCTCGACACAGGACTTCGAGTGCACTGGGGGTCCTTTGCAAGCCTTCGACTGGAATGGCGATGGCGTCGACGATCTGATGGGGCCAACCCCGAGCGGTGGCTGTCTCGCGACGTGGAACGGCACCGATTGGAACACCCAATCGATCTCCTTGACCGGCTTGACCAACGCCACCGTCGGTGACCACGATGGCGATGGCGACCTCGATCTCTTCCGTGCCATCGAAGGCAGCCCAGACGGATCGGATTCAACCCAGACCGGGAGTCTCGACATGCATGCATTCGACGGGAATGGTGGAATATTGGGTTCAGCCACCACCTTCAATCCGCACACCTCGCCCCGTGACATCGTCTTCGTCGACCTCGATGGCGACGGTCTCTCCGAGCAGATTATCTCCGCCGGTGAAGCCAGTGCCGGTCTGTTCATCGGTGCATGGAATTTCGTTGAGTGGGACCTTGAGGGCGATGGTATCATCGAGAAAAACATGGGCGGCTATGCCAGCAGCACGAGCTCGCTGAGTCAAGTCGATCAAGGCATGATTATTCAGGAGGTCTCAGCTGAACTGATCAATGCGCAGACCACATATGACGGCTATGAGACCGCTTGGGCAAATTTGGCCCCAGTCGTCCGCAGCAATGGCGCGGGCATCTTTTCGCAATCCGAACTCAACATGACCTATACGGCCACATTTATCGTCGAGGTAAATCCGACGAACACCAATCTTTCAAATGTCTTGAACACGTTCATGGTGCTCGGTTCAGGCCACATAAATGTCAACCTCAACATCACCTCCAGTCAGAATGGGACAATCGCGTTGGATTCGGTGCATTTTGATTGGGTCCATGGAACAACCAATCTCCAACCTCCCCCCGCTCCGATTCTGACGCTTTTCGATTATGATCACACTCAGGTCAGCCTGTTTTGGACCAATACGACCAGTCCAAATGACCTGCTCCACTACCAATTGTTCCGTGCACCAGTCGGGACCCAGATCAACATCAATCAACCGCTGATTGAGAGTCCGAGCATTGGCTACATGGACACCGATAGCGTCACCAATATCGATTGGGATTATGCGGTCAGATCCGAACACGAATTCGCAATCTTCTCGCCTTTGTCCAACATCATCACCGTGCAGGTACCCGACACGCCACCGGTCGTTGATACAACACCGCCAGATTCGCCTGTGGTCGTGCTCTTGGACGTGCCGGGGGATACCGGTGGTGCGATGAACCTCTCCTTCACGCCGTCGGCCTCGACCGATGTGGCCTACACGCTCCTGTTCCTCGAGACGAATGCGTTCACCAATGCGACCGGGCTGACGCCGTTCGCCAATGTCAGTGTGGCCGATCTGAATACTCACTTCGAGGTGATGGGCTTGGTCGATGGTCAGAATCATTGGGCAGCGGCTGTGGCCGTCGATGGAGATGACAATGCTTGGTGGAATGTCAGTGCGATCGGACCCGTGTACTCGACCAATGAGACAACACGGGCCAGTATGCTCAGTCTGGACGTGACCGGCGCGGGAGATTTTGACGATGGCACATCTGTCGGCGTCAATGCAAAGGCCGGCTCTCCGCTGAGCATCTCCCTGCAGTTGACCACCGAAGGTGCTCCTCTCTCCAGCGAATCCATCGATCTCACCCTGACGACGAGTGAAGGGGAAACGACGCAGCAATTGATCACGGGTGTGACCGGTTCAGCCAGTCTCTCCTGGAGTGATTGGCTCGATTATGTGGCGACAGAAGGCGCCTATGGTGGCATCATCCAGATCAGCGCATCATGGGGTGGCGGCACCTATGGTGCCGCATCGCAAACCGTGGCGCCGACCAACGCGGCTGAGACCGTCATCGTCACCGTCGATGCAACGCTAGAGGCCGTCTCGACCTCGATTCAACTCGATGCGGATGGTATCGGCACCGCAGAATTGAGCCTGTCGACACCACTCGGCTTGGAACAGGCCGTGCTCGACGGCCTCGCCCTCGATTGGCAACTCGGAAACGGCACCTCGGTGATTGGAGAATCGGGGAGTGTCACCCTCGATGCCCAAGGCGAAGTGGACATCTCGATCGATTACTCGTCCGGCGGCTGGCTCGACATCACTCCACAGGCGCCGTGGTGGCTCGATCTGAATCCGACGACGATTCGCATCGACCTCTACCCGCCGCCGCCCGTCCAAGGTTGCACCGACGCGACTGCAAACAACTTCGATACCAACGCAGCGGTCGACGACGGCTCCTGCACCTACGACTCGACTCTCGTCTTCCTCAACCTGCAATGCAACACAGATTCATGGACGATTCTGGACAACAATACACAGACACAGACGAATCTCGCAGCCCAGTCGATCACCTGCACCCTGCAGAATCCAAATGATGTCGATGTTCAACTCGAATTTGATTTCGACTTCAGCCGAAACACCCCCACCTTCTCCCACGACCTGTCGAGTTCGACGGTGTGGATCGAAAATTTATCCACGGTCAATTTCACTCTGAGCCCAAATGCCTGGCAGGAGGGCACAACCCTGGACAATGGCACGGTGACGGTGACGGTGACGTTGACGGCGACGGATTGGGTCGGAACCGAGGGCAATTTCCTCCTCAGCTATGGCTTCACCGAGGCGAGCGACTCCACCGGTACAAATGGCGGGCCGGATGAGTCCACGGGATCCAACAAGAACGCCGAGAAGGAGAGCAGTCCCCTGTTGATGATCGCAGCCGCGGCACTCATCGTCGCCCTGGTCGGATTCGTTGGCCTGCGCATGCTGATGCGTGAGTCAGAGAATGATGACGATGATGAAGAGGAGATTATTGACGAGGACTGGGAGAAGCCGGAACCCGAGAAGATTCGCACCCAAATCGACCTCGACGACATGCCGACCGGTCGCAGCCTCGACGAACTCACCTCCCGTGGCGGCGCGGGTACGAAGATCAGCATGACCAAGTCGAAGAAGGTCGATCGGCGCGCCGGCAGTCGACCCGCGCCTGTTCGAGATGTAATCGAGGATGCCGAATCTGAGGCTGATGCCGAGGAAGAAGGTGAATGGGATTACACCGACGACGAGGATTATCACGTCGATGATGAAGGCGTGGAATGGTGGAAGGATGAGGTCGGTCAATGGTGGTTCAAGTTCCCCGATGAAGAGGACTGGGAAGCCCTCGAAGAATGAGCGAGGGTTCATCAGTTGGCGATGAGGGAGGTCATTCGATGACGGGGGATGGATATGCGCTCGTGTTGCACGGCGGTGCCGATGCATCGCGCCTCGGTGGCACGGCCGTCTGCGGTTTTTCAAGCACTGGTATGGTCGGTGTCATCGCTGCCAGCCACATCATCCGCGCCATGGGTCTCGATCAGATGGGCACCGTTCTCGACGAGAATTTTCCCGCCATGGCGCTGGTTCAGGAATCGGTGCCCAAGCACCCTGTTCGCGTCTATCAGGGCGAGGGCATCGGCGTCTTCACCAGCGAGATTCAATTTCCCTCCGCCTATGATGTAAAATTCGCTGAAACCGTTCTCAAATGGTTCACCGAAGGTGGGTTCGACCGCCTCATCATCATCGATGGCGTGGTTGCGGCTGAACTCGGCGAGAAAGAGGAGAGCGACCTGTGGGGCGTGTCGAGCAACGCCCTCGGGCGCAAGGCGCTCGCCGCCGCTGGCGTTTCCCACATGAAACAGGGCATCGTCTCCGGCATCGCGGGCTATCTCCTCTCTGAAGGTGACCGTCGAGGACTCGACGTCACTGCACTCCTCGCTGAGTGCAATCCGATGTATCCCGATGCGCGCGCAGCCGCAATCGCCACCGAAGCGGTAAGCGAGTTGCTCGACAGAGAGATTCCCCTCAATGAATTGCTTGAGGATGCACGAAAAATCGAAGCGAATGTGCGCGACATGTTCGAGCGCAGTGCATCGATGCTGCCCGCGCCTGAAGGTTACAATGTCAAACCGTCCAACGACGACCCCATGGTGAACTGAGTATGCGGCAGGTCATCTACACCAAACGGGGTGGGATGGATGCCATTGACATCGTAGAATCCGTGCCTCCAACGCCGGGTGAAGGCGAGGTTTGCATCGAGATACACAGGGCCGGGATCAACTTCGCCGACCTGATGATGCGCCAGGGACTCTACTCACCGGTGCCCCCGTTCCCCTTCACACCGGGATACGAAATCTCGGGTGTGGTCAAAGAACTCGGCACAGATGTGGAGCGAAGCGGCCTCTCCGTCGGTGATCGTGTGGTCGCTCTGTGCGGAATGAATGGATATTCCGAGCAGATCGCCGTGCTTGCCGAGCGTTGCTTCAGGCTTCCTGACAATATTTCATTCGATGCTGCAGCCGCGCTTCCAGTCACCTATCTGACGGCCCATCACATGCTGACCCATCTGGGAAATTTCCAGGCCGGCGATTCGATTCTGGTGCACCACGCCGCCGGTGGGGTCGGTACGGCGACCGCTCAACTCGCCACCGCGCTCGGGGCCTCCAAGGTATTCGGGACCGCTTCGACCGGTAAAGCCGACTTCGTTCGCTCGTTGGGGATGCGCTTCATCGACCGTGAGAGTGAGGATTTCGTCGAGGTCTGCAAGCGAGAGACCGACGGACACGGCGTCCATCACGCGCTCGACCCGGTGGGGGGCAAACACATGATGCGCTCCTACAAGGCGCTGCGCTCAGGCGGTCGACTCTACGCCTTCGGTGGGTCAGCAGCCGTGAAAGGCAGCAAGCGCTCTCTGCTGACAGCGATGCGGATGGTATTCACCACTCCGAAATTCAATCCGTTCAAGATGATGACTTCGAATAAAGCGGTCTTCGGCGTCCACATGGGGACGTGGAAGGACGAGGTCGTCCTGAGAAATCAGGTATCTGGGCTCGTCGAAATGTTGGAGGATGGCCGAATTTCCCCGATTGTCGACAAAGTCTTCCGATTCGAGGACGTGGCTGCGGCGCAGCAGTACATTCACGATCGCAAGAACAAGGGCAAGGTTCTGCTCGATTTCTCACCCCAGTGAGAGAGGTTGAATCAGTAAAATGGGTTCGTGCCCGCAGCGTGATCGGTCACGTCGACCACACCTGTGATGCCTTCGACCTCATCGGTGATCATCACTTCTATGCCTTGCTTGAGGGTGACATCCGCCATGCCGCAGCCTTGACAGCCACCGCCGAATGAGATGACGACCACGCCATCGTCGATACCGACCAGGCTGACCGTGCCGCCGTGTGCTGCGACCGCGGGGTTGACCTTGGATTCGATGACCTCGGCGACGGCCTGTTCGGTGGGATCCGCCCACATGGGATTGGAATTCTCAAAGTGAAAACCGCCTCCCATCAGGCTCTCCTTGAAATCGAGGGTTGCGCCGTCCATGTGAACCGCGCTCTTGGCGGCGATGGCGACGGTAACGTCATCGACCTCACAGAAGACGTCGTCGTCCGCGGTATCGGCGCGGCCGACGAGCTGTAGATCGTATTGGAATCCGGAGGCGCCGCGGCCGACGATGGCCACGCGCAGAACGAGATCGGTCGCATCGTCCGCTTGGGTCGCGAAGCCTGCGAGCTTCTCTTTTGCAAGATCTGTGATGGTGAGCAAGGGGGCCGCCTCGTAATGAGACGGCCCCGCTTGCCTTCTATCAATCTGCGTGTGCCATCCGCTGATCAATCAGCCACACACAGACGGGTTGTCCTGGGTCTCAGATGCCACCGGTGATGCGTCGGCGCAGGAATCCTGCACCGAGCAGTGCGATGGTGCCGAGGGTCGAGCCCGCAGCTGCATCTCCGACGTTGATGACGCCACCGGACTCGGTTTCGAGAACGGGCTTGTCCATCACATCGTCGAGCTGCTTGAGCATCGGCTTGCGGCTGATCGGCTGCACGTCGATGGGGACCGGGCGGGGCTCGATCTCTTCGTCGACTGAGCAGTCCATCTTCCACTTGCCGCGGAAGACGCCGGACTCGCCGGTTTCGTTGGTCTTGTAGTGACCCGCCATGACGCCTTCGATGTCCGCGTCCGCGGAGCTCCACTGGCCCTTGAATGCGCCATCTGAGTACAGACCGCGCAGCACACCGGTGATGTCGCCGCCACGAGCGCTGAACTGTCCGTGGTACTGGCCTTCACCGAAATCGCCCCAGAGGTGTCCGATCACGTCGCCATCGGCGTTCATGACCTGGCCTCTGAAGGAGCCGGTACCGTCATCGTTCACGTTGAGCTGACCCGCGAGCAGGCCGCCGGGGCAGCCAGGTGCAGGGTCGACCGGGGCATCGAACCAGTTGACGATCAGGCGACCATCGTAGTTCGCGAGGCGCTCACGCATCTGTGAGTAACGCATCGGACCGTATCGGTCCACTTCCACACTGCCATCTTCGTAGAAGACGACCACAGTGATCCACGCGATGTGCCCATCGGTATCGACGATCACGAGCACGCCCGTGACCTCGTTCTCATCGACCGCCTCAATGTCGCGCAGATCGAGATGATCCGCGCTCAGGCTGTCGCTGAGTGATACCGCGTCTGCAAGCTCGAGAGCCTGCAAGTCCAGTTCATCCAATTCATTCAGGTCGGCGGCATCGACGACCACTGCGTCGAGTCCGAGATCCAACTTGTCTACGGCTGAAGCGTCCTTGGTCGCACTCGCTTCCGCGCTGGCCATGCCACTGAGGGGCAGGATCAGCAGGGCGAGCGCGAGAACGAGGCCTCGTGCCAGCATCTTTCCATTTGTTTGTATCTTATCCATAGGTTTTCCACCTAATCTGGTTGTTGTGCTCCGGAGTATATGACCGACTTAGGGGGACCCCCGGGGCCTATACCCTGCTCTGGAGTGGTATACCAGCAGCGTTGGCGGAAGGCTTGAACATCGCCGGGTGCAGTCAGGGGTCTATGGCGGGTTTGCGAGACCTCAGAGGGCGTGGTTTGCGCGATCTCCGCATCTCGGTGACCGATCGCTGCAACATGCGCTGTCGATACTGCATGCCGCGCGAGGTATTCGGTGCGGATTTCCCCTATCTCTCGCGCGCGGGTGTGTTGACCTACGAGGAAATCGACCGTTTGGTCGGGATCTTCGTATCCCTTGGGGTGGAGAAAATTCGACTGACTGGCGGCGAACCCTTGTTGCGAAGAGACCTCCATGAATTGATCTCCATGGTCGCCATGCACGATGTCGAAATCGCCATGACGACGAACGGTGTGCTCTTGCCCCGCTATGCACCGGCTCTCTCCGCAGCGGGCTTGGACCGAGTGACGGTGAGTTTGGATGCCATCGATGAGACGACCTTCGCTGCGATCACGGATTCGGGCCACACGGTCGCGGCGGTTCTCGCCGGCATTGAAGCGGCCGAATCCGTTGGACTCGGCCCAATCAAAATCAATGCGGTTATCAAGCGAGGTGTCAACGAAGACGAGGTACTGCGCCTCATCGAACGGTTCTCAAGCCGCGATATTGCGGTCCGTTTCATCGAATACATGGATGTGGGGACAACCAATGGATGGGTCATGGAAGACGTGGTCCCAACCGCCGAACTCAAGGCAGGATTGGGCACGCTCCTTCCCCTTTCTGCAACAAATAGAGGTGAGGTTGCCAAGCGATTCAATCTTGAGAATCAGGGCGAGGTCGGCTTCATCAGCAGTGTGACTGAGCCCTTCTGTGGCGATTGCAACCGCGCCCGACTGTCCGCCGATGGTCATCTCTACACCTGTCTATTCGCCTCCAAAGGACTGGATTTGATGACACCCTTGAGAGAGGGTGCATCCGATGATGAATTGGGAACACTGATCGCGCAAGTTTGGACTTCACGAGATGACAATTACAGCGAGCAACGGGCGGGCGCCACCGAGATCGCGAAGGTCGAGATGTCCTACATCGGCGGCTGACAGGCCTTCGTCGCCGCGACCACGGCAGCCCATGGCGCATCGGTTCGGATGGCGGGTGCATTCCAGCGTGCGATGGCCGCGCGGTGTCCCGCTTCCTGCAGAGTGGAGACGAGGTTGACCAATCGGGGTGGACCGCTGACACCGCAGAGGGCGGGCAGCATGTCGGTGATGATGAGGGAGGGCACATCGGCAAGCGCCGCTTCGGCTGCCCAATGGCGCACGGCGGGTTCGGCTCCATCTCCGGACAATTCGATGGCCCGCTCGACGGTCATTGACGCCAGGGCCGCTTCATCGAACAATGGGCCGGTCCACAGGGGCCCAGAAACACGTGGGTCATCTCGGTTCACCGGGTGACTGAGGGGAATGAGACAGAATGGCTGTCCCTCCTGCGTGCCGTTGGGGTGTAGACCCGCATTGACGGAATCTTCGATCTCCTCCACCGTTGGAGTAGCGATGCGATAGCCGAGACTTTCCTCGACGATGTTGGCGCTTTCGATGGAACGCTTCGTTCGGATGGATACCCGAATGTGATGGGAATCCCACGATGAGAGTAGTGGCTCGATGGCGCGGTCGTGGCGGGCAGCGGCTCGGGCGATGGTCGCCATCAACAATCGCAGGGCGGAATCATGCGCCATCTCATCGCAGCGAATGCGCGCGCCATAACGTCGCATGCATGCGCTCTGAGTCGACCCTGTCAACGCCGCGGTATCCGTCGCGGTGATCTCCATCACGGCCTTGCGGGCACTCGATTGCATCGCCGCATCGAGAAAGGGCAAGGGTGAGCCGAACGGGTCGATGTCAATCCATTGCCAACCACTCGACAGCAATACTTGCCTCGCATCCTTGTGAATGAATTCAGCACCGGGGCAGTTCTGGCGGGCGAACTCCAACGCCTCGCCATCGAGATCCACACCCACGGCGAGGAGTCTCTCGGCTTTTTCAGGCGGCAATTCGGTCAGCCATCGGTTGATTCGACTGCCCGTCGCACAGAGTGCATCGATGGTATGAACCGTGGATTTCTTGAACCAATCCGTGTCCAGAATATGGTCGAAAAGCAGGACACTTCGCGTGCGACAGCCCGCCATCGCCGGGTTGTGAAAAACAGACCGATGGGCGCGATCCGCCGGTCCTTTGCCATGCCGCTCAACTTGTTTCTCGGAACGATCATCCCGGGTGGGCGGAAGGCGGTGGGTCGTGCGCCCCTCGACGATGACCTCGGCCTCCATGGCACTGCGGCCCGTCTCTGGGATTAGGCATCTTCGCCGGTTTCCGCGCTGTGAAATGCGAGGCAGGTGGCGAGCACGACGGCGAACAGGATGCTGAGCGTCAGCAATCGGCCGGTGTCCTGCGCGGGTGGGAACGCAGCGAACGAGAGGAGGACGAAGACCGAGACCGAAGAAGCGGCCGACCACCATCGGGCAGCGGTATCGGCACGGGACGGTGCATGTCCAGCACTGGCGTGGGAGAGGTAATCCGCTGCGAAGCCCATGCCGAGAAGCACCGCGGGTGCACTGTACACACCGCGACCACCGATCAGGCTGGCCATGCCGTCGACGGCAATCCCGACCGCGATGGTACCAACCGCGATGCGGGCGGCGCGTTCCGGGTCTTGAACGACATACCCCGCGACGATGAAGATGGCTGCACCAGCCAAGACGATCTGGGTGATTCGGGTCTCTTCGAATGTACGGGCAATCTCAGCACCGATCGGCAGGTCACCACCAACGCTGCCGGAGAGGTCGTGGTGTTCGAGCAATGCAGCGACGTCGGCTTTGAATTCCAGCGCGGCATCGATGTCTTCCCCATCGATGAGTACCGCAATCGCAACGCCCGTGGTCACTCCATCGCGTTGCAGCCGAGCATCCTCTGTCAGCAGGCTGCCCGTGGAATCCACCGCTGCGCTGTCCACGGTCGAATTCTCAGGCAATCCCACATCCATTGGGATACCGATTACAAGGGGTGCCCGATGCATACCAGAATCCAACTTGATGACGCTCGAGTGATCTCCGAGTTGACTCTGGAGGTTACGTAGTGCATCGAAGTCGTCCACAGAATCCCCGTCGACATCGACCACGATCCAGGCCACGGTTGTCGAGGCGAGCACGTAGCGCGAGCGCAGATCCTCAAGATCATCCAATGCGGGGTCATCCTCGGCGAGGAAATCCTCGATGCCGAATACATCGACACCGGTCGGGGCAACCAGCGCGATCGAGGTCAGCACCATCAGCGCAATCGGCCAGGACCAAGACATCGCCTTCGTCGTCAACAAACCGGCAGTTCCGCGAGTCTCATCGACCACATCCTGCCGTTGAGAGAGGAATAACCCCTCGAGAAGGAAGCGCGTGACCACCCAACTCAGGACGATGCCACACACCATCACCAGCGCCAACGAGCGTTGGGCGCGGATTGGACCGAACAACGCCAGTGAGACAGCGGCCACCGTGGTTATCATTGCGATCAGCAGCATGCTGCGCACCTCATCGCGGTCACGCGAGGATTTACAGTACCAGAACGCACCATCGACAGCCACCCCCATGATGATTGGAATCGCGATACCATCGAGCACAGAGAACGTGTGGCCAAGAGCCGAAAGGGCCCCGAATTCCGCGCAGACGACCAGGATCACACCGCCGAGGGTGGCGGCGGCGATTCGGATATTTCCAAGTCCGAAGAATAGCATTGCACCGAGCAGGATGACGGAGGGGATGAGGACCCGTGAAAGATCCTGCACCGCATCGCTGCGAACCTTGGAGAATAGCATGTTCACGCCGACACCGGTGACCTCGAACTCGGTGTTCTCGCTGACCTTGTCTGCCCACACCTGGAGGGCCCCCCAGTCCACCGCATCGTCGTCAGATTCAAGCCATACCATCCAGATTAATTCGTTCGCAGCGGGCGGTTGACTGGCATTCGCACCGGCGAAGGCAGGGCAGGCGACGCCTGGATTCGCATCGTCGGGCAACAACAGGATGGTGGCTTCGAAGGCCTGCCGCTCCTCGGGTGTCGATTCATTTCCACACCAACCCATCTCGATTTCAGGTTGGAGTACATCGGCCCAACGGGTCGCTTCGGAAAGGTTGCGATCCCGTGAAGCAAAGGCATCTTCCCATAGACTGAACGGGGTTTGAATGCGAGCGATTCGAATGTCTTCCGCCTCCCAGGATGTGTCGGGGTTGGACCCGTCGAGCGCCTCTTGCTCGAGCTGCATCAGCGCTTTCACCCGACCGAGATCACTGGTCAAGGCACCGCCATCGTCGTGATGAATTCTGAGAACGAGTTGTGAACGACTCGAATGGCCCACCGATTCTGTTCGGATACGTTCGTCGACTGGATCGTCGAATAGCACCTCGGTCGTCATGACCGGTTCGACGGGGAAGGCGAACAGCAGACCCGCGCACGCGAGCAAGCCGACCAGTAGAGCCGCACGTCCCTGTTCGGGAGTCATCAGGGCGCCATAGGCGCCCTGTGGGTTATCATGACCACTCGTTCCATTGTCCGGTCGCGGGGTCCTTCCACCACCATTCACCGCTTCCCACCGGGTGTTCGATGGTCTCGTAGCCATCGTTCATCGTCCCGACAGTTTCTGGAGCCGGTCCACGCGTGGCTTGAATCATCGGCGGCGCACGGGTCGGCCCGGCGCTCGCTTGGGTCGGGGCATCGAATAGTTCGTCCTCGACGAGTTGGTCATCCCAGATGCCCTCATCCGCAGCACTGCGGCGTCGCAACACGAGTAGAATCGCCGCGGCCATCAGCAGCACGGTGACGATCACCGCAGCGATGATGAGCATTGAATTTGACTTGTCATCACCCGAGTTGGACCCGAGTTCAGCATTGTCACCGATGCCATCTCCATCGGAGTCCGCCCATTCGTTGGGATCGAGTGGGAAGGCATCGTCATTGTCGCCGACACCATCCTCATCGGTGTCCGCCACTTCATCGGGATCATCGGGGAATTCGTCCTCTTCATCGAGCACACCATCTCCGTCGGAATCGGCTGGCAATTCCTCACCATCCTCGGTTTCGATGCCCTCCTCAGTGACGATGATCGTCAGTTCGGATGGGTGGAACATGCCACCCGAGACACGCACGACAATCGTGCCCACAGTCACACCGAAGTGTGCTTGGCCATGTTCATTGCTGATCAAGCCGTACATCGTCACATTATCGCGCATGAGCGTGACGGATAGGTCGGGAACGGGTTGGTAGTTCTCATCCAGAGCCGTGATCTGCACAACATCACCCGGGAGGGGGTTGGCAGGGCCGAAGGACAGCGTCAGATTCTGCATCACCGGCGGCTCGGGATTGGGCACAGCCACCTGTGCACCAAGGGCGGCCACAGCGGTTGCACCAGACCCTTCACCCAACTGGGCCACCGCAATCACGGTGTACTCATCCCTCGGACTGGAGAGGATCGGCAGGCGCAGATCAGCGCTCGAACCAAGGCCCCAAGCGACCGAATCAAGGCTTGAGAAGAACTCATCGAACATGGCGAATTCCTCCGCATCGGTCTGGCCGACCTCCATCGAGCAGATTTTGTCTCCATCGTCATCATCTCCTTCGTCATAATCGATGTAGTAGTGATTCTCTTCCTCATCGTGATACACGTCGAAGATCCACTCGAAGTCGCCAAGAATCAGAGTAAACGTATCCTCGCTGGTAAGGTCGAGATCGTAGAGAGCACCCCATGAGTCATCCTCCCATTCTTGTTCCACCCAATCCTCGATCTCGGCTTCGGTGTTGCCCTCGCCATCGGTGAGAATCGCCCCGGAGGGGTTGAAATCGTGCTGCATGGACGCCCATTCGTTCTGGGAATGCCGCAGGGTAATGGCGACATTGTGTTCGCCACCCCAATCCTGCTCCTCGACGCGCATGCTGATGCAGAATTCTTCGACACTCAGTTCAGCATCCATCCATGACATTTCATTGCGCGCTCCTTCTTGCCAGATCAGTTCTGTGAAGGCTGAGAAGTCGATTGACGCGGGGTCGAATCCGAGTTTCGGAGCGGCCATCGCGAGAATTCGATTCGCTTCACCGGTCTCAGCATCCAACGCGATGTTCGTCGTTTGCCCTGGACCGAGTGCCCCGGTCATCTCCAATCCGCCCGGGTTGGCGAGCAGAACGGCGGCGTAGAGCGCTTCTGGGAAATTGGAATCTTCCGATTCCACCGAGATTGCGAGTAGAGACACCGGTGCGGTGATGCGCACTTCCTGAGTCCGTTGGGTGTCACCTGATTGGAAGTCGAGTTCGTATTCGCTTTCAACTTCCTCGTAATCGAAGTCGGGGAAAGGCACGGTGAGATCCAACGGAGCGATCATCATTTTCGCAACGTACGCCTCAGTATCCACACCTGTGGGAACGATCGTGATGTCGGCCAAGCCACTTGGACCCGGTGTGATGCTCAACACGTCGAAGCCCGCGATGGTCGTCTCGAGGGTCGGACCATCCACAGAGACCAATCCATTCGTCGCAATACTGAAGCTCATCCCGATGCCCGTCATCGTCTCGCCATCGGCGTGGACTACCTTCGACTGGACGATGGAGACGTAGATACCTGCCATACTCGGATTTGCGACGAGGCTTGCTTCACCATCCGCATTCGAGGGCAGAATCTGTTCATCCATGACCTCTCCAGGCCCGTCGGTGATGAACCCATCAATGATCTGGGCGGAGGGCATGGCCTCTGTCCACGAATCGAGATCGCACCAGCCGCTCTCGACATATCCATCTCGTTCGCCATCGCGCTCAAATCCCTCGTTTGGCTTGTAATTCAGGTAATGGCTGACCCCGCCACCATTCACATCTGTGTAGGTGATTGTGATGTCGTAATCATTGACGGCCCACATCGGGTCGGTCTCACTGTAGTCGTAATCCACCCAGCCGGATTCCTGATTGGCATTGTCCGAGTATTCCTCGGGCGTTGTGCCGTCCCCCCAGTCGATGGTCATGGTCAAAAGGTCGGGTTTGTCGTAGTGGACCTGACCTTCGTCATTGTACATGACGAATGGTGAGTAGTACCAATCGATGTAGATAACAGATCCACCTGAATGGCCCCGCAACGCCCCACAACCGCTGGTTTCTGGCAAAGGAACCTGCTGATGGAACTCAAATTCGAGTCCGGTGTCCGTGGTACCGCTGGTCATGACGTTGGCCAGGCCCCCTCCGGAGGGCAGGTCTGTCTCGCCCCAGTAGGTTCCCATGCCCGTGACCTCAATCTCATCCTCGAGTTCGGCCCTCTGCGGATGTGGCATCCTTTCCTCATCCCCTTCGAATTCGTAGATGGTTGCGCTGAGGTCCCCATCGAGGTCGCTGCCGTCGTATCGGCCGGTAATCTGATCCGAGGAGATTGTCAACTCGACCTCGCCTTCAGGCTCGAATTGGGCGAAGGCACCCTCGGCTTGCTGGGGAGATATACGCAGAATCGCGATGTCGACCTCTGCACCTTCTACTGCGCCCTCGTGGTCGTACGTCATCGTGTCGACGGTGTAAGATGAATCAATTGTGACCGATTCGTCCTGCTCGACCAGCACACCGATTGAGGATACCAAGAAGGTCTCATCAAGGCCTTCGGGAATCATGACATCCATCATCGAATCGCGCAGGGATTCCATGCGGAATTCAGCGTTGGAGACGTCGGTAGCGTCAAAGCCCGCCATCGGTTGTGAAAATGTCCATGTCGTGTCCTCAATCTGGGTCGCCGTCAGACGTCCGAGGTAGCGCTGGGTCTCATCATCATCCTGCGCCAGAGTGGCGCTGACAACATCCCCTCGGTCATTGGTCATGGTCATGACAAAGTTGGGAGGGTAATCTGATTCTTGAGGACCCCAGAACTTGAGTTCAAGTCCGAGATCGAGCACATGCTTGTCGTAAATCGAGGTGCGAATGTCGTACAGTTCTTCGAAATGGACGCCTGAAGGCGTACCCTGCGGTTCGCCCTCTTCATCATCACCCTCGTCGGACGGCCACCACATGTGGCGTTCAATACCAGTCGAGTTGTCCATGAATTCGCCGAAGGCCGCCATCGTATCGCTGACTCCGCCCCAAATGGGGTCGTCGACTGACTCTATGACGTGGGCGAGGATGTCCTCTGGCAGCATGTTGAAATCGTCCATGATATCGTTCACCCACGGTGAATTAGATTCCATTTTCGCGGTCCAGGACTGACCCTCAGTGGTCTCTAGAAGATACTCATACTGGAAGGTGATGCGGTCGGGAATTTCATCCCCATCTGTATCTTGAATGTCGGTCTCCTCGTTGAGTTCCGACGCCATCTCAATCCATCGGACGACGTACTTCTGAATCGGGGTCATGGTTTCGAATTCCCCCTCCATCAAAGGACCGACCCAGGCTTCGACAGCCTCTGCGATGGCCTCAGGGTGGATCGAGACGGCGAGCAGGGCCAAATTTTGCATCAGAATTTGGGCGGATTCAAATTTCTTCGTGCCATTGGCCAAATCATCCAACGCATCCCTCATCGCAGAGAATTCATCCGCATCGAGAAGGGCATCATAGGCGGCTTGGAAATCGCCGGTCCCTTCGAAGCGGGTGAAATTCTCAATCGGGTCGAACAGCAGCATGTATTCGACCATCTCATCGAAATCATCGAGCGTTCGCGGTAGGGGGAATTCATCCAGATAGACCATCAGGCCGCCGATCATCGCACTGAGCGCCGCCTGGTCCTCGGATCCGAGCAGGTCCATCCAGGCTTCGAGGAAATTCGCCCCAGCCGACATGTTGTACTGATTATGGCCCGCGTCAATCATCGCATCCCACAGTTGTTCGCTGCCACCAATCCCTGGTTCATCTCGGGATGTGGTGACGAAGACTCCCCAGCCGCCATTGTCCTCGGCGGCGATATCCAATTCATCGAACTCGCCCTTGATGTCCAGCGTTGGATTGGCTCGATCCCAAGCATTGTCGACCGCGGCGAGAACCAACTCGATCTGCTCGCGGAAGACTTCAGCCAACTGGGTCGGGTCATCTGTGACCCTGAGGTTACCATCTTCAGCGGTGATTGAGGCGCCATAGACGCCGCCGACCGCATTCACTGGAATTGTGTAGACGGCTTCCCAGGCCATTGTGTCCGCATCATCATCGTGGGCACCCACTTGTGAGAGAACGACCATGTCGACGTAATTTCCACCCTCGGGCAGGCTGACAGAGGCGATCAGGTCGATTGCATCCATGTTCGGGTAGTGAATGATGTTCGCAGTGACGATGGTGTTCTCAGAATGACCACGGGTCAAGGCCTGAATCTGCACATCGGCACCGACGCTGACGAACTTTGTGAGCACCGTCCCATCGATGCTGAGGGTGAGCGGTTCTCCCGCATTGGTCGTGTTGTCATTCGAGGTGGGAATCTGGGCCAAGGTGGGCGGCAGAGACATGCAAAGTAGCAGGGCAACGATGGCGAACGCAGAGCGCTTCATGCGTACGCGTTGCGTTGTGACAATATCAAAGATTTGGAGGTGGGTCATTTGTGCACCGATTCGATATCAATCGAAAACGAGGGCGTAATCAAGCCGTAGTGCCCCGTTTCCATCGATCAGAGTACCACAGTCAACATTTTCAGCATCGACTTGAGTCCACGTACCCGCGGGGAGCCTGAATCCACCGCTCGAAACTCCGGTCGCCTCGAGCCACAGAA